>NZ_JAAIXZ010000005.1:0-310778 GCF_010894435.1 Pyxidicoccus trucidator | reverse complement strand
TCCGCCAGCCGCGTCCAGTTCCTGCACGACCTTGCACACCCTCTCGGGCGGAGTCAGGTGTCCGGGAAGAACATCTCCCACGGTTCTGAGACTCAAGTCTCGCCGTTTGGCCGTGTGCCCTCCGTACAATCCCCGCATGCGCATCGAAGAGCTGACCGTCGAGCCTGCCCGCCTGCGGTCCTGGGGCCCCCGGGCCACCCTCGAAGTCACCTGTCCCCTCCCCGGCGTGCTGCGACTCCGCCACGCGCCGACGTCCGCCACCGTCGGCTTCCTGCATCCCCAGCTGCCCGCGAAACGCTCTTGGGCCGTGGTGTCCGCGGACGGGCTCCGCCCGCTGGACGTCACGCGCGAGGAGGGACGCGTGCGGGTGCGCGCCGAGGGCGTGACGCTGGAGCTGGCGACGGACCGTGGCACCTGGAGCTTCGGGGACGCGGACGGGCGCGAGCTGGCGCGCTGCACCCGCGTGGCGGGCGAGACGAAGTCTGGCTACCCGATGAGCACCCACCGCTCCTGGCTGACGCTGCACGCGCCTCCAGGCGAGGCCTACCTGGGCTTCGGCGAGAAGGTGGGCCCCCTGGACAAGCGCGGCATGCACTTCACGTTCTGGAACACGGACGTGATGCCGCACCACCCGGACACCGACCCGCTCTACCAGTCCATCCCCTTCTTCGTCGGCCTGCGCGACGGCGTGGCGTGGGGCATGTTCCTGGACGAGACTTGGCGCTCCGAGGTGGACGTGGCGCTGGCGGACGGAAGCGAGCTGGCCTGGGAATCCTGGGGGCCTGAGCTGGACTGCTACCTCATCACCGGCCCTCGCCCGGCGGACGTGGTGCGGCGCTACACGACGCTCACCGGCCGCATGCCGCTGCCACCGCTGTGGAGCCTGGGCGCGCAGCAGAGCCGCTGGGGCTACGAGAACGCGCAGGACGTGCGGGGCGTCATCCGGGGCTACCGCGCCAGGGACCTGCCGCTGGACTGCGTGTACCTCGATATCGACTACATGGACACGTACAAGGTCTGGACGTGGGACCGGACCCGCTTCCCGGACCCGGCGGCGCTGGTGCGAGACGCCGCCGCCGAGGGCGTGCGCGTGGTGACCATCATCGACCCCGCGCTGAAGCAGGAGCCGGGGTGGACCGTGTACGAGGAGGCGCGCAAGCGCGACTACCTGGTGCGCTATGACCGGGGCGACGTGTTGGTGGGCGAGGTGTGGCCGCGCCCCGCCGTCTTCCCGGACCTGACGCGCGAGGAGGTGCAGCGCTGGTGGGGCGGCCTGCACCGTGACTTCGTGGCGCTGGGCGTGGCCGGCTTCTGGAACGACATGAACGAGCCGTCCTGCTTCGCGGTGCAGCCCGACGTGGGCCTCTTCACCATCGCCAACGAGCGCGCAGAAGGCGTGGGCACCGTGGAAGGCAAGACGCTGCCGTACGACGCCCGGCACGGGGACAAGCGGCACCTGGAGGTCCACAACGTCTATGCCATGGGCATGGCGAAGGGAGCATGGGAGGCCCTGCGGGAGATGCGCCCGGAGGCCCGGCCCTTCCTGCTGACGCGCGCGGGCTCGGCGGGCATCCAGCGCTACGCGGCGGTGTGGACGGGGGACAACTCCAGCCACTGGACGCAGCTGGAGACGTCCATTCCCATGCTGGTGGGGCTGGGCATGTCGGGAGTGCCCTTCACGGGCGTGGACATCCCCGGCTTCATCGGCATGCCCAGTGGCGAGCTGCTCGTCCGGTGGATGCAGACGGGCACCTTCTACCCGCTGATGCGCAACCACGCCGGCAAGGGCACGCAGCCGCAGGAGCCGTGGCGCTTCGGCGAGCCCTATCTGTCCCTGGCACGCGAGGCACTGAAGCGGCGCTACCGGCTGCTGCCCACGCTCTACACGCTGATGCACGAGGCGTCGGAGACGGGGCTGCCCGCGCTGCGCCCGCTGGTGATGCACGCGCCCAAGGACAGGGAGGCGGTGACGGCGTACGACCAGTTCCTCTTCGGTGGAGATTTGCTGGTGGCGCCGGTGGTGCGCCCCGGACACACGAAGCGGCTGGCGTACCTGCCGGAGGGCCTGTGGATGGAGTGGCCCGGGCTGGACCACCCGGGCTCGATTCAGGAAGGCGGCCGGCACGTCATCGCGGAGGGTGCGCTGGACACGGTGCCCCTCTGGCTGCGCGCGGGCGGCGCGGTGACGCTGACACGGCCGGCGAAGCACACCACCACCGCCAACTGGGACCACCTGGAGTGGCACCTGCACGCCGCCCCCGAGATTCACGGGCGGCTCTACGAGGACGTGGGGGACGGGTACGGCGACTTCCGACTCACCGTGGTGGAGGGAAGCCTGGGCGAGGGCGTGCTCAAGCTGACGCGGCGGGTCGAGGGGCGGCTGCCCCTGTCACGCACGGAGGAGACGATTCGTGTGTACGGACTGCCCTACGCGAGCAGCGTGGCGGGGGCGCTGTCGTTCAAGTTCGAGCGCGGCGTGCTGGAGATGCGCGTGGCTTCCGCCTGGACGGAGCTGACGGTGGACACGTGAGGGACTTCACGCGTCGCGGCGTGAGGCAGGCACGGAGCCGTGCCTCACCTGAAGGTGTCGACGATGAAGACTGCTGCCCGCGAGGACCCAAGGATGGCGGTCCCGGGCTTGGAGTCAGGCCGCTTCCTCATTTGCCCCAGCCCGAGCCGGGCTACCGCGCAGATGGGCACCGTGTCGCCCCCATCCAGCGGCTGGGCTTCGTAATACCGGATGACCACCTGCGGACCATCCGTCCAGACCCGTCCGTAGAGTCGGGCAGGCGCGTCAAGCAAGCCAAGGTCATCAATGAGCATGCTTTCGACGGGGCCTTCGTACAGCGTGACCAAGTCTGTCATGCCCTGATTCGCGTCGAGCTCGGCCTGCGCGGCCTCCCCGACGAACAGCCGGAGATAGCGCATGGCCTCGCGAGCTTTCTGCGAGCATTCCTCGGGCCCCGGGGTTCCATCCGCCCGAAGCGATACGCCACCGGGAGTCGTGCACCCCAATGACGTCACGAGCAGCACGGCGCGGCCCAGGAGCGCGAGTCGACGGGAGCACATGGTCCGCTCTTACTTCCCGGCAAGTTGGTGAGCCAGTGGAATGTAGGCCTGCAGAGCCCCATCGTGCCGGTAGACCTCCAGGATGAGGTTCGTCACCTTGCCCTCATCCACGAAAGCGCCCTTGTCCACGACGATGGCAATCACACCGGATGCGCCGGGAGTGAGGGAAGAGGCCGTCGCGCGGAAGGCCAACGCCCGGTCTCTTCCCGTTGATTCGGTCACGAGGCGCACCGTCTTCATGCGCCACGATTGTTCCGGATCAAGGTTCAAGACCTTGAACACCACTGCGGCCTTGCCCCGACCTCGAAACAAGAGGGCGTCGATGCTCGCGCCCTCGTCCTTACCTGAGACCTGGGACGAGAGCCTGAACGGGGTCTGCCTCACGGCCCCCGACACCAGCAACGCGGCCAGGGCGTGGTCCTCGGAGGTCTCTTCCTTGCGGTAGCGCTCGACCTGATCCGCGAGGGCCCGCTTCTCCTTGAGCGCATCGTTCAGGGCCGAGGACATGGCCTCGTAGCTCTCGCGGTCCTTGAATACGTTCACCTGCTGGTCCGGCCACCGTCCTCCCTTCGGGTCCAACGGCCTGAGGAGGAATGGAACCTCCGTTCCGCTCTCGAGCGTTACGAGCAGGGGAATTCCTTCATCGGGGTCCAAGTCACGCAGGGGTTTCAGGACCACCATCCGGCCGAGAATCCCCACCTGCTCGAACCGACCTTCCCATCCCAGAAGCTTCGTCCGCGTCGGATCGCAGGGCATCTCGAACTGAAGGACCGTCACCACCTGCCCCTTCACATAGATACGGTGGGTGGCGTCGTCAGGGCTCTCGGACAACAACAGGGTCCGCACGTTGCCCCCGTCGCGGCCCTGGGCGGACGCGACGGCTGCAACAAGAACCAGCAGCAAGGCACACCGACCGGGCAAGGACATCCGCATGGGGCGAAGAACCTACCAGTGTGGTCGGCGAACGGACAACTCCATGGATGTGGAGAGGTAGAATCCGTCCATGACAAGCAGGTGCGCGAGTCCCGCCTTTCGCTCCGGCGCAGGCTGGATACGTTGCTGCAAAAGCACCGCTGGCAGAAGGTTCGGTGACCAGGATGGTCGAGGCTCGTGATTGGGATCGGCTGATTGAGTGGGGCCAACGGCTGCAGCGCGGCGAGACACTGGAGTTGACTGACGACTTCCGCGAACTGCTGCGCCGGGTTGCTGGAGACCTGGCTGTCAGCGACGCCGAAGCGCTGGACGCCCTCTCCGCTCCCGCAACCGCCACCGCGCTGGTACGTGAGCTCAACCGAAGAATACGAGACGGCTCACGGCGCCTCTCTCGCACCCTGGCCGACGCCAACAGGCGCAAGGAAGCAGGAGATATTGAAGGAGCGCGCGCGGTGCTGGAGTCCGTGCTCAGCGTGGAGGTCGTGCCCCTCTACCGGGAGCAGGTTGAAGTCGCACTGGCCCACCTCGAGGGACCACAAGGAGACCTGAGCTGACGGTGGACACGTGAAGGCGCGCCCCCGCCGGGGTCAATCGAGCCGGTACTTGCTCTTGAGGTAGTGCTCCACGGCCTCGCGCTCGCCGCCGAGGAGCGCGTCGTCGTAGACGAGCACCTCGGCCAGGTCGGCCTTCGCGAAGTGCTCGCTGTAATACCCGCCGACCTGCGCGAAGGTCCACGGGCCCTGGGTCGAGAAGTCGTGGTTCCCGACAGGCTTGCCATTCCTGTAGAGGCGCAAGGTCGACCCATCATAGTGGAGCGTCAGCAGGTGCCAGGTCCGCGTGTCGCCGATGGACGTCCTGACGACGGGCATGTTGTTTCCCGTTCCGACCGCCAGCACCTCGGTGCCGTTCTGCCAGCGCAGCTGGTTGTTGGCCTCGTTCCCGCCGGGGCCGAGAATCATGCTGAAGGCATGCTCCTCCGTCTCGTTGTTCTTCCCGACCACGAAGACCGTGAAGACCGTGGGCTCCACGAGAGCCTCCAGATACAGCGACTGGGCCCCATCGAAATGGACCACCGGGTTGTCATTCAGCGCACCGCGCCGGAGCGAGGGCTGGCGCGGCACGCTGCTCATGATGGCGTCACGACCGCCGCCGCTCTGGTCCTTCCAGCGGGAGACCTTGCCGTCGCTGGCGACCACGCCCTGGTCCGCGCGAAGCCACAGCCGCATCGCCCGCCGTGACATCCCCGGCTTCACCTCGGCGTCCTGGGGCATTCCCGCGTCGGCGGGTGTCCGGGCAGGGCTCGCACAGCCGGCCCACAGCACGACGAAAGCCACCCACACCCAACTGCGCGTGTTCATCCAGACGCCCTTTCGTTGCACCTGCCATGAGCCTAATGGCGCGGTCGCGAAGGAGTCCAACGTTGTCCGGACCACGAGCCCCAGGTCACCGCCCGGCGCACGACGCGGTTCGAGTTGAGGGAGGGCCAGGCGGGACTCGCGGCGGACCCCTGAAGTGCGCGATGCTGCCCGGCCCGCCTCGTGCGGGCGTCCGCGCAGTGGAGGTCTCCATGTCCCGCACGTCCCGCCTCCGCCTGCTCGCGGGCGCCTGTCTCGCCGTCCTCGCCGCATGCAGCGGAGGGGACGGCGACCCCACGCCCACCGAGCCCCAGACGCCGGCCACCTGGCACAAGGACGTCGCGCCCGTGGTGCAGGCGAAGTGCGGCGCCTGCCACACCGAGGGCGGCATCGCTCCCTTCGCCCTCCAGACGTACGCCGACGCCTTCGCCCACCGCGCCGCCATCAAGGCCTCCGTCCAGTCGGGAACCATGCCGCCCTGGCCCCCGTCCGAGGACTGCTCCACGTACAAGCAGGACCGCTCGCTCGACGACGCGCAGCAGGCCGTGCTCACGCGCTGGGTGGACGAGGGCGCCGCCGAGGGCAGCGCGGCCGACGCCGTCGCTCCCGCCACCCCCACCGGAGGCCTGTCCCGCGCGGACGTCGTCCTGCAGATGCCGGAGTCCTATCTCCCCACGCAGGCCCCGGACGACTACCGCTGCTTCATCATCGACTGGCCTGAGACGCGGACGCGCTACATCACCGGCTTCCGCGCCGACCCGGGCAACCGCGCCACCGTCCACCACGTCATCGCCTTCCTCGCGAAGCCCGCCCAGGTCTCGGGCTTCCAGGCGCTCGATGACGCCTCCGCGGGCCCCGGCTACACCTGCTTCGGCGGCCCGGGAGGAGACGCCCGCCGCGCCACGTGGCTCGGCGGCTGGGCCCCCGGCAGCCTCGGCCAGGACTTCCCCGAGGACACCGGCCTGCGCGTCGAGCCCGGCTCCAAGGTCATCCTCCAGGTCCACTACAACGACCACGGCCAGCGCGCCTCGGCGGACCGCACCTCCGTCGCCTTCAAGGTGGATGACACCGTGAAGAAGGTCGCCATCGTCCAGCCGTGGACCAACCCCGACTGGGTCAGCGACAAGGTCCCCATGCGCATCGCGGCCGGCGCGGAGGACACCACCCATGTCTGGTCCATGGAGCCCACGCCCTTCATGTCCTTCATCAGCGAGGGCGTCTTCGTCAACAACGTCCCCATCACCGTCCACTCGGCCGCCCTGCACATGCACACCCGGGGCACGCACGCGCGCGCGGAGGTCCAGCATCCCTCCGGCGCACGCACGTGCATCCTCGACATCCCCCGCTGGGACTTCCACTGGCAGGGCAGCTACGCCCTCCAGCGCCCCGTGCAGCTGTGGAACGGGGACCGGCTGACGGTGGAGTGCCACTGGGACAACAGCGCCCCGGGCGCCACCGAGCGCCGCTGGGGCGAGGGCACCGACGACGAGATGTGCCTCGGCGTCTTCTACCTCACCCAGTAGCGGCCCTTCGCGGCGCGGCCCCGCGTCACCAGAGCGGGGCCATGTTCTCCACGTACTTGAAGCCCGTGCCGGTGTTGAACACCACCACGGACTCGTCGGGCGTCACCTGCCCCGCCGCCTGGAGCTTGCGCAGCGCCGCCACGCACGCGCCGCCCTCCGGCGCGACGAAGAGGCCCTCCGCGGCGGAGATGTCCTTCACGCCCTGGATGATTTCCGCCTCCGTCACGGCCACCGCCGTGCCCCGGCTCTCCTTCACCGCGCGCAGAATCAGGAAGTCACCCAGCGCCTTGGGCACCCGCAGGCCGTGCGCGTGCGTCGTCGCGCCCTGCCACATCGGCGCGTCCGGCTTCCCCTCCTCGTGCGCCTTCACAATCGGCGCGCAGCCCTCCGCCTGCACCGCCACCATGCGCGGCCGCTTCGAGCCGATGAGCCCCATGGCCTCCATCTCCTCGAAGGCCTTCCACATGCCGATGAGCCCCGTGCCTCCACCCGTCGGGTAGAGGATGACGTCCGGCAGCGTCCACCCGAGCTGCTCCGCCAGCTCGTAGCCCATCGTCTTCTTGCCCTCCACGCGGTAGGGCTCCTTCAGCGTGGCGCACTCGTACCAGCCGTGCTCCTTCGCCAGCCCCGCGCACACCCGCCCGGCGTCGGTAATCAGCCCCTCCACCGTCTCCACGTGCGCGCCGTACGCGCGTGTCTCCATGAGGAAGAGGCTCGCGATGTCCTTCGGCACGAAGACGTGGGCCTCCAGCCCGCCGCGCGCCGCGTAGGCCGCCAGCGCGCTGCCCGCGTTGCCCGCCGAGGGCAGGCACACCGCCTTCGCCCCCAGCACCTTCGCCATCGTCACCGCCGCGGACAGCCCGCGCGCCTTGAACGAGCCCGTCGGGTTGCCGCCCTCGTCCTTCACCCACACCTGCTTCATGCCCAGCCGCGCGCCCAGCCGGGGCGCGCGCAAGAGCGGCGTCCAGCCCTCGCCCAGGCTCAGCCACTGCGCCGGGTCCTCCACCGGCATCACCTCGTGGTAGCGCCACATGGAGCGCTCGCGCGTGGCCAGTGCCTCCGGCCGCAGCGTGCGCGCCGCGCGCTCCAAATCGTACCGGGCGAACAGCGGCGCGCTGCACGCGGTGCACAGGTTCAGCACGACGCCCGGCGCGTACGTCCGGTCGCACTTCGTACAGTCGAGTCGAATCATGGCCATGGGGGCTGAATCTATGCCCCGGGCGCGCGGGAAGTCGCAACGAGTGAGGAAGAAATCCCGGGAACCCCGTTCACTGCATGCAGTCCCTGCATTCGCAGCACTACACCCATACAGGTCAGGAGTTCCCATGAGGCGTCTCGCATGGCTCTGCGTCCTGCTGTCCGCGGCTGTCGCCGGTGGCGTCATCCGCGAGAACAGCAGTCACGCAGGAGCGTCGTTCAACGTGCTCCCCAAGGAACCGGGGGTCTACCCTGTCGACACACAGGGCAATCCCATTGAGTCCCTTACCATCGGCCAGTCCCTGCACGTCGGCGTGGTGGGGCTGAAGCCGAACACCGTCTATGAATTCCGCATGGGCGTGGACGAGGCCGAATTGCCCAACCTGGAGCGGGCGGTGGCCTTCGGCCGTGCCATGACGAACGCGCGGGGGCAGATAGAGCCGTTCATCCTCTGGTACCAGTCCGGCGTCGTGGGCTGCAGCGACCGGCCCCGCTTCAAGGAGGCGCCGTTCCGCTTCCGCGACTTCGAGGAGGCCATGAAGGCGCTCGAGGGGCGCACCCTGACGGTCTCCGTCCACCCGGTGGCGCGGGACGCCAAGGGCACCACCCCTCCCATGCAGCTGCCGGTAGGTGCGGCCGAGGGAGGCTTCCGCCTGCCGCTCAAGCTCGTCGCCGACGCGCCCCTGGTCTTCGCGTCCAACGACTCCGGCTGCCTGCTCAACGCCAGCGAGGCGAACGGCTCGGAGATGTACGTCAGCGGCCGCGGCTTCCAGGCCGGTGAGGCCCTGGAGGTGGCGGTGGTGCCCAACCAGCGCGCCTGGCGCGAGGGCGACACCCTCACCGACGTCACCGGCGAGAACTTCGCCCCCGCCGTCGAGCGCGTCTTCGCCGACAGCGCCGGCCGCTTCACCGCGCCCGTGTGGAAGCAGACCCTGCAGCGCCGCGGCGTCTACGACATCGTCGTGCGCCGGCTCCAGTTCGAGCCGCCGCAGGGACAGCTCGGCCGGCTGGACGTGGTGTCGTACGGCATCGACACCGGCTACGTCCTGTACCTCATCTACCCCATCGGCGGCCCCACCATGGACATCGCCGGCCGCCCGGTGCCTGGCTTCCCGTACTTCGAGTTCGCGGACGCCTTCGCGGACACCAACGACCCCGTCTGGGGCGCGGTGGACCCGACGTACGTCCCCGCGGGCCACCCCGGCGGGACGTGGGCCGCCTACTACGTGGTGAACCACCGCAACCCCATCCAGTGGGGCGCCAACAACACCCTGGTGGACGTGTCCGGCGGAATCGAAATCCACCCGGTGAAGGCCGGCTGCATCAACGGCACCGACACCATCATCTGGAACGCGCCGCTGAACGTGGGCAAGTACGACGTGGTGGTGGACTTCGGCTCCACGGTGGCCAACACCGCCGCGGCCTTCTCCACCGACGGCCAGTACAACAGCGCGCTCGACTTCCTGGACGGCGCGGACCAGATCGGCTTCGAGGCGGGCAAGGACCCGTACACCCTGGGCACCTTCCCCGTCGGGCAGGACAGCTACAGCACCGACAACTTCTTCCCCACCATGGGCGCCGCGTCCAACGTGGACCTGCGCGCGGTGATTCGCTACCCGGCCACCGTGGCGGGAGTCGGCACGGCGGTGGCCGCCGGCACGCACCCCATCTTCATCATGGAGCACGGCAACCATGGCTTCTGCCGCAACGCCGGCCAGACGCATGCCACGTGCACCAACCGCGTGCGCAACCATGAAGGCTACATGCGGCTGCTCGACAACCTGGCCAGCCACGGCATCATCGCCATCTCCATCGACGCGTACGACTTGACGGGCCCGGTGCCGCAGTGGATTACCGAGCGCGGCACGCTCATCCTCAAGCACCTGGAGCTGTGGTCGCACCTCAACAACGCGGCCACCTTCCCCACGTACCCGAACTACTTCGCGGGGCGCTTCACCGGGAAGGTGGACATGACGAAGATCTCCATCTCCGGCCACTCGCGCGGTGGCGAGGCCTCCGTCGCGGCGTACATGCTCAACACGACGTTCAACATCGGCTCGGTGTCGTCCATCGCTCCGGTGGACGGACAGGCCCACACGCTGCCCGCCGCGGTGCCCTACTTCGTCATCCTGCCCGCGGCGGACGGCGATGTGTCGAGCCTGTCCGGCACGAAAATCTACGACCGGGCCCTGGGGACGAAGTCGAGCATCGACGTCTACGGCGCCAACCACAACTTCTTCAACACGGTGTGGGCGCTGGACGGCGACGACTCCTCCCCCGCGCGCCAGGACTTCATCGCCGCCGCCAACCAGCAGCGCATTGGCGAGGCGTGGCTGGCGGCCTTCACCCGGCTGCACCTGAAGAACGAGGTGGTGTACGGCGACATGATGCGCGGGCGGCTGGTCTTCCCCTCCTTCTCCGGGTTCAAGATCTACCCGACGCACCATGAGAACCAGCACCTGCGGCTGGTGAGCGGCAACGCGGCGGCCTTCACCGGCGCGGGCGCCCTCACCCTGGCCAGCGTCAACAACCCCGCGCCCCACCAGACGCAGGTGGTCCGTGCGAATTGGACGGCCGGCACCGCCACGGCAACGCACACGGTGCCCGTGGCCCTGCGCGACACCACGGGCCTGGAGGTGGTCGCCTTCCGCGTGGCCAGGACGACGTCGGCCCTGAACCCGGCCGCCGGCAGCCAGGACTTCACCATCCAGTTGGTGGGCGGCGGCATCACCCGCGGCACCACCGTGGCGAAGTTCGACACCATCCCCAAGCCCTACCCGCACCCCTACGGCTTCACCCACACGGTGATGACGTCCGTGCGAGTGCCCCTGCATACCTTCATCATGAACAACTCCGGGTTGCCGCTGAACAACGTCGACACGGTCCGCTTCATCTTCAACAGCCCCACCACTGGAGAAATCTATGTCGACGACGTCGAGTTCTCGCGCTAGCCGGCTGCTGGCCCTGGCCTTCACCTGCGCCGCGCTCACCGGTTGCGCGGAGGAGCCCGGCTCCATGGCGGACAAGGCTTCCAACAACCCACCCGCCGAGGCCACGCCGGCCCGGCTCCAGACCTCGCCTGGCGGAACGAGCAGCCCGGAGGCACCCCGGCCCGTGGAGCTGCGCTCGGTGGCGGTGCGCCGCGTCCGAGGGGACTCCGAGCTGGCACGCATGGCGGGCGAGGGCCTGCTCGCCGACCGTGCCGAGCCCGTGGCCATCGAAGTACGGACGGCCGAGCCGCTCGGCAACCTCGAGCGCAGCGCCTCGCCGGAGATCTACGTCAACGGCGTACGGCTGGGGGACACCTGGGCTCCGAGCCAGGACCGGCTGGTCGTCATCGTCTCCGAGAGCGACCTCAAGAAGCTCCAGGACGTGAATGAGGTGACGGTGGCCTGGCTCGGCGCCGAGCCGCAGACGCGCAGCCGCACGCCGCTGCGGTTCGACAGGTCAATGCTGCCGTAGTGATGCCGTAGTGCCTCTAGCGGGCCCCGGTGGCAGGTGTGCCGGGGCCCGCGGGGCGCGGCGTCAGCGGCAGCTCCACGGTGAAGGAGGAGCCCTGGTCCTTCACGCTCTCCGCGCGGATGGTGCCGCCCAGGGCCTCGACAATCTGCCGGGTGATGTAGAGCCCCAGGCCCAGGCCGCCGTAGTGCCTTTCACTCACCGCGCGCTCGAACTTCTCGAAGATGCGCGGCAGCGCCTCCGGGGAGATGCCGATGCCCTCGTCCCGGACCACCATGCACGCCACGCCCCCTTCCTCCCACACCCGCACCTGGACGGGCCGGCCTCCGCCGTACTTGAGGGCATTGGACAAGAGGTTCGTCATCACCTGCTCCAGCCGCTGCCGGTCCCACACTCCCACCAGGGCGTCGGGGACGTCCGCCACCAGCCGGCCGCCCATGCGGAGCACCTCGGGCTCGAAGCGGCCCATCGTGTCCCGCACCAGGGAGCAGAGGTCCATCACCTCCAGCGTCAGCGAGAAGCGCCCGGCGTTGATGCGTGAGATGTCCAGCAGCTCGTCCATCAGCGAGGACAGGCGCTTGACCTGCTGGAGCATCATCTCCACGTCGCCCGGCAGCCGGGGGAAGCGCTCGCGCGGGAAGGTCTCCGCCGCGCGGGCCAGCATCTGGAGCTTGAGCGACAGCGGCGTGAGGGGCGTCTTCAGCTCGTGGCTGGCCACCTGGAGGAACTCCTCGCGCACGCGCACGGCCTGCTGCGCCTCGCGGTACAGCCGGCCGTTGTCCACGGCGAGCGCGGCGCGGCGTGCCAGGTCCTCGGCCGTCTCCAGGTCGGCCTGGGTGAAGCGCCGGCCGGGAGCGATGGCCAGGAAGGTGAGGACGCCCAGCGTGCGGCCACGCGCCACCAGCGGCACGGACATCACCGACTGGAAGCCGATGGCCCGCATGTGCGCCAGGTGCTCGGGGCCGAAGGCCGCCTGCTGCTTGTAGTCGTCGCCCGCGTCCTCGACGAGGATGGCCCGGCCTTCCACCAGGGCCCGGCTGGGCGAGTGCCTGGGATGCCCCGTGACGGCGGGCGGGAAGCGCACGGTGTCGCGGACCAGCGCGTCCAGCGTGGGGTCCACGCAGGACACCTTCACCCGCTTGATGCCGCCGCCCTCCTCGAGGATGTCGAGCATGCACCACTCCCCCAGGGTGGGCACGGCGAGCTCGGTGGCGTGCGCCAGCGTGGCCTCGTAGTCGAGCGACTCGGCGAGGATGCGGCTCGCCTCGGACATGAAGGCCAGGCGCTCCTCGCTGCGCTTGCGCTCGTGGATGTCGGTGACGGTGCCGATGTAGCCCAGGAACTCGCCGGAGCTGCCAAGCCGGGGGCTCGCGGCGTCGATGGCCCAGCGGTACTCGCCGTGGCGCGAGCGGATGCGATACTCCACGCGGAACGGCTCGCGGCTCACATTCGACCCAAGGAATGCCTCCGCCGTCCGCTCGCGGTCCTCGGGGTGGACGGAGTCCAGCCACCCGAGCCCCAGTCCCGCCTGCTCCGACTGGCCGGTGTAGTCATGCCACTGGCGGTTGAGCCAAAGGCAGGCCCCCGTCTCATCCGACACCCACAGCATGACGGGGGCGTTGTCCGCCATGTTGCGGAAGCGCGCTTCACTCTCGCTCAGGGCCTGCGCGGCGCGGCGCCGCTCCGTCACGTCCCGGATGAAGAGGATGAGCCCCGTGGCCGAGGGCGAGGCCCGCGACTCGAACCAGGCGTTGGAGCTGGGGACGAAGTCCTCGTGGACCACCTCGACGCCGTCGCGCATCGCGCGCCGGTAGACGTCACCGAAGGAGCTGGTCCGCAGGGTTGGAAATTCCGTCCAGAGCTCCCGGCCCAGCAGCTCCTGGCGCGAGCGCCCGAGCACCCGCTCCATCCACGCGTTGACGAAGGACAGGCGCCACTCGCGGTCCACCGCCACCACGCCGTGGCCCACGCCGTCCAGCATGGCCGCGAATCCGGCCGAGGTCGGCTCGCTCTCTGGTTCCGAAGCCCTGGTCGAATCCACGATGCACTCATATCCCTGGCCCGCCGCCCCGCGGCTTCACGGGGCAGGCGGATGTCCAGGAGGATTCACAAAGCCGCGCCCCGCTTACGCGCAAGCGGAGGGTCTTCTGCTCCCTGCACGCCCCCTGGACGCACCCTCCACCGGGCTTGAACACAGCCCCGGGCGGCGGGTCATCCGCGCAGCTCCAGCCAGACCGGAGCGTGGTCGGACGGCTGCTTCCCCTTCCGCTCCTCGCGGTCCACGTCCACCTGCACGACGCGCGGAACGAGCGGCGCCGAGACGTAGAGGTGGTCGATGCGCAGACCGCGGTTCTTCGGGAAGGCGAGCATGCGGTAGTCCCACCAGGAGAACTTCTGCACGTCCGGGTAGAGCTGGCGGAAGGCGTCCTTCAGGCCGAAGTCGCACACGTGCTGGAGCGCGTCCTTCTCCTTCTGGGTGAAGAGCGTCTGGCCCTCCCACTCCTTCGGGTCATACGTGTCGATGTCCGCGGGAGCCACGTTCCAGTCGCCACCCAGCACCAACGGCTCGCCCGGCTGGTGGCGCGTGTCCAGGTACTTCCGCAGCCGTGCGTACCACTGGAGCTTGTAGTGGTACTGCTCGGAGTCGACGGACTGCCCGTTGGGCACGTAGGCGCTCACCACGCGGATGCCGCCCACCGTCGCGGCGATGAGGCGCGAGTGCGTGTCATCCACGCCGTCCGACAGCCCCCTCACCACGTCGCGCGGCTCCTCCTTCGCGAGGATGGCGACGCCGTTGTACGTCTTCTGCCCGTGGGTGACGGCGTGGTAGCCGACCTCGCGCACGGCCTCCATGGGGAAGTCGGCGTCCGAGCACTTGAGCTCCTGCAGGCACAGGATGTCCGGCTGCCGGGTCTTCAGCCACTCGAGCAGCCGCTCCTGACGGGCCCGCACCGAGTTCACGTTCCAGGTGGCGATCTTCATCGCGCGGACCGTCGCATGACACCCGCGCCCCCGCCACGCTTTTCCCCCTCCGTGTGGCTGGGGGGACACACCCCCTCTCGTCCCCCCGGGCGGAGCCTCTGGCATGGCCGTCGCAATACCCCCAGGTGGGAGCCCGACACACGGCCCCCGCCGCGCCCTTTCCGGGCGCACCGCAGCAAGTCGAGGTCGTCACCATGAGCCCCACGAGTCGCAGGATGAGCAAGGCCGCCGCGTCCCCCTCCTTCACCCTGCCCCCTGCCCTGAAGAAGGCCCTGCTGCCCGCCTGCCTCGCGGCGTTCGGACTCGCCACGTGGGACGACGTGCCCCTGCCCTCCTCCTGGCGCCCGTGGCTCGCCGTGGCCCAGCAGGTGCGGCCGCACGAGGGCGGCGCGGGCAACGGCCTGATTCAGGAGACGCCGGCCGCCCCTTCCACCACCCGGGAGGAGCCGCGGGACGACGGGCACGTGGAGCCGGCCCCGGCGAGCGAGGTGGCGCGCGAGACGTCGGCGGACACGGGGCTCGCCCTGGCGCACACGCACGGGCGGCGCGTGGACCACCTGGCCCGGGCACGCACCCTGCGCGAGCTGGGAGACCTCTCCGGTGCCCTCACCGAGTGCCGCCGTGCCCTGCATGACGACCCGTCCGACACGGACGCCCTGACGCAGGCTGCCCGGCTCGCCCGCCTCAACGGGCAGACGGAGCTGGCGGTGCTGGCCTACGAGCGGCTGGGCCGACTCCTCCCGGAGGAGGCCGGCGCGCTGGTGCAGCAGGCACGACTGCTGGTGTCCCTGGGCCGCTACACGGAGGCCGTGCACGTGGGCGAGGAGGCGGTGCTGCGAGGCCCCGAGGACGCGGAGGTGTACCAGGTGCTCGGCCGCGCCCACCTGGGCGCGGGGCAGCTGTCCGCCTCCATCCTCCGCTTCCAGCAGGCGGTGCACCTGGACCCGGAGCATGGCTACGCGCTGAACAACCTGGGCTTCGCCTACCTGCGCGCGGGGGAGGACGGGAAGGCGGCGGACGTGCTGGCCCGGGCCGCTTCCCTGCTCCCCCATGTGGCCTACGTGCACAACAACCTCGGGGTGGCCTACGAGCGGCTGGGCCGGGTGGACGAGGCCCGCGCCTCGTACGCCACCGCCACCCGCCTGTCCCCGCGCTACGTCCAGGCGCGCGTCAACGGGGACCGCGTGAATCGGCTGGCCCGCGCGGACGTCCCCCAGTCCGAGGGTCTGGAGAGGGGGACTCCAGCGCCCGGGGTGCCCGAGCCCCTCGCGCCGTAGCGCCTCCCCGCCTGGAGGCCGTCCCGGGACGGCCTTCCAGGCCGGTTCCCGTTCCCGTCCCCCCGGTCTAACGTGCAGGCCCCTTCCGAAAGCGCCATGAACCCGGCTTCCCAGACGCCCTCCTCGCCTGACTCCTCCACGCCCTCCCCCGCGACGCCTCCCGCGCGCCCCGGGTTCGGTGCCCGGCTCTGGCGCTGGACGAAGCGGCTGCTCATCACCGGGGTGGTGGGCTTGCTGCTGGCGCTGCTCGTCGGCGTGGGCGGCTACTTCTATTACAGCCAGGACCTGCCCTCGGTGGATGCCCTGCGCAACTACCAGCCGCCGCAGGTCACCAAGGTGACGTGCGCGGACGGGAGTCTCTGCGCGGAGTTCGCCCACGAGCGGCGCACCCTCATTCGCGTGGAGGACCTGCCGCCCCACGTGCGCTACGCCTTCCTCGCCGCCGAGGACGCGGACTTCTACAAGCACCAGGGGCTGGACCCGTTCGGCATGGCCCGCGCCGCCGTCAAGAACCTCATCCCCGGCAGCCGCAAGTCCGGCGCGTCCACGATTACGCAGCAGGTGGTGAAGAACCTGCTGCTCACGCCCGAGCGCAGCTTCACGCGCAAGGCCCGCGAGTGGATTCTCACGCCGCGCGTGGAGGAGGCGCTCACCAAGGACCAGATTCTCGCGCTCTACATCAACCAGTCCTACTACGGGCAGCGCCGCTACGGCCTGGAGGAGGCAGCGCTCTTCTACTTCGGCAAGCACGCGAAGGACCTGGCCATCGGAGAGGCGGCGGTGCTCGCGGGCACCGTGCAGATTCCCCACCGCATCAACCCGGTAACGAACATCACCCGGGCGAAGTCGCGCCAGACGTACGTGCTGCGGCAGATGGCGAGGAACGGCTGGGTGCCGGCGGCGGTGGCGGAGGCGGAAATCGAGAAGCTCATCGTCCTGGCGCCGCGCAAGGAGAAGCCCATCGGCCTGTACTACGGCGAGGAGATTCGCCGCACCCTCATCGAGCGCTATGGCGAGAAGGCCGTCATGGAGGGTGGCCTGCGCGTGGACATCGCCATGGTGCCGAAGCTGCAGGCCGCGGCCGAGCTGGCGGTGCGCGAGGGCCTGGAGGCGGTGGACCGGCGCCAGGGCTACCGCGGGTCGCGGGGCACGCTGACGGACGGGCAGTGGACGCGCTACCGGGCGCTCATCGCCACGCGAATCGAGGAGGCGGGGCGCCGGCAGAAGGACCAGGGCTATGTGGCGGACCTGTCGCCGCTGGCCCGCGCGGAGGCGGAGAAGGAGGAGCCGAAGGCGAAGCCGGGCGCGGCGGAGCTGGAGGAGGACGGCTCCGAGGAGCAGCTCCCGGAGCTGACGCCCGAGGAGGAGGCCGCGCGCACCGAGGAGGAGCTGCTGGCCCGCGCCGTGCGCCTCAAGCCGCTGGAGGAAGGGCTGCGCCTCACCGGCTACGTCACCGAGGTGGACGAGAAGCGGAACATCGCCCGCGTGGACCTGGTGGGCCGCACCGCCGAGGTGCCCTTCTCCACCGCGACGTGGGCGCGACAGAAGAACAAGGCCTCGCCCAAGGGCATCGCCGACGTCTTCACGAAGGGGCAGCTCGTCTACGTGCGCGTCCTCAAGGCGCCGCCCGCGCCGGCCTTCGTGGAGGCCGCGCTGGACCAGGTGCCGGTGGTGCAGGGCGGCCTCGTGGTCATCAACCCGGAGAACCGCAACGTGGCGGCGCTGGTGGGCGGCTATGACGCGGAGCGCTCGTCCTTCAACCGCGCCACGCAGGCGAAGCGGCAGCCGGGCTCGTCCTTCAAGCCCTTCCTCTACGCCGCCGCCATGGGCAGCGGGCGCTACACGCCGCTGTCCAAGGTGAACGACGCGCCCGAGGCCGTTCGCGACCCGTACACGGGCAAGACGTGGAAGCCGCGGAACGACGACCGCCAGTTCGAGGGGCCGATGACGCTGCGCGCGGCGCTCACCAAGTCGAAGAACACGGTGTCCGTGCGCCTCATCGAGTCGCTCACCCCGGCCAGCGTCATCGACTTCGCGCGCCGGGCCGGCTTCCACTCGCCGCTGCCGGAGAACCTCACGCTGGCGCTGGGCACCGGCGAGGTGACGATGCTGGAGGCCGTCAACGCGTACGCGACGCTCCAGGCCAACGGCCGCTACGCGGAGCCGCTGCTGCTGCTGCGCGTGCGCGACGCGAAGGGCAAGGTGCTGGAGGAGCACCAGCCCGCCTTCGAGGAGACGCTGCCCCCGCCGGTGGCCTTCCTCGCCACGTCGCTCATGCGCAGCGTCGTGGAGGAGGGCACGGCCAAGGCGGTGCGCGAGCTGAACCGCCCCGCCGCCGGCAAGACGGGCACCACGCAGGAGTCCAAGGACACGTGGTTCTCCGGCTACACGGCGGACTGGGTGGCCAGCGCGTGGGTGGGCTTCGACGACAACTCCGCGCTCGGCGGCGGTGAGTCGGGTGGCCGCGCCGCGCTGCCCATCTGGCTCAAGTTCATGCGCGTGGCCCACGAGGGGCTGCCCTCGCGCGAGTTCGAGGTACCGCCCGGCGTGGTGCAGGTGCGCATCGACCCCGTCAGCGGCCTGCTGGCCGGCGCCTCCGTCCCGGGCCGGCTGGAGCCGTTCCTGGAGGGCACGCAGCCCACCGCCGAGGCGCCCCCGCCCGGCCAGGTGACCACCGACCAGTTCTTCCTCGAGGAAGGCAACAGGAAGGGATTGTGAGCCGAGCCCTGCTCCTCGCCCCGCTGCTGGCCGCGCTCGCGGCCGGCGCCGCCCCCCAGTCCGCTCCCACCCCCGCCCCACAGGACGCCTCCGCCGTCGACCGCCTCGCGAAGTCGCTGGCGGACGCGGTGCGCGCGCTGCCCGCCGAAGCCCCCGTGGCCCTGCACCTGTCCGGAGGCTCCGCCGAATTGCGGCGCGCCGTGGGCACGGTGCTCGCGGCGCAGCTGTCGGGCCTGGGGCTGGCGCCGGTGGTGGTGGACGCGCCCACCACGGAAGCCGCCGAGGCCGCCGCCCGCGCGCAAGGGGCTCGCACGCTGGTGCGGCTCACGCTGGACGTGGAGGGCGGTGAGCTGCGCGCCCGGGGCGACGCGCTGGGCACCTGGGTGAACTTCTGGTCCGGCCGCACGGCCACCCGCCCGCCGAAGCCCGCGGGCGCGCTGGCCCAGGCAGTGGAGGCGGACGCGGCCGTGCTGGTGCTGGCCTCCATCGGGGCCACTTCGGCGCCCGCGACGAATGGCACCGCCCCCCGGGGCGTGCGACTGCTGGGCGCGGCCCTGGCCCGGCTGGAGCACCCGCTGGCGGCGCTGGCCGCGGGTGATTTGGACGGGGACGGCCGGGACGAGGTGGCCGCCCTCACCGAGCATGACGTGTCCGTCTTCGCCGCCGACGGCCGGCTGCTGGCCCGCCGCGAGCTGGACGCGCTGCCCTTCTCCAACGCCACCACCCGCGAGCCCTTCGGCGCACTGGCCGTGCTGTCGGGCCCACCACGCCTAGCCGCGTGGAGCACCCGGCACGCGCACGGCGAGCTGCTCTCGCTGGACAAGGCGCGTGGCACGCTGAAGCCGCTGGGGACGCTGGACGCGGTGCCGCTGGGCCCTGGCGAGCGCGGGAGCTTCGTGCCCGGACAGACGGCCTTCGCTCCGGAGGTGCGGCTGGCGGATGGGCGCTCGCAGACGGTGCCCCTGCCCTTCACCACCGCGAGCCTCGTGCCGCCGCGCCTGCTCTTCGTCCACCCGGACGGCTCCGCGTCCCTCTACGCACGGGCCGGTGCCGCGCCCTCGCGGTTGAGCGGCCTGGGCGCGGGCAGCGCGCTGGGCGACGTGGACGGCGACGGGGCGCCGGAGCTGCTCACCACCTCGCCACAGCTCCAGCCCTCGCCGGACGTGCTGCGCGTGTTCTCCTCCACCGGGGACGACCCCACCGCGCGCGAGCCGCTGTGGCAGGGCTCACTGCCCGCCGGCCGCGCGCTGTACGTGGTGACGGCCGACCTGGACGGCGACAAGCGCCGCGAGGTGGTGGTGGGCCTGACGAAGCCGGACGGCACCGGCGAGCTCTTCCTCCTGCGCCACGGTGCGCCATGACGCTCCGCTCCGCCCTCGCGTGTTTCCTCCTCCTCTCCGCCGCGCCCGCGCTGGCCGCCGGCCGCCCCCGCTATGGCGGGGAGCTGCGCGTGGCCCATGACGGCCCTCCCGAGGTGGGCGAGCCCGCGCTCGCCGACACGCCCCTGGAGGCCACGCTGCTGGGCCTGCTGTCGCGCCCGGTGTGCCGCGTCATGCCGGACGGCACCGTCCTTCCCGCGCTCGCGCGCGAGCTGTCGCGCCCCACGCCCCAGTCGGTGCGCCTCACGCTGCCCAACGCCGCCACCGCCGGAGCGCTGGCCCGCGCGTGGATGCGACTGGCCAGCGCCGAGGCCGCCTCGCCCTACCGCGCCCTGCTCTACCCGGTGCGCGGCGAGGCGCGGCAGGTGAACGCCAACGGCGCCACGCTGGAGCTGGCGCTGTCCTTCCCGTGGCCGGATTTGGAGCGCGCGCTGTGCCACCCGGCCCTGGCCGCGCCCGTGTCGGCCACCACCGCGGGCCCCTTCAGCGCCGCGGGCCGGGGCGCGCTGGAGGCCCAGCTCGCCTGGCCCCAGGGCCGTCCGTACCTGGACCGGCTGCTGCTCACCGGCACGGACGAGCGGGGCCTGGCGCGCCTGTGGTCCTCGCGGCAGGTGCAGCTGGAGCTGGGCGTCTCCTCGGAGACGGACACCACGGCCGGCGTGCCCCTCTACGCCACCTACCTCGCCTTCTCTCCGCGCAAGCTGCCCGCGGACTTCCGGCAGGCGGTGGAGAGCGCCATCGACCGCGAGGACCTCACCCGCCTCTTCGTCCACGCGCCAGCGCTGCCCATGCCCCACCTGCTGCCGCCCCAGCTGGTGCAGCAGGGGCCCCGGCCCCGCCCCACGCCGCCCACCGCTGGAGCTCCGCGCACGGTGACGCTGCTGTACGACGCCTCGCTGGAGGACCAGCGCGCGGTGGCCGAGCGCATCCAGGTGAAGCTGCACGAGCGCGGCTACACCGTGGCCCTGGAGCCGATGCCGCGCGCGGCGCTGCGCGCGCGCTGGGCGAAGGGCGACTTCGAGCTGATGCTGCACGCGCTGCTGCTGCCCCCCGTGCCCGGCCCCGCGCTGGCGGTGGTGCTGGAGGCGGGCGGACGCAGGGACTTGCTCGGCGTGGAGCTGCCCGCCATCGGCCACCTGGCGGACGCGGGGGCCCGGGACGCCCGCGCGCGAGAGCGGGCCCTGGCGCTGGCGCCGTCCGTGCCGCTGGTGCCGCTGTACGCGCAGGGCCTGGGCGTCCGCGCGGTGCCCGAGGTGGGCGGCCTCAAGTTCGACGCGCAGGGCCTGCCGTCGATGGACGGGCTCTACCTCGCGCCCTCCGAGGGCACGGCCACCGGAGGCCGTCCGTGAGGAACCCCGCATGCGCCTGAGGACCCGGCTGGCGCTCGCCTTCGCCCTGCTGGCGGTGGTGCCGCTCGCGGTGGTGGTGCCCCTCACCCTCACCCGCTTGCGTGACACGCTGTCGCGCGAGCTGGACGCGCGCATGGAGGCCGCCACCACCTCCGCGCAGGAGTCCCTGGAGCGCTCCGGCGCCACCGCCCGCCGCGCGGTGGAGGAGCTGGTGGACAGCCCCGCCATGGAGGACCTGGCCCGCGAGGCGCGCGAGCGTCCCACCCGCGCCATTCAAGCCGGCACCGCCGAGGGGCTGATGAAGAGCCGGGGCCTGTCGGTGCTGGCCCTCTTCGACCGGGACGGCACGGTGCTCTCCTCGGGCCACCTGCCCGCGCGACGCGGAGACCCGGACCCCGCCCTCTTCGCCGTCACGCGCGAGAAGGCACCCAAGCCCGTGCCGGTGCGCGTGGAAGTGCGCACGCCGTCCGGCCTGCGCCAGCTTCCCGCGCTCGTCACCGCGCGCCCCGTGGACTACGGAGACCTGCGCCTGTGGGCGGTGGGCGGCGTGCTGCTGGACGAGGGGCTGGCGCAGCACCTGGCGCGGCTCACCCAGGCCCAGGTGTCGCTGGTGTCCGGCGACACCGAGCTGGCCCGCGCGGGCGAGGCGGAGCCCCCCACGGTGGCGCGTACGCTGTCCCTGGGAGATGCGGCCAAGGTGCGACTCGTCTTCAGCCGCGCGGCGGCACGCGAGGCCGAGCAGGGCGTCATGCGCGCCTTCCTCCTGCTGGCCGGGCTGGGCGGCGCCTTCGCGGTGCTGCTGGGCCTGCTGGTGTCGCGGTGGATGACGCGGCCGGTGGAGGCCCTCACCGAGGGCGCCCGGCGCGTGGCGGAGGGCGCGCTGGACGCGCAGGTGGACGTCGAGGCCAGCGGCGAGGTGGGTGAGCTGGTGCGCACGTTCAACCGCATGACGGGGGAGCTGCGGGCCACCACCGAGCGGCTGGTGGCCAGCGAGCGCATCGCCGCGTGGCAGGAGGTGGCGCGGCGACTGGCGCATGAAATCAAGAACCCGCTGACGCCCATCCGCATGTCGCTGGAGACGCTGCTGGCCGCGCAGGAGGCCCGCCACCCGCGCTTCCCGGACATGTTCAAGGAGAGCGCGGGCGTGGTGCTGGAGGAGGTGGACCGGCTGCGGCGGATTGTCGACGAGTTCAGCCGCTTCGCGCGGATGCCCAAGCCGCAGCTCGCCCCGGTGGACCTGTCCGAGCTGGTGCAGAGCGTGCTGTCGCTGTACGCCGCACCGCCCGAGGGCATCCAGATACTTCCCACGCTCCAGACGGGCGTGGTGGCGAAGGTGGACAGAGACCAGCTCACGCAGGTGCTGGTGAACCTCGTGAAGAACGCCGAGGAGGCGATGAAGGACAAGGGCGGTGCGCTGCGCGTGCGCGTGAAGGGCACGGAGGCGGACGCCGTCATCGAGGTGGAGGACAGCGGCCCGGGCATTCCACCCGAGCACCGCGCCCGCATCTTCGAGCCCTACTTCACCACCAAGGACGGCGGCACCGGCCTGGGGCTGGCCATCGCCGCGCGCATCCTCCAGGAGCATGGCGGCAAGCTGGACGTGGGCGGAGAGCCCGGCCAGGGCGCTCGCTTCAGCGTGGTGCTGCCCCGCGCGGAGGGCCTCGGCCCCGTGAGGCTGCGCGCGGAGTGACAGGGCGGGTTGTTTCCACCCCAGACGAACGTACAACCCAGACGTGCGAACAAGGCTTCCGCTGGCCGCGGGCAGGTACTTGGAGTGCGAACGGCCTCGCCGCGGCACGCGAGGCCCTCTCGCGAATTTCGTGACAAGGGCAATCTGGCTACACTCGCGGCATGCAGTCGCAGCGTCCCCGCGCCCTCATCGTGGATGACAACGTCTTCTTCGCACGGAACCTGGGCGCCTTCCTGGAAGCCGAGGGCTGGGACGTGCAGCTCGCGAACCACGCGCTGGATGCGCTCGGCCGACTGAAGTCGGGCCCGCCTCCGCATCTCCTCTTGCTGGACCTGGACCTGCCGGACATCAGCGGCTGGGGCATCTACGGGGAGTTGCTGCTCAACCCGTCGTTTCCGAAGGTGCCCGTCCTCATCGTGTCCCGCGCGACGTGGCTCCCGCAGGACGTGCCGCTCTCCGGCATTCTGGGGATGGTGGAAGCGCCCACCAGCCCGAGCGCCTGGGAGCACTTCCGCGGCGTGGTGCGCCCGATTCTCCAGGCGCGCGCGGAGCAGGTCCGCACCCAGCCTGAGTAGCGTCTCCCTGCAGTGAGCTGACGCCGAACGCGCGAGGGGGGCGTTTCTGTTTTTTCTAGACCTACTCAGTAAGCCCTTTCTTCCAGACTGTTAACCTGTCTACTGTTACCTCGGTTCGTCGCTCAGACGCACAGTGGTTCGGACTCACCGCAGCAGCATTCCCATTGCAGTCAGCGCGCTGTCTCTTCCGAGGGGAATCGTCATGCCGGATCCAGTCACCACGGCCTCCAACGTCCTTGCCACCGCCGACAACGTGGCCATCAAGGTCGAGCAGGCGCTCTACAAGCTTTACCTCGCGGTCAGCGGCGACGGCTTCAAGAGCCTCACCGAGAAGATTGCCGTCATCTGGACGCCGGTGCGCAACGTCCTGGCCACGGTGCTCAAGTCGGTAGAGAGCATCGTGAAGCCCCTGACCGACCCCAAGATCATCGACTCCATCCGGAGCGTGCTCGAGGCGGGGCGCGACCTGGTCTCCTCGACCCTGGACCTGCTGCCGGACTCGGCGCGCGAGCTGGCGACCACCGGCCAGAAGTTCCTCAACATCATCGTCGACTTCGCGAGCGCCGGCGCGCTGCATGTCGCCGCCATCGTCGACCTGCTCATCAACGTGGGCAAGGCGCTCATCAACGAGGCCTCGCGTCTGGCGGATACGACGCTCACCGCGCTGCGCAACTCGGGCGTCAACGTCCTGGCGGCGGGCACGCCGGCCACCTAGCCCGCGCACCGGCGGACAGGCTTCCGCCGCCGCACACCGGGCGCGTCGTCACGACGCCGCGCACGCCACCGGGCTTCATCCCAACATGAAGAGGACCACGCCCCCGCGAGGGGTGGGCACGAATCGCCCAGGCACGTGGTCCGGGGAACCTGCACCCTGAGCAGGAGCATCCACCCCCTCGTTCGCGAGGGTCGGAGAGCGTATGGCCACAGGCCTCATCATTCCGGGTGTCCAGGTAACGGTCGTCAAGGAAGTGCTGCCGCAGCAACTCGCGCCGTCCGGCGTCCTGGGCATCACGGGCTTCACGGAGGTCAACCCGGGCAAGGTGGTCCGCGCGGGCAGCTGGTCCCGCTTCGTGGAAGTCATGGGCCGCGCCAGCGCCTACAGCCTCCCCGAGGCGCGGCAGGCGCTCGACAACGGCGTCTCCGAGCTCGTCATCTCCCCGCTGCCAGCGAGCGCGGGCCTCTCCGCCACCATCCCCCTTCCCGGGGACGCCACCAAGGCGCCCAATGGGACCACGGCGGAGAAGTCCGGCTTCACGTTGACGGCTCGGGCCCCGGGCCCCTGGGCCAACGGCATCACCGTGAAGGTGGAGTACCGGAACAACATCGACAAGTCCGTCTCCTTCGACGTGGAGGTGACGCACCCGGCCAGCGGAGCCACGGAGGTGTTCCGCAACCTCGCCCCGGGCGCGCTGGCCGCGGGGCTGGACGGCGGCTCGTCGTTCGTGAAGGTGGACGCGTCCAAGACGGTGGGCTGGCCCACCGCGGGCACGTACACCCTGGCGGGCGGCAAGGATGGGAGCGCGAGCGACTACGCCACCGCGCTGAACCGGCTGCGCAACGAGCCCGACGTGGACATGGTGCTGGCCGCCCTCCAGGACTTCGGGGACCGGACGAAGGTGACGAGCGTCTACGGCGACGTCATCAGCCACTGCAACAGCCTGAGTGGGGACAGCAAGGGCCGCCTCGGCTTCGGCCAGATACCGCCCACGGGCACCACGGACGAGCACGTGCAGCTCGCCAGCAACCTGGTGAGTGACCGCTTCGTCCTCGTAGCGCCCAACGGCGTGGTGGGCGCGGTGGCGGGGCTGGTAGGCAGCCTGCCCGCGCATCAATCCCCCACCTTCAAGCGCGTGTCCGGCGTGGGCGAGCTGCCCGCGCTGACGGTGGAGGACCAGAAGGCCTTCCTGCGCGGCTATGTGGTGCCGGTGGTGACGGAGCGCGGCCGGGGCACCATCGTCGTGCGCGGGCTCACCACCGACGGCGACCAGATCAACGTGCGCCGCGTGGCGGACCGGGCCGTGCGGACACTGAAGATGATTGGCGACCTCTTCATCGGGTTGCTGAACAACGCGGACGGGCGCAGCGCGCTGAAGCAGAAGCTGGTGGAAGCGCTGGTGCAGATGGAGAAGGACGGCGCCATCGTCCCCTCCACGGACGGCAAGGACCCCGCCTTCAAGGTGGAGGTCTACTCGTCCCAGCAGGACTTCGCGCTCGGCATCGTCCGGGTCAACATGGCCGTCAGGCCCGTGCGCGCAATCGACTACATCTACGCGACCATCACGGTCCAGGTTTGATGAGGGGATGGACTGATGCCAACGGTATTCTCCGCCAACCGTAGCAGCGTCCTCGTCGACGGTGAGGCCGTGGAAGGCCTCCAGTCGCTCGCCTTCCGGGTCGTCACCGAGCGAGAGGACATCCGTGCCATCGGCACGAACGAGCGCGTGGACGTCATCTTCGGCCTGCGCACCGTGCAGGGCGAGATGGTGATTCGCTCCGCCAACGTCAAGCTGGACGGGCTGCTGCAGGCCCGCGCCAAGTTCCAGCTCGTGACGAACCTCAAGCGCACCGAGGGCAACGAGGAGACACGGACGCTGTCGTTCGACGACTGCTTCGTGGAGGGCAAGTCCTTCCAGTTGGACGCGCACGGCAGCGCGGCCACGACCTACGCCTTCACGGCGACGCGGATCCGCGAGGAGTAGCGCGTGACGGAGGTGCCCGCGAGCTCGCGCTGGGAGACCGCCGACATCCAGGTGGACGGACGTGACTACCGCGTCCACCTGGGCGGTCCGGGTGGGGCCGGGGAGGTCGAGGCGTCCACCGGCGCACGCATCCGGCTGCGCCGCTGGCGCTTCGACGAGCACCTGCGCGCCCTGGACCGCCATGCCTGGGCGGATGGGGCCGGGCTCCAGTTCGATGCCGGCGGCTTCGCGCAGGACGTGCTGCGCGACTCGGGCGTCCCGGACGCACTCTTCGACGAGCTGGCGCCGGTGGCCCTCTGGTGGGCCACGGGCGGCGCGGCACCACGGGGCCCGGAAGCGGAGGCGGACGGCTGGGTGCGCGCGGGAGCGGTGCGCGCGCGGCTCCGGCCGTGGACCTTCTCCGAGCGTGCGAAGGCGCTGGGCTCGAGCATGACGTCCCAGCCGGATGGCGCGAAGGAGCTGAGCCTGGAGCGCTACCTGCGGGCCATGCTCGCCGCGTCCGTGGTGGCCCTGGAGCCGCCCGGCGTGGAACTGGCGGCGCTGGACGGCGCCTCCGCGGCGCTGCTGCTCGACGCGGTGGTCTCCCTCAACGACGCCGGGCAACGCGACGAGGATGCCACGCTGAAGGCCGCGGATGGCGAGGCCCGGGCACTGGCCCAGGTGACGCTGCGGCTATGCCGGGCCCTGGGGTGGACCCCTTCGCAGGTGTGGGCGGCGCCCGCGGCGGAAATCGACCGGCTGATGGTCCTGCTCCAGCTCACCGAGGCTCCGCCTCCCGCGCCCGCCCCCGCGGCGAGGCCGCCACGGCTGTCGGAGTACCCGGACGCGGTGGTCATCCAGGTGGAGGACGGGTGATGCGCACGTCCCTCACGACCCGAGACCTCACCGCGTTCCTCGCGCGCCCCGCGTTCCGGGCGCTGGAGGGCGTCGCGAAACAGCTCGGCGTCCGGCTGCCAGCTTCCTCCCCCGAAGAATCGGCGCCCGCGGAGACCACGGGCCTGGCTGCGGCGACAACCCGGGCTTCACTGACCACGGGTGGCTCCAGCGTGGAGACGGCGGCACGGGCAGCGCAGGCCACGGGTGGCGCTCCGGCGGGCACGGCGGCGTACAGCGCCGGAGCTGCTGAAGACGCTCGCGGCCCGGGCAGCACCTCTTCCGCGACGCTCGAAGCGGAGGGCGCCGTGCCGCGAGCAGAGGCGCACGGTACCGCTCCCAGCCCGGCCACCGCGCCGGCTCCCATCCGGAGGGCCGGGGACGAGGAGTCCTCCGTCGCGCCTCGCGCTGCCTCGCCGCGCTCCTCTCCCTCCGCGCTCTTCGGACAGGCCCGGGTGCCCGAGACCTCGCCTGGGAACCCACGCGCGCGGTCCGAGGACTCCCCGGCGGGCCCGGCAGCAAGGACGGGCAGCGCCGACAGTCCCCCCCTGGGCACGGCCCCTGGAGCCTCCGCCCTGGAGGCCGCGACACCCGCACCGGGCACACAGTCTCCCGAGGCCACGCGGCGCATCGTCCGGCTGCTCAAGCCCGCAGCCGTCAGACAGGAGGCTTCACCCTCCCCGGCTCCCGCTCCACACGCCGAGACGAGGGAGCAAGGCTCCTCCGCTCCGTCGACGCTCCGCGAGGGCGTCCCCAGGGCTCCCACGGCGGGGCAGCAGGGTGTGGCGCCCGCGGCAGTCACGATGGAGCAGATGGGCTCCGTGCCCGTCGCGACCACCGCGGCACAGCGGGGAACCGCGCCAGTAGCGGGGAGCGAGGGGCACCGGGAAGCAGCGTCAGGGTCAGCCAGGGCGCAGCAGCAGGGAGCAGTGCCAACAGCAGTCACGGCGGAGCAGCGTGGAGCAGTGCCTACGGCAGTCACGGTGGAGCAGCGTGGAGCAGCGGCGCCCGCCACCCGTACGCCCGAGCCGGCCCGCCGTGGAGTCCGACTGCTTCCCCCCGCCCCTCCTCGCAGCGCGGCGCTGTCCCCTGTCAGCGCTCCGGTGAGCCCGCCCGCCCAGCCCCGGGACGTGGGCACGCCCCACCCGAGAGCCCGTCTCACCTTCGCCAGTGAGGCCCCGGCGGCTGGCTCCCTTCCCTCCTCCTCTTCGAGCCCGGAGGCACCAGCGCCCCAGCGGGATGCGGCGACCCTCCGGCTCGGCGAGCAGGTCACCCGGGGCATGACGCCCGTCTGGGAGCAGGCGCACCAGGTCACCCACTCGGCCCTCACCGTGGCGCGGGCCTCCACGCCACCGGCCAGCTCGGGCACTCCGGCCGCTGGCACCGGGGCGGCCGTGGCCAACACCTTCAACGTCAACGTCCATGTGGACCCCGCCCATGGCCAGGGCGGTCTGGACCGGCGCACGCTCGAAGACGCGCTGGTGGACATCCTCCGCGAGACGGCACGCCGTCACGGGCTGGAGGTCTGAGCCCATGGCTGGAATCGCCTACTCGGTGACCATCGGCTCCTTCAAGGCCTCCAGCAAGGCCGGCCAGGGCAATGGCGCCGTGCGCTCCATCGTGAGCGAGCTGACCATGGACGGCGCTGGCGGGCGCTGCACGTTGGAGCTGGCGACGTCGGACTCGGCGCTGCCCTTGCCAGGGGACGCCACCACCGTCTCCCTCGACGCGGGGGATGGGAGCGTCACCGTCTTCACCGGCGTCGTGCTGGAGACGCGGGCCACACCGGACTCCGCCACGGTCGTGGGCACGGATGCCCTGGCGAAGCTCGCGCGGCTCGACGTGTGCGGAGCCTACGAGAGCACCACGGCCGGCTCCATCGTCAGCGAGCTGGTGCAGAAGGCCGGCGCCACCGCGGGCACCATCGAGGACGGCCCCACCTTTCCCAGCTACGTGCTGCACCGCGGTCCCCGCGCGCTCCGCCACATCCAGCGACTGGCCGAGCAGTGCGGCTTCGACGTCTACACGGACGGCAAGGGCCAGGTGCACTTCGTCCCGCCCGCGGACGGCGGCCCGGACCACACCTTCGTCTACCGCAAGCAGGTGCTGCGCGCCGAGCTGCGGGAGACGCCCCCCGCCCTCGACGGCGTGGAGGTGTGGGGCGAGGGCGCCGCCAGCACGCAGGGCACGGAGAAGGGCCACTGGCTCGTGGCCGACCTCGCCTCCGTCAGCGGCAAGGCCGCGCTCGGGAGCAACGGCAGCGTGCAGGCCGGCAGCGCGGGCTCGCTGCCTCGCGAGGTGCGCGACGGCGCCCTGCGCACCGGCGACGACGCGGCCACCCACGCGAAGGCGCGGATGACGGCGCTGGCGTCACGCCCGGTGCGCGGCTTCATCGAGGTGCTGGGAGCCCCGGCCGTGAAGCCGGGCGACACGGTGCAGCTGAATGACATTCCCAAGGGCCACCCGGTGGAGTCGCTCGCCTCCGGCAAGGTGCTCCGCGTGCGCGGGGTGCGGCACACGCTGAGCGCCAGCGCGGGCTTCGTCACCCGGATGGAGCTCTGAGATGCCAGTCCGCATCGGAAGAATCGAGCTCACCGGACTGACGAACGTCTACACCGAGGACGCGCGCAACCTCGTGCAGCAGCGCGTGCCCGGCCAGTCCGGCAGCGTCTTCCAGGACCTGGGCCGCGAGCCCGTCACCATCGTCATGGAGGGCATCCTCCTCGGCGATGACACCCAGGCCGAGCTGGAGGAGCTGCGCCAGGCGCAGATGAAGACCACGCCGATGTCGTTCGCCGCGGACGCCATCGCCGGGGCCGACCTCACCGACGTCCTCATCGCCGACTTCCAGGTGAAGCAGCTCGCCGGCCACGAGAGCCGCTTCAGCTTCTTCCTCCGCGTGAAGGAGTACCTGGAGCCGCCCGCCGCCGCCGACGCGGGCGTGGCCGCCGTGGACGACGCGGTGGCCGACGACGCCGCCTCGTGGGCCGAGGGCTCCGTGGCCGCCGCGGGCGTGCTGCAGGACCCCGGCTCGCTCATGGAGGCAGTGGACGCCAACCCGGAGCTGCTCGGCCACCTCACGCCGGACGAGCTGGGCTCCGTCGTCAACCAGGGCAAGGACTCGCTGACCGGGAAGAACTTCAGCAGCCTGCTGGGCTCGCTCGGCAAGGTGAACCCCGCGGCCATCGGCGGCTTCGTCGACTCGCTGCGCAGCGCCGGCAGCCTGGGCGAGTTCATCCAGAAGCTCGCCTCCGAGGGCGTCAGCCTCCTGGAGATGGTGAAGGGCATCGACTTCGGCGCGGCCCTCAGCCTCATCAAGGCCATTGCCGGCGCGGGCGACTTCCTGGCGAAGCTCCAGCGCGTCGCCAAGGAGGCCACCGAGCTGGGCGGAGTGCTGGCGGACTTCGACCCGCTGGGCCCCTTCAAGGACCTGGAGGCCAAACCGTGAGCACCACCACGGCCGACATCCTCGCCGGCATCACCCGGCTCATCGACGCACTGGACGAGCTGCTCAAGACGCAGACCGTGGAGGCCCTGGTGGACCTCGTGCGACAGCTCGGCATTGGAGAAGCGGTGAAGTCAGCGCTCCAGGCGCTCACCGGGGTGCTGGACCTGATTACCTCCTGGATTGCGAAGCTGGAGCAGGTGGCGGCCATCCCCCGGCTGCTGGAGAACCTGGAGCCCGCCTTCGAGGGGATGCACCAGCTCGCGGACTCCTCCGGAGAGGAGCTGCGACAGATGGGCATGGAGCCCCTGGCGCCCCTGGCGGATGCGAGCCGGGCGGCGCTCGCGCTCCTCGAGAAGCTCCGCGCCGGCGCGACGGCCATCCTCCAGGGCTTCCTCCCGGAGGAGTCCCTGAAGCAGCTGCGCGCGTCCGTGACGGACATCACCGCCACGCTGAAGACGCTGGGAGAGCGGCTCGTGCAGGCTCCGGCGAAGCCCGTGTCCCCCACCCCTGGCAAGGCGGCCCTCGCCGCGGGAGGCGCGACATGAGCGACCTGGTCACCATCATCCGCGCCATCATCCGCGACGAGCTGGCGTCCCTGCGCCAGGGCGACATCGGCGTGGTGACGAGCTCCTTTCCCCACGCGGACGGCGACACGCACAACCACGAGTGCAACGTGAAGCTGCGTGAGAGCGGGCTGGAGCTGCGGCGCGTGCCCATCGCCACCCCGCACATCGGCATGGTGAGCGCGCCGCGCGCGGGAGAGCTCGTCCTGCTCTCCTACCTGGGCGGAGACCCCAACCGCCCCATCGTCGTGGGCCGCCTCTACTCGGACGAGGTCAACCCGCCCATCCACGAGGCGGACGAGTGGCGCGTCGTCGCGCCCCCCGGAGGCAAGACGTCCATCTCCATCGACAAGGACCAGTCCGTGGTCCTCACCGCCGGGGAGACGGTGGTGACGGTGAAGCAGGACGACGTCATCACCATCAAGGGCAAGACGGACCTGATGTTGGAGGTGGAGGGTAACGTCCAGCTCAAGTGCACGGACTGCACGGTGGATGCGTCCGGGAAGATTGACCTGGGCACTGGCGGCAGCGGCGTCATCACCGAGAAGAGCCACAAGTGCTACTTCACGGGCGCTCCGCTCAAGGGCTCGCAGGACGTGAAGGCCAAGTAACCATGCCGGCACCGAGCGGAAGTGAAATCGAGAACCTCGCCAAGGCCGCCATGCAGTCGGCCAGCCTGCGCGGGGAGAACGCGCCCGACCTGGCGGCGGCGCTCGGGAGCACGTGCGGGCAGGCCTTCACCCTCTTCGTGTCCATGGCCATGGTGGCACCGGGCATTCCCGCCGCGGCGCCGCCTCCGGCGGGCTCCGGCAGCACGGCGGGCCCGGGGATGATGCTGCCCCCTCCCGCGGGCGGCCCGGGGGCCTCGCAGATAGAGCCCATTGCGCAGGGGATGCTCGCCGCCAACAAAATCAACGGCGAGAAGCAGGGCGCGCTGGCCAAGGCGATTGCGCAGACGGTGGAGCAGGCGCTCATCCTCTTCACGACGATGGTCATGGTGGCACCGGGCATCGCCATCGCGGGCTTCACCACGGCTGCGCCCGGCAGTCTGATGGGCGCGGCCCCGCCGAAGCCCCTGCTGCAGCCCCTGGCCCTGGGCTTCCTCCAGGCGGGTGGCATCCAGGGGGAGAACGCGCCGGACCTGGCCTCGGCCATGGCCGAGACGCTGTCCAACGCGCTCACGCAGATGATGACGCGGCTCAAGGTGTCTCCAGGCATCGCCAGCTCGCCCGGCGCCACGGCCGCGCCCGGGAGGTTGATGTGAGCGCGGACGAGCTCAAGACGGACCTGCGGCTCTCCTTCAAGGAGTCCGGCGACGTGGACCTCGACTGGTCCACCGACACCGGGGCCACCACGGTGAGCGGCAAGGAGAACCTCATCCAGGCGCTGACGATGCGGCTCATCGTCTACCGCGGGCACCTGGTCGAGCTGGGCCACACGCGCTACGGCAGCCGCGTGGCGGACCTCATCGGCGAGCCCCTGGACCGCGCCAACCTGGAGCTGCTGCGCCGCTACGTGCGGCAGGCCCTCAAGGAGGACCCGCGCGTGGAGGAGGTGACGGCGCTGACCGTCAGCGCCCGCGCGGACCTGCCCGGGGCGGTGGACGTGCGGGCCAGCATCCGGGCCATCACGGGAGATGCGGTGGAGCTGGGACTGGCGCTCGACCTCGGTTGAGCGCACGGCACGAACGACTTCGGGAGAGCGCCATGGACCTCAGGGAGAAACAGGCAGTGAGCGGGGTGCTGACCCTCGAGCTGCTGGGCACGGACGGCACGCTGGTGGAGCGCCGCACGGTACCCAACCTCATCACCACCGCCGGCAAGCAGCTGCTGGCCAACCTCCTCATGGGAAAGGTGGATGCGCTGCCCACGCGTTGGGCCATCGCCGTGGGCACGGGCACCGCGCAGGCCCAGGTCTCCGACACCCAGCTGGGCACCCAGGTGGACCAGGCGCTGGACGCCGCTCCGAAGGTGGAGGTCATCACCCGCGCGGACGGCCTCAGCGTCATCCGCGCCACGGTGACGGCCACCCTGCCCGCCCTCACCCAGGCCACCGTGCAGCCGCTCACCGAGGCCGGCATCCAGATTACCCAGGGCGCCACCACCCGCGTCCTCTTCAACCGCGTGCGCTTCGAGGAGGTCAACCGCGGCCCCAACATGGTGATGAAGATGACCTGGGAGATCTCCTTTTGAGCCTCATTCCCCCAGAAGAAACCTCGTTCAGCGCCATCGTCGACCGGCTGCTGTCGAACCTGGGGCCGGGGACAGACACCCATACGGGCAGCATGGCGCGCACCCTGGCGGAGGCGTACGCCCGGGAGATGGCCACCTTCTACGCCATGATGGAGCTGGCCCACCACTCGGGTTACCTCAACACCGCCGAGGGCGCGGCGCTGGACAACGTGGTGGCCGTGCTGGGCCTGGAGCGCGCCCGCGCGGGTCGGCTCACCGGAGAGGTGGAGTTCAGCCGCGCCTCGCCGGCGCCGGACGACATCGGCATCCCCGCCGGTCGGCAGGTCACCGGCCTGGCCGCGGACTCCAAGCCCCTGCCCCTCTTCGAGACGATGGAGGAGGCGGTGCTGCGCCGCGGGGAGACGCGTCTGGTCGTCCGCGTGCAGGAAATCCAGGACGACTCGGAGGCCTCCCGCCAGGCCCCCACCGTCATCAACCCCGGCCGGCTGAGCGTCATGCCGCGGCCGGTGCTGGGCATCGAGTCCGTCATCAACCGCGCGCCCCTGCGCCGCACCGGCGAGGACGAGACGGACGACAGCCTGCGCGCGCGCGCGCGCACCGCCCTGCGTGACGGGGAGAAGGGCACGCTGGAGGCCATCGCCGCCGCCGTGCGCCAGCAGGGCGTGCGGCAAGTCACGGTGCGCGAGCCGGAGGACGCGCCGCCGGGCGTCATCGACGTGCTGGTGGGGGATGCGGGCTTCGAGGAGAACGCGGCGGGCGTGACGCTCGTGGAAGGGGCCATCCGCGCCTCCAAGGCCGCCGGCATCCGCGTGCGCCTGCGCTACGCGCGCACCGTCTACTTCCAGGTGGCCTTCCAGGTGGAGCCGGTGGACCCCGACATGGACGAGGCCACCTTCGACCGGCTCCGCCGCGAGCTCCAGCAGGCCCTCTCCCGCTTCGCGCGGGACTTGCCGGTGGGCGACACGGTGAGCCGCCGCAAGCTGGAGGCCATCCTCTTCGGCAACCCCGCCGTGCGCCGCATCAGCGACCTGGAGGTGGAGACCTTCGGCTGGGGCGTGGACCCCGCCAACCCCCTGGACAAGGTGCTGGTGAAGGAGGACCGCAGCCGCGTGTACGGCCCCGGCCGCGACTGGCGCATGGACGCGCTGGAGACGCCCGCGGTGGACCTGGACCGCAAGCCGCCGCGCATCTCCCGCCTGCGCCCGCTCACCTGGAGCCTGGAGCTGGTCGTCTCCCTGCCGGCCGCAGACGTGCGCACGCCCGAGCAGGTGCGCCAGGCGCTGCGCGCCGCGGTGGACGTGTACGCGGCCCGGCTCGCCGAGGACGTCCAGGCGAACCGCGACGCGCGCATCACCTGGGAAGACCTGCAGGCGACGTTGAAGGCCCAGGCCCGGGTGGAGGGGCTGCTGTCCTGCAACGTCACCCTGGACACCGGCCTGTCCGTCACGCTGGTCCGGGTGGAGACGCCGCCGGTGCAGGGCGCGCTCACCACCCTGCCGCTGAAGAAGGACGTGCGCCTGGTGCTCGGCAACGCCGAGCTGGTGGGGGTCGGATGACGCCCGAGCAGCGCGCGCGCCGCATGGTGGGCTACCTGCCGCTGGTGCTCCATGGCGGCACCCGGCTCAACCTCTTCTTCTCCACGCTCGCCGCGGAACTGGGGCGGATGGAGACCGGGCTGACGCGGCTGATGCGCTCGCGCTGGTACACCCTGGCGCGGGGCTTCGGCGTGGAGGACTCGCTGGAGGTCAAGGGGGCCTCCGAGCTGGGCCGGCTGGGCGAGCTCTACAACCTCCAGCCGCGCCGGGGTGAGCCGGACGCGTACTTCCGCCAGCACCTCGCCGCGCTGGTGGAATTGCACCGCACGGGCCTGGGCTCCGCGCCCGCCCTGCTGCAGCTGGTGTCGCTGGTGTACCTGGCCCAGCAGCCCCCACAGCTTCACTGGGAGGGCTCCACGGCGGTGGGCCACTTCACCGTGCAGAAGGCGGATGGTACCTGGCGCCCGCTGCGCGTCGAGCTGGACGACAACCCACCCACCTCCCAGGCGGCGCAGTTCCGCAACGTGCTCGGGGGCCAGCACCTGCTCACCGCCAACGGCGGCCTGGAGACGGCCACCCCGGAAATCTCCCTCAAGGCCACCGAGGCCGACATCGCCGTCCCCGTCCTCCGCCACAAGCAGTCGGGGCTGGACCTGTTCTTCCTCGGACTCGTACCCAAGGGAGGAACCCTCACGCTGCGCAATGACCGCCCGCCGGCCATCGACGGGCGCCCGGCGAAGGAGCCCCTCATCCTGGCGCACCCGACGCGCTTCTCCAGCAAGGACGACGTGGGGCCCCTCACCCGCTTCGACGCACCCGGGACGCGCTTCTCCGTCTTCGAGGAGAACAAGCGGCTGCCCGAGCTGGTTCCCGGGGAGAGCCACTGGAGCTACGACACGCTGGTGCGCGGGGAGATCCGCTCCTACCTGCTGGGCTGGTCCGAGGCGCGGCTGAAAGAGGCGGAGGCCCAGGCGAAGGTGACTCGCGCCACGCCCCGCGCGGACCTGCGCTTCGACTGGACGGAAATCACCCCCGCCACCTGCGTGCTGCGCATCCCCGCCGACTACGTGCCTCCGCACCTGCTGGAGCCGGACGCGGAGGGCCTGGTGCCCGGGCTGCCAGGGCTGGTGCGCGAGCTGGCGGCGGCGCTGGAGTACGGGCGCGCGGCGGGGGTGCGCACCCGCATCGAGCTCACCCTGCCCATGCCGTCCGAGGTCGTCTCCATGGAGGAAGGCCCCGCCCGGCAGGAGGTCTCCATGTCCTTCCCGGAGAAGCTGGAGCCGAAGGATGCCCTCACGGACTTTGGCTACACCATCCAACTGAGCGACCAGCTGCCGGAGCCCCAGGAAGAGCTTTCCTGGGCCGGCGTGTTCGGCGCGACCCGCTTCAACTCCTCGAGGTTCCCATGAGTGACCCCTTCTACCCCGCGAAGTCCGGCGACCCCATCCTCGCGGACATGTGGAACAACATGCAGATCAAGCTGCGGGATGAGGTCCGCACGCACACGCACCGGGGGGCCGACGACGGCAAGCAGCTCGACGGGGACAGCATCGTCCCCACCGCCTCGCTGAAGGTGAACCGGGTGGACGCCTCGGTGGCGCTCACGGTGAAGAGCATCGACGTGCTCACCCGCCTGACGGAGCTGGGCACGTCCATCACCGGCCTGGGCAACACCAAGCTCAACGTCACCGGTGGCGGAATCACCGGCGCGCTGACGGTGACGGGCAACCTGGGCGTCGGCACCACCGCGCCCGGCTCGAAGCTGGACATCCAGGGCAACACCCGCACCGGCACCCACGGCAGCAACCGCACGCTGTACGTCACCGGCGACTTCGCGGCCGACGACGGCGTCGAGTTCCGGCACTCCAACGGCACCCAGGGCGTGGGACTCGGCCATAACACCGTGTACGCCACCGGCTCGAACGCCGACCAGGACCTGAACCTCAAGGCCCGGGGCGCTGGCAGCGTGCGCGTCACCCGCGGCGCGCTCGTCCCCACGGTGGGCAACGCTCCCACCGCGGGCATCCAGTTCCCCTCCGACCCGGGCGGTGGCAGCGGGGACCAGGCCTTCATCCGCTACTACGTCATCTCCGGTGAGACGACCAAGCTGATGATTGGCTGTGACAACGACCCGGACGACTCCATCGGCCTGTGGCAGTCGGGGGCCGAGCGGCTCACCGTCATCAACGGACGCGTGGGCATTGGCACGACGGACCCGCAGGGTGCGCTGGACGTCCGCATCCCAGGCGCCCCGGCCGGCTGGGACCGGCTGGTGGTGACCGCCACGGCCAACTGGGGGAACGGGAACTCCCACGTCACCCTCGGCGCCGGCGGGGCCGCCGGTGGGGCCGCCGGCATCATGTTCAACAACCCCCACGTCTCCTGGATGGCGAGCGAGGCCCGCGCCTCCATGCGCTACGGCATCAGCGGCGGCGTCCCGGCGGGGCGCTGGTGGGACGTGGGCGTGCGCACCAGCGGCGCGTTCTCCATGGCCCTGGAGAACTCCTACCAGGCGATGTGGCTCTCGCCGGACGGCAACGTGGGGCTCGGCACCAACGGGCCCCAGGCGCCGCTGCACGTGCAGCAGCGGGGCGTGGCCGGCATCCGCCTGCAGGAGCACAACAACACCGGCCGCTTCCTCAACATCCTCTACGAGGGCCAGGGCACGGCGGTCTTCTACCACCAGAACGGCCAGGGCTATTACATGCCGCAGGACGGCTCGTGGAACCGGAACTCGGACGTCTCGCTGAAGGAGAACATCGCCAGCATCGGCGGCGTGCTGGAGCGGGTGCTGGCGCTCCAGCCGGTGAGCTTCGACTGGAAGGCCACCGGCACGCGCAGCATCGGACTGGTCGCCCAGGCCGTGGAGCCGCTGTTCCCCGAGCTCGTCGCCGAAGCCGAGCCCGAGCCGGGCCGGCGCATCAAGAGCATTTCCTACGACACCATCGGCGTGCTCGCCGTCGCCGCCATCCAGGAACTGAAGCGCCAGTACGACGAGAAGCTCCGGACGCTGGAGGAGCGCATCCAGGCGCTCACGGCCCGCTGACCTCCCTTCTTCCCAGGAACACCTCCATGAAAGACTCCCTCGAAAAGCGCCTCGCTACCCTCGATGCCGAGCACGAGGCCGGCCAGAAGATGCTCGCGGAGCTGGACGCGAAGCGGATGCAGCTCGTCCAGACGATGCTGCGCATCGAAGGCGCCAGGCAGGTGCTCAAGGAGCTGCTGCAAGGCGAGCAGCCCGAGGCCACCGTCACGGACATCAAGGACGCGGCCCGCTGAGCCCGCGCCGCGCTGAGACAGGCCCATGAGTGACACGCGCGTCGCCGCTACGTTGACCTATGCCGGGACGGCGAAGCCCCCCGCGGACACGGTGGTGCCCGTCGACCCCGCCGGACTCGTCCTCACCCTGGACGTGCCGCCCGGCGTGGAGCTGCGCCGCGCGGCCCTCACCGTCCAGGCACCGGGGGACGACGTCACGGTGGACGTCACCCCGGGCGCCACGCTGGCCACCAGCACCGGCAAGAGCGTGCTCAACGCGGCGGAGACCCTCACCTGGCTCAGCCTGGACTGGGGCGTGCGTCGGCCGCTCCTGTCGTTGGAGCTCCAGCCCAAGAACGACACGAAGAAGGGCCGCCTCAGCGTGGCGGAGGGCGGCCCGTGGTACCCGCCCACGCCGTCGGACACGGTGTCGCTGGGGCTCGTGGAGGCGCTGCCGGGCCTCATGGCGAGCCGGCTGATGGTGGAGCTGGTGGAAGCCACCAGCACCCCGGCGGCACCCGGAGCCCCGAAGACACTGGCGGCCACGGCCATCTCCGGCGTGACGGCGAGGGCCGCGGCGCGTCCCGCGGACCTGTCGGCCACGCTCGGCACGGGCACCCTCTTCTTCCACCACGCCATGCCGCTGTTGCCCCGCCAGGAGCTGACGCTGGGGGACGCGCTGGGCACCGCCCTCCAGCGCGCGTGGCCCGCGGACCTCGCGGGCGGCAAGCTCGCCGTCACCCTGCGCTCCTCGGCACTCGGCATGCTGGAGCGCGTGCGGCTCACGCTGGAGACCCTCGCCGTCATCCGGACGTGGACGGGCGGACAGGAGGCCCTGACGCTCGCGATGGACACCGACGGCGAGGTCGTGGGCCGCGCCACCGTGCCGCCCGGCCAGCCGCTGTCGGAGGTCCGCTTCACGGTGGCGCACCGGCCAAGGGACGAGCGCCTGTCGCTCGCGCCCCGTCCGCCGGCGCTGCCCCCGCTGGCGCACAGGTGCGGCTCCGGCTTCGCCGCCGCGCAGGCCTTCTCCGCACCGGAGGACGGTGGCGCGCTCGTGGGGCTGGACCTCCACCTGCGCCCGCTCACCCGAGGCGTGAAGGGAACGCTGGCGCTGTTCCCCGACGCCCACGGCCGGCCCGGTGACGTGCCGCTGAAGGGCTCCACGCTGGAGCTGGACTTCGTGGAGAAGGGCCCGCCACCCTGGCCCGCGCGCTGGGTGTCCCTCCAGTTGCCCAGGCCCGTCACCCTGGGGCCCGCCACCTGGTGGGCCGTGCTCACCGTCACCGAGGGTGATGTCCTCTGGAGCCTGGCCCCGCTCGACGGCGCGCCCGCCCCTGGAGTCCTGGGGCCGCTCACCGCCCTCTACCGCGCCGAGGAGGCGGGACCGTGGCTGCCGCGCGAGGCGCCCACGCAGGACGGCGGCACCACGGCGCGGCTCTGGGCCTGTACGCGCCCGCGGCTGAAGGCCACCGCCGCCCAGCCCCCGCCCCCGCCCCAGGTGCGACTGCGCTGGGGGACTCGCGTACTGGACGTGACGCCCGGGCAGGACGGCGTCGTGTCGCTGGACACGGCGGCGCTGGCGGCCCTGACGCCGCCGGGAGGCACGGGGGACGGCCCCCCGCTGGAGGTCCTCGTCCGCTCCCGGGTGGCAGGAGAAGTCACCCTCTCCGCGCCGCGGGTGACGAGCCCGCGCGGCGACGCCTACGCGCTCTTCCCGCGGAAGTGAGGTCCACCCGCCATGCTGGTCGCCATCGAGTCCTATTTCCACGACGCGCTCCTGGCCGCCGTCCCCGACACGGTGGACGTGACGACCGGGCCCTCGCGGGGCCCCGGGGCGGAGGCCACGCTGCTCGTCGAGGTGTTCGCGTCCGGGCTGAAGCTGGAGCTGCCCCAGGGCGAGGACCTGGCCGCGCAGCGCGAGACGGCCTTCTTCACCCAGGTGCAGCGCTGGAAGACGGATGGGAAGCGGGTGGACTTCGTCGTGCCGGCGACGGCCCTGGGGCAGGTGGTGGACGTGGAGTCGCCTCCAGGCCGCCCGCTCCGGCGCGGAGACGACTACGCCCTGGAGGAGCGCACGGTGCGCCTCTACCGGCCCCCCGCGTCGGCGGAGGTGGGCGTGGTGGCGTTCCTGCGCGGTGAGCGCGCGGCCGGCTTCCGGGAGCGGCGGCGGTGTGAAGTCTCACTCGTCACCCGCGCGTGGGGCCGGGACGCGCACGCCGCGGACACGCTGCTGGCGAGCGTGCTGCCCGCGACGCTCATCGCCTCCAGCGACCTGGGCAACCTGGATGCCGGGCTCGCGGATGACTCGGGCGTGCGGCTCCGGTTGCTACGGCCCGTGATGAGCCTGCTGGGCATCCAGAGGAGCGGGGAGCAGCGCGGGGAGACCTTCTTCTGCCGCGCGCAGGCGGAGTTCCTCCTCCGAGGAGAGCTGGAGCAGCTCGTCACCATGGGCGAGCCCGAGCCCGAGGGCCTCATCCGCGAGGTGCGGCGCGTGGATTGAGTGGCACGGTGGGGCGCGGGGTGGCCCGGCCCGCGCGCCGCGACGCGGGCCGCTAGCGACTGCCCCGGGCCTTGCGCAGGCGCGCGGTGAGCTTGGTCATCGTGTCCTCCCGGCACACCGTGACGTGCTCGAGTGAATCGAAGCCCTTGCGGACGAGCTTCACGCGCAGGGGGTTGCCCGGGTTGCAGATGGGCGTCAGCGACAGGGGCGTGGAGCCCTGCTTCACGCCGTCCACCGTCACCGTGGCGCCCGGAGGCTCGGACTCAATCATCAGCACGCTGATGCCCCGGAGGGTGTCGTGCTGCTCACGCACCTGGCCCTCGGCCACGGGCGCGGAGCTGTCGAAGCGCGGCGCGAGCGTCGTCTCCGCCCCCTGCGCGGCCAGTACCTCATCCGACGACGTCCCCAGGTGCCGGAACTCGGGCAGCACCAGGAGCACGGCCGCCAGCAGCGCACAGGCCCCGGAGCCGAGCGCCAGCACCGCCGCCAGTGGACGGGCGGGCGGCGGCGGAGGCGGCTCCGGAACCGCCTTGCGCGGCGAGGCGGGCGTCGCGCCCGGGGGCGCCTTCACGGCACCCGGAACGTCGACCCCTCGCATGGGTGGGGCGTGTATCCCGCCCGGCGCGGCGAACTCCGAAGGCGAAGGTGGGTCGTTCCGCCGGTCGGCCACCGGGGCGGTCTGCGCCTGGACGTGGCCGAGCTCGTCGGTGCGGCGCAGCAGGGACGCCTTCCACACGTCCGCCTCGGACTCCTCCTCGGAGGGCTTGCCGCTGCCGGGGTCTTGCGTGTTGCTCATGTGCCCTCGCTCCACCCGTGTGGCTCAGCCACCGACGACCCGGAACACTTCCCGCAGCGTCGTCGCCCCGGCGCGCGCGCGCTCCACGCCCGCCGCCAGCAGCGGCACCATGCCCTCGCTGGCGGCAATCTCCTGGATGCGGGCGCTGGGCACCTTCGCGTTGACGGCGTCGCGGATGGCGGGGGTGACGACGAGCATCTCGTAGAAGGCGACGCGGCCCAGGTAGCCGCTGCCCTCGCAGCGCTCGCAGCCCACCGGCCCGTAGAAGGTGCCACGAGCGATGCCCGCCGAGTCCAGCCGGACGGCCTCCTCGGGCGTCAGCGGCATCTCCGTGCGGCAGTGCGGGCACAGCCCGCGCGCCAGGCGCTGGGACAGCGTGGCGGCCGTCGCGGAGGCGAGGAGGAAGGGCTCCACGCCCATCTCGATGAGGCGGTTGAACACGCCCGACGCCGAGTTGGCGTGGATGGTGCTGAGCAGCAGGTGGCCGCTCAGGCCCGCCTGGATGGCGGTGCGCGCCGTCTCGGAGTCGCGAATCTCGCCCACCATGATGACGTTGGGGTCCTGGCGCAGCACCGCGCGCAGGCCGTGGGCGAACGTGAGGCCCTGCTCCGCGTTGACCTGCGTCTGCGCGAAGAGGGGCACGTCGAACTCGATGGGGTCCTCGATGGTGGCGATGCGGGTGAGCTCTCCGCGCGACTGCTGGATGTGGCCCAGCGAGGCATACAGCGACGTCGTCTTGCCGCTGCCGGTGGCGCCCGCCACGAGGATGAGCCCCTGGGGCAGACCGAGCAGCTGCTGGTACCGCTCCCGCAGGCCCTCGGGGAACCCGAGCGTCGTGAGCTGCGGCAGCCGCACGCCGGTGCGGGCGATGCGCAGCGCCAGCGCCTCACCGTGGTTGGTGGGGAGGAGGGAGACGCGGATGTCCGCCGGCCCCTCCTGCGTGGCGAGCGGGAAGTGCCCGTCCTGGGGCTTCTCGAGCTGGTACAGGGGCAGCCGCGAGAGGACCTTCACCCGGTTGATGAGCCGGGAGTGGTGCTCGCGCGGGAAGATGAACACCTGCTCCAGCACGCCATGCACGCGGAACGCGACGCGGGTGCCCGCCTCCAGCGGGTGGATGTGCACGTCGCTGGCGCCCACGCGGATGGCTCCGTCCATCAGCAGGTCCATGATGGCGATGATGTCCGGCTCGGCCCGCACGGACATGCCGCGCAGCTGCCGCCCCAGCACCAGGAGCAGCTCGCGCACGGCGATGGCCAGCTCCGGAGTCTCCGCCGCCAGCGGAGGCAGCGCGGGAAGCTTCAGCGCGGACCGTGCCCTGCGCCGGGGTAGCGCGGCCACCGCCCCGGACGCGAGCCCGAAGACGAGCGCGAGCGCGGCGCTCCCCACGAGCAGCGGCGTCAGCGCGCTCTGGAGGTAGAGCCTGCCCAGCGTCACGGCGGGCCCCGCGCCCAGGGACGCATTCCGGTAGAGCCACGAGCCGAGGCCGACCACGAGGGCCAGCGCCGCGAGAGCCCACAGCACTCGGGCAAGTCTGTTCATCAGCGCGGTCATGAGGGCGACCCGAACGGTAGCACCGCGGGCCGAATCGCTCCACCGAGCAAGCCCTCCCGGCCCGGACGCGCGCCCTCCAGACGCGACAAGGCCCGTGACTTCCGGAGAGGTCACGGGCCTTCACCCACCACGGGTGTGGGCGAGCGTCAGTCCTTGACGGGCGTGGCCTTGAGGGCGGCCTTGCCCTCCTTCACGTAGACCTGGAAGCGCACCGTCTTGCACGCGTACTTCTGGACGAGCTGCTCCTTGTTCTTGCGGAGCTTCTGCACGAACTTGTCGTACGTCAGGCCGTCTGCCGGCTCACCGCACCGCTCGCGGGTGGTGAGGAACTCACGGAACACTTCCTGGAAGTGCTGCTCCTCGGAGAGCGCCACCGCGGAGTTGCCCAGGCCGGGCAGCGGAATCGCGGCCGGGGGCGGCTGCGAGGAGCGCGGGGCCGGCATGGGAATGGCCTCGGACGTCGGGGGGCGGACGCTGGCCTGGAGCAGCTCGCGTGGAATCGCCGCCACGCGCGTGGTCTCCGGGTTCTCCGGCGCCTGCGCGGCCGCCAGGGTGAACGGGTCCGCCGCCTGCTGCAGCGAGTACGCCGCCGTGGGCTGGTCCTCGAAGGCGAACGCGCCGCGACGCGGGGACGCCGGAGACAGGGGCTCGGACGGAGGGAAGGCCGAGGGGTCCGGCTCGAACGGCATGGCCGCGGCGGCGAACGGCGCCGGAGCCTGAGCGGGCGGCGGGGCGGGGAACGGGAACGCGTCGCCCGCGCCAAACGGGTCGGCCGAGGAGTACGGGTTCGCCGCGGGCGCAGGCGTGGGCACCGGCGGCGGCAGCGCGAACGGGTCGCCCAGGGGCGCCTGGGCCGGCGGGGACATGGAGAACGGGTCCGCCATGGCCGCGGGCGGAGGAGCCGCCATCGCGAACGGGTCCGCCGACGGCGCGGACATGGAGAAGGGGTCCGCCAACGGCCCGGGCGTCGGAGCCGGAGGCGCCATGGCGAACACATCCGCCGCGGGCGCGGCCTGCTGCGGCGCGGCCTGCTGCTGGAACTGCGGCTGCTGCGGCGAGGCGGCGGCCATCGCGGCCGACAGGCTCAGCGTGTCGGAGTTGCCCTGGACGTCGTCACGGGCGCGACCGGAGCCCATCAGCGCCGTCCACACCAGGGTGAGGGCCAGCAGGCCCGCCAGGCCCATCAGCGCGTTCTGCTGGTAGCCGGCCAGCGCGCCCAGCACGGCGTCGGTGCCGGCCACGGCGAGCACCTCCAGCGGAGTGCCCTCCAGCGCGCGGCGCGAGCCCACCATCAGCGGCGCCTGGCCGCCCATGAAGTCGCCATTCGTGAGGAGGGGCAGCTTCACCGGACCGAGGGCCTGGAGCTGACCGCTGCGCAGCACCACGCCGCGGGTGTTGGCCTGCACCTGCGCCAGCGAGCCCTCCGCCAGCGCCTTCTCCGGGCCGGCGCCGCCCACCACCGCGTCGCCCTTCACCAGCACGAGCGCCGCGACACCGGACGCCTCCACCGCGGCCTGGAGCGTGCCCTCGTCCACCAGCGGAGCGCCCACCACCAGCGTGGCCAGCGGCTGCGTGCTCGAGTCCCCGTTCCACACCAGCGGCACCGAGGCGAACACGTGCGGAGCGCCAAAGGCCTCCACCACCGTCGTGCCGGCCTTCGCCACCGCCGCGACGTCCAGCTTCGCGGTGTCCGAGGACGGCTCGCCGGCCCCGACGGCGTGGAACTGCGCGTCCTGCGCCACCACGGCCACCACCGCGTTCGTCCACGCCTTGGGGAGCACGGCCTGGGCGGCGGTGCGCACCGCGGCGAAGCGGTCGGCGGTCAGCGGCAGCGGGCTGGCGGCGTTGTCCTCGGCGGCGGCGCGCTCTCTCGGGCTGCGAGGCGCGGGCGCGGCGCGAGGCGGCTGCAGCGCGGCCACCGCGGAGACCACGTCCGGCGTGGCGGCCAGCTTCAGGGCCAGGGACTGCACTTCGGCGCGGCGGGCGTCCACCTGACGCGCCACCTCGCTGGCGCCAGCCGCCGTCTGCGACGTGGCTCCCGCCACGGCGCGCTCGCGCAGCGGTCCCGACAGCATTGGCAGGTGAGCAAGGCCCAGTCCGATGACCAGGAATGCGAAGACCAGGAACTTGAGGCGGACCATCGCCATCCTTTAGCCCGAAGGTGAAGGGTTCCGCTTATAGCGTTCACCTTTCGGAACCAGCAAGATTCGGGCAATGGACGCGACAGGCCCGGTCGCCAGGTGAACGACCTGGAAGACCGGGCCCCCGCTGCCTCCCATCCCAACTAGTAGGTGGGCACGTCGGCCCCAGTATCCTGCGGCAGGCCGGCGGTATGCGCGTCGCGCCGCTTCTCCAGCGTGCGCTTGAGCGTCTTCTCCAGCCGATCACGCGATGCGTCGATGGCGGGGAACAGCGAGTCCGCCGTCTCCGTCACGTGCACCGCGGACAGGCCGGGCAGCCGCACCGTGACGCGGCACTCCTTGTCCACGCCCCCCTTGGGGCCGTTGGTATCCACGAGAGAGATGTCGATCTCCGCCGCCTCATCATCCGCGAACCGTTCGATGTGGCTCACCAGGTGTTCATCGACATACGCCCTGAGAGCATCCGACAGGTCCAGGTGAACTCCACGCAGCAACACCTTCATTGGCATCACCTCCGGGCCCAAAGATGGACAGTCCCGCATCCTCCGGTGAGAGGGAGCCCCGCTGCTCCCCTGCCCCCCTGCCCTCCTGACGGGAAGGCGGCAGGGCCGAGGTGGGGACAAAGGACGTTTCACTCCGACACGTGGGTTTCCCAGGCACATGGGTGCCGCGCGAATCAAGGTCCTGCTGGTGGAAGACGACGGGGACAGCCGGGAGCTGCTGGCGGAGCTATTGGAGGCCGAGTTCGACGTCCGGACCGCTCCCGACGGCATCGCCGGGCTCCAGGCCTTCGAAGCCGAGCACCCCGACGTGGTGGTGACGGACGAGTCCCTGCCCGGAATGCTCGGCACGGAGCTGGCGCAGCGGGTGAAGGAGCGCGAGCCCCGGGCCCGCGTCATCCTCGTCTCCGGCTACACCCAGGTCCAGGGGGCCGAGCACTGCGACGTGGTGCTGCGAAAGCCCATCGACGTGGACCGCCTCTGCGCCGCGGTGGGCACGCTGGGCGAAGAGGCCCGCCAGTGGGGGGGCAGTGGCGACGACGCACGCCACTGAACGAAGCGTCTGGACGGGGGTGCGGCTCGCGAGGGCCGGACCTACCATGTCCCTCCAGACACCACCACACGGGCAGGAGGGACCGTCATGAAATACTGCGCCAGGTGCGGCTCGGAGTATCAGGACAGCGTGCAGGACTGCGCGGACTGCCCCGGCAATCCGCTACTCGTGAGCGAGCAGGAGATGCGCGCACGGGGGCTGCCCATGCCTCATGAAATGGACAAACGCATCTTCGTCCGCGCGGCCACGGCGGAGGACCCGTTCACCGCGGAGGCCTTCGTGGAGCTGCTCCAGGAGGCCAACATCCCCGTGCTGGTACGGGCCGGCCGCTCCGGAGTCGTGGACAAGCTGACCACCGGCAACCTCCTCCCCTGGTGGGAAATCCTCGTGCCCGAGGACCTGGCCGCCCGCGCCGTGCCCCTGCTGGAGCAGGAGCGCGTGCAGGAGCTGGCCACCACCGACGAGGCCGTCATGGCCGCCGAGGAGGAGGAGCGGGAGAGCGAGCAGCCTCCCGCCCCACCGCCCGCTCCCTGAGCAGGCGAGCGGGCAGGCCGTCCGGCGTCAGGGCGAGCGCACCACCGCGCCGCTGCTGGCCCCGGCCGGCCGGCGCACCTCGAAGAGGCTGACGCCCGTCACCTTCCACTTCGCATAGCGCGCGTTGCGGGCGAGGAACGTCTCCAAATCCTCGTCCACCACGCGGTTGTAGCCGCCGCGCGAGGCGTGGCGCAGGTACGTGCGCTTCTTGCGCTGCACGACGAAGCCCAGGTGCGTCACCCGGGTGGCCTTCAGCGGCAAATCCTCGCGCAGCACCACGAGGATGGTGCCGGAGGGGAGGGAGCGCGCGTGCGTCAGCACCCGCTCCAGCGGGAGCATGTTGAGCGGGTACGTGCCCACCGGCCGCCGCTCCTTGGGCAGCCCCAGCGCCAGCGAGGAGCGGGACTGCCAGGTGAGCGGGGTGAGCGTCTTGGTGACGGGCACCGCGTCCTCACCGGCGTAGCGCCGCGTCACGTCCACCAGGAAGCCCTTGCGGATGTTGTTGGGCAGCCACTGCGCCTCCATGAGGTGGTTGCGGTCCTCGTAGGAGGGGGAGCTGGCGTAGCGGAGGGTGTCGAGCAGCGGGCCCACGTCCGCCTCGCTGCGCGCCAGCCCCAGCGCCAGGGACTGCTCCACGAAGGTGAGACAGTCCACCGCGTCCAGCCGGAACGTCGGGTCCGGGTCCACGCCACTGCCCTCGCCCAGCGGGGACAGCACGTAGGGCGTGTTGATGAAGCGCTCGCTCATCCGCAGCACGCGCGCGGCAGCGGGCGCGTCCGCGTCCTCGGCCACGAGGGCGGCGCGCTGCTCCGCGGTGAGCCCCTCCCAGCCATTGGGCCGGGCCGGGGTGGCCGTGGCCGTCTGCGAGGACGCGGCGGGGGACTCGAGGATGGCCTCGGCGCCGGGCGGGACGTCACCCGCCGGGGCCGGAGTCGGGGCCTTGGGCGCCTGGGACAGCAGGGCCAGGGTCAGCAGCGCGGCCTTCATTTCGCGACACCCGCCTTGCGGAGGATGACCTTGCGCCGGTCGTCCTGGAGCTGGAGCGTCTCCAGCTCCTTCTCATAGGCCAGCTTCTCCTCGCCCTTGGCGTTCCACGAGGCCAGCACGAGCCAGTCCAGCATGGCGGCCTCTCCGCCCTGGTAGAGGATGCGCGCGGCGGTGGCGGCCAGCGTGCGGTCCTTGTCCTCCAGCAGCGGCTTGAGGGAGGGGGCGGCCTTCTTCGCGCTGACGCCCTCGTACAGCTCCAGCCCCTGCCGGCGCACGAAGCGGTCCTGCGAGCCCAGCAGCTTGCCCGCGAAGGCGAAGCCGTCCTGCGAGCCCAGCCGGCACAGGCCCCGCGCCGCCGCGAAGCGGGTGCTCTCCGAGTCACTCGCGAGGAAGGTCTTGAGGGCCGGCACCTGCTTCGAGTCCCCGGTGTCGCCCACGGCGGCCAGCATGGCGGCGCGCACCTCCAGCTCCTGCTCCGCCTTCGCCGCCTTCACCAGCGGGGGGCCCATGCGCGCGTTGCGCGAGGCGCCCAGGGCCCGCGCCGCCTCCTTGCGCACCCCGCTGCTCTTGTCCTGGAGGAGGGGCAGCAGCACGCCGGTGTTGCGGGACTTCAGGCGGGCCAGGCCCTGCGCGGCGTACATGCGCACCGCGCTGTCGTCGTCGGAGGCGAGGCGCGCCAGGGTGGGCTCGGCGGAGCGCGTCTCCAGCCCGGCCAGCACGGCGGTGAGGTTTCGGCGTACCCGCTCGTCCAGCGCCTTGCGCATGACGAGGCCAATCTCCTCGGCGGCGTAGGACTCCTCCCGGAGGAAGCGCAGGCGGGAGATGGCGGCGGGCACGGGACCGCCCTGGAGGACGCCGTGGAGCACCTGTTCCGTCTCCGCCCGCCGCTCGCCGCGCTTCGCGGTGGAGGCAGGGCCGGACAGGGCCAGCAGGGGGAACAGCAGCGCGAGCAGGAGGGCTGGGCGGACGGGCGGACGCACGGGGGCGGAACGATGGCAAGCGCGGGGCCGGCCGTCAAAGTCCCGCCTCCACGCCCGGCCCCCCGGCCAGCACTGTCTGCCCGATTCTTGACCCCCCAAGGGGTGATTGATACGACCGGCGAGTCCTTCCCCTCTCTAGAGGCGCCACCCTATGAAGAAGCTGATGGTGCTGGTGGCGGTGTCGGGGGCGCTCGCCGCGTGCGGCCCCGTGAAGTCCACCGCGAACATCCTCGACGCCGAGGTGCAGATCCAGGCCGCGCGCACGGCCGGGGCCGACAAGCTCGCCCCATTCGAGTGGACCGCCGCCAACCTGTACCTCGACAAGGCGCGCGAGGAGGTGGGCTACTCCGACTACCAGGCCGGCGTGGACTTCGCGGTGAAGGCCTCCCGCTACGCCAACGAGGCCCGCGAGAAGGCCATGGCCACCGCCGGCGGCACCGACTCCAGCGGCCGTCCCCAGACCCCGTGACGCCCGAGCGAATCCCGATGAAGCGTCCCTCCCTGGCCGCGCTGCTTCCCCTGCTCCTCTCCATTGCCTGCGTCAGCGGCAGCAAGATTCGCGCTGATACGGAGGTGCTCGCGGCGGACGTCGAGCGCGCCCGTCGCAGCGGTGCCATTCGCTGCGCCCCGGTGGAGTTGGCCACCGCCGAGGCCCACCTCGACTTTGCCCGGGGCGAGCTGAGCCAGGGCAACAGCGGCCGGGCCAACAACCACGTGCGCACCGCGGACACCGCGGTGGACCGGGCGCTGGAGCTGTCCAAGAACTGCGGTCCGCGCCAGGTGCTCGTCCGGGACAGGCCCGAGCCGCAGCCCCAGCAGCCGCAGCCCCAGCAGCCGCAGCAGCCCCAGCCGAAGCCCCAGGAACAGGTCGTGGTCCGCATCGAGGAGACGGACAACGACGGCGACGGCACGCTGGACAAGGACGACCCCTGCCCCGACCAGGCCGAGGACAAGGACGGCTTCCAGGACGAGGACGGCTGCCCCGAGCCCGACAACGACAACGACGGCGTGCTGGACGGCAACGACAAGTGCCCGCTCGCCGTCGGCGTGCTGGAGAACCAGGGCTGCCCGCAGGAGGCGCCGAAGGACCGCGACGGTGACGGCATCTTCGACGCGCAGGACAAGTGCGCGGACCAGGCCGAGGACAAGGACGGCTTCCAGGACGAGGACGGCTGCCCCGAGCTGGACAACGACCAGGACGGCCTCGTCGACAGCGCGGACAAGTGCCCCACGGAGACGGGCCCGGTGCAGAACGTGGGCTGCCCCATCCTCGACAAGGACGGCGACGGGCTGAATGACCCGCAGGACAAGTGCCCGGACGAGCCGGAGGACAAGGACGCCTTCCAGGACGAGGACGGCTGCCCGGACCTGGACAACGACAGCGACGGCATGCCGGACGGTCAGGACAAGTGCCCGCTGGAGGCCGGCCCCGCGGAGAATGGCGGCTGCGCCGACAAGGACCAGGACAACGACGGCATCGTCGACCGCCTGGACGCGTGCCCGGACCAGCCCGGTGTGAAGGAGGAGCGCGGCTGCGCCAAGCAGTACAAGATGGTCGTCATCAAGAAGGACCGGATTGAAATCAAGAAGCAGATCACCTTCGGTTCCGGCTCCGCGAAGATTGTCGGCAAGCAGAGCTTCGCCATCCTCGACGACGTGGCCCAGGCGCTCCGCGACGCGCCGTGGATCAAGAAGATTCGCGTCGAGGGCCACACCGACTCGCTGGGCAAGGACACCTCCAACCTGCGGCTGTCGCAGAAGCGCGCGGACGCGGTGAAGGCGCAGCTGCTGCGCCGGGACATCGACCCGGGCCGCATCGAAGCCGTGGGCTTCGGCGAGACGAAGCCCATCGGCCCGAACAACACCAAGGCCGGCCGCGCTCAGAACCGCCGCACCGAGTTCAACATCGTCGAGCAGTGAGCCGCCCCGCCCCGGCCCTCATGTGGCCGGGGCGCCGGGGTGAATGAAGCGAAGCGCCTCCGCGGCCCCGTGCCCCGGAGGCGCTGCTGTTTTCAGGAGGACGGCCTCAGCCGCCCTTGAGCAGCTCGTGGAGGACCTCGGTGGCGTACGCGCCCCGGGGCAGCTCGAAGGTGAGCCACAGGTCCTCTCCGCCCTCGGGCTCGGAGGACGGCTCGGCGGTGAGCTCGGGCGAGCCCAGGCGGACGCGGTAGGCCCTGCGCGCGCCTTCCGTCTCGCCGCCGCCGCGCTTGAAGTCGTCCACCGTGACGCCCTCGGCGACCAGCAGCCGCGCCTCGGCCTCGGCGACGTCCCCGGCGGAGGCCGGCATCTTCGGGCCGAAGATGGGCCCGGCCGGGCTCACCTCGAAGGCGGCCACGCGCGGGCCGTCCACCTCGGGCGCCTCGCAGACGAAGAGGCCGCCCGTCTCTTCCTTGCGCAGCACGTCCCCGCGCAGCGCGGTGGCCAGCGTGCCCGCGCGCAGGCGCTCCGCCAGCGCCCGGTTGAAGAGGCGGGACTGGAAGGCGGACAGGTACAGCTTTCGCTGGAAGCGTTCCGGCCGCTTCGGCAGCCGCTGGCCCAGCACCAGCAGCCGGCCCAGGTCCGCGTTGTCGCCCGCGCGGCCGAAGCGCTGCTCGCCGAAGTAGTTGGGCAGGCCCCGCTCCACCAGCCGGGAGAAGGTCTCCCGCGCGGCCCCCACGTCCTTCACGCCCCGCAGCCGCAGGCGGAAGCGGTTGCCACGCAGGTGGCCGGTGCGGAGCTTGTTCCCGTGCCGCTTCGTCCAGAGGAGGCTCACTCCGTCCAGGGCGAAGTCACCCACCTTCGCCTCCGCGCGCGCGGGCACGGAGATGAGCTGCCGGGTGACGGCCTGCCGGTCCTTCATCCCCGCCACGCCCACGTCGTCCTCGGACACGCCCAGCGCCAGCGCCAGCGCCTTCACCACCTCGCGGGTGTCCCGGCCGCGCTTCTCCACCCAGAGGTAGAGGTGCTCGCCCTCACCGGAAGGGAGGTACGCGGGCACCTCCTCCACCTCGAAGTCCTCGGGCACCAGCTTGAAGGCGCCCCCGCAACCGGGCACGTCCGCCGTCAGCCGGGGCAGCTCCAGGTCCGCCGTCACGGTGCCTCGAGCGTGGCCAGGAGTTCCTTCACGCGCCGGGCGAGGTCCTCGTCCGCGCGCGACTCCAGCAGCTCGCCGGCCTGGAAGAGGAGGAAGAACATCACGTCGCTGAGCGCCTGCTTGAAGGACGCCAGCGGCTCGCTGCCCAGCTGCGAGCGGTGCCGCTCGAAGCCCGCAATCAGCTTCGCCTCGGGCAGGCTGCCATCCGCCGCGAAGGCCAGCCCCTCCAGCACCGGCGAGGACGACAGCGCCTGGCCGGAGAGCGCGGCGTTGGCGGCGGCGATGAACTCGCGGTCCATGCCCTGCTTGGACACCTCGTCGCGAATCTCCCGGAAGATGAAGTTGAAGACGCGCGCCACCGGGCGCGGGTCCACCACCGGCACGGCGCGCACGGGAGGAACGGGCGGAGCCACTGGCGCAGCGGCCACGGGCGCAACCTTCACCGGCACGGGCGTGGGAGTGGTGGCGGTGGCCCCGGGCGCCATGAGGGGCTTGTCCGTCACCGACGCGAAGCCCCCCTCCAGCAGCCGGAACACCACCTTGGTGATGTCGAACTCGGACAGCCGCGCGGCGTGGCCCAGCTCGAGAATCGTGCGCCGGCCGTCGAGCAGGCCCAGCACCCGGTCCTCGTCCTCCTCCAGCTTCCCGTCCGAGGGGCGCTTGCGCGCCACGTACAGCCGCCCGTGGGGGATGCGCTTCCGGAAGTGCGCCATCTCGTCAATCTTCCGGATGCTGTCCATCAGCAGGCTCTGCGTGGAGAGCTGGATGATGTGACCCGTCTTCTCGTCCACCGGCTGGTCCACGAGGAAGAAGCTCCCCTCGCGGCACAGGACGATGGCGTGGAAGATTTCGCTCACCTGGTGGGTGACGCACTTGAAGAGGTCATGCGCCTGCAGGAGCCCCTTCTCCACCAGCGCGCGGCCCACCTTGGAAGGGGGGTGCTCGCGCAGCACCGTCTCCACCTGGGGCCGCTCGACGTAGCCCAGGCGCACCAGCACCTCGCCCAGCCGGTCCGCCGGGTCGTCGGAGGAGGCGCCCCGCACCTCGCCCTCGCGAAAGGTGACGGAGCGCTCGCCACCCGGCGAGGTGACGCGGATGACGCCGCTCCAGCGCGACTGGCTGAGGAAGGCGATGAGGTCCGACAACGGAAAGCCGCCCGCGTCCCCGGACAGCACCACGCGCGGAACGGGGATGGAGCCGCCCTCCGCGGGGGTGCGCGAGAAGACCAGCAGGTCGGGCGCCGTCGGCATCAGCGCGTACGTCCCCGAGCGCCCCGCGAGTGGCGAGGGGGCCTGTCTATCCTCGGGGGCGAGCTGACCCGTCCCCTCGATGCGGAAGCGCGCCATCATGCCCGCGGTCAGTCAGCGCCCCAGGCGTTGTTGTTCGTGCGCCACTCCAGCTCGTCCTCCAGGCTGTGGGAGAGCATCTCGTCCTGGATGAAGCCCAGGTCGAGCGGGCGCCCGTTGAAGTGCACCGCGGGCGTGCCGGTGATGCCGGCCGCCCGGCCCTGGTTGCGGAAGCCCTCCAGCTCCTGCTTGTACATGTCCGACTTCAGCACCGCGGCCAGCTTGTCCCCGTCCAGCCCCAGCCCCCTGGCCAGCGCGGGCAGGGCCTCGGGCTTGAGGTTCTCCTGGTGCTCGAAGAGGGCGTCGTGCATGGGCCAGAACTTGCCCTGGTCCCTCGCCCACAGCGCCGCCTGGGCCGCCGGCACCGCGTTGACGTGGTTGGACAGGGGGAAGGGCAGGTAGCAGAAGCGCACCTGCTGCGCGTTCTTCTTCGCGAAGGCCTCCAGCACCGGGCGGGCCTTGGCGCAGAAGGGGCACTCGAAGTCGGAGAACTCCACCACCGTCACCGGGGCGCTGGCGGGCCCGATGCACATGCGCTCGTCCACCTTGAACTGCGCCCGGGGGCTCCGGAAGGCGGCGTAGTACTGGGACAGCGAGACGATGACCTCGGTGGCGGGGTTGCCGTCGGACACCATGCGCGCGGCCACCCGGGCCATGCGCTTGGCGTGCCGGCAGCCGGTGTGCTGCTTCAGGCAGGCGCCCAGGGTGTGGGGGCAGCCGCAGTAGCAGAACTCGTCGCTGAGGACGGTGGCCAGCTCGCGCTTCGCCGTCGGGGGCAGCGACGAGAAGTCCATGCCCGGGATTCCGCTGAGGGCGGCGGCCGGGTCCGTGGGCGCGGCGATGGGCGCCGGGGTGGGGGCCGCGACCGGGGCGGGAGCGGCTGGCGCCGGGGCGGCGGGAGCCTGGGCGGCGGCCGGAGTCGCGCCCTCGGGGCTCTTGCACCCGGGGGCCGTCAGGACGACGGCCAGCAGGGGAATGACACGCTTCCAGCAGGAAAGGAGCACGCCGCGGGTCTTAGCCATGCGCGCGGGGCTTGTAAAGGAAGGCCAGCCTTGGCAGGGAAGCCCCCTGCCCATCATGCCCAGAGTCCTGCTGCTGCATACCGGGGGAACGCTTGGAATGGCCGGAGGTCGGCCGTCCGCCCTGCGTCCGTCGGCCTTCTTCAAGACGCTCAAGGCCCGCGCCCCGGAGCTGTTCCAGCTCGCGGACATCGAGCTGGAGCTGTTCAGCAACCTCGACAGCTCGGAGATGCAGCCGGAGCTGTGGAGCCGCATGGCCGCCCACCTCCACCACCGCCTCCCCCACTTCGACGGGGCCGTGGTGACCCATGGGACGGACACGCTGGCGTACACGGCGAGCGCCCTCTCCTTCATGCTGCGCAACCCGCCCTGCCCCGTGGTGCTGACGGGCTCGCAGCGGCCGCTGGGGGAGATTCGCTCGGACGCGCGGCTCAACCTCATCGACGCGGTGCTGTCCGCGCTCCAGGGGCCGCGCGAAGTGACTATCTGCTTCGACTCCCACCTCTACCGGGGCAACCGGACGCGCAAGGTGAAGGTGGCCGAGTACGACGCCTTCGAGAGCCCCAACTGCCCCGTGCTGGGCACCCTGGGCGTGGACGCGACATTCGAGCCGGGCCTGAAGCCGCGCGGCGCCTTCCGCCTCTTCGAGAAGCTCGACTCGCGCGTCTTCCTCCTGAAGGTGTACCCGGGGCTGGACCCCGCCCTGCCCCTCCAACTGCTGCCCCATGTGCGCGGGCTCATCCTGGAGGCGTACGGGGCGGGCAACTTCCCCATCGACCCGGAGCTGGGCCGGTCCCTGAAGCCCCTCTTCACCCAGGCCCGGGAGCGGGGGGTGCCGGTGGTGGTGGTGAGTCAGGCGTACCGCAATGGGGTAGACCTGAGCTTGTATGAGTCCGGGGCCGAGGCCCTGGCGGCGGGGGCGGTGGGCGGCGCGGACATGACCCCCTCGGCGGCGCTGGTGAAGCTGATGCAGGGGCTGGCCTACCACCCACACTCCCCGGACGCCCTGGCGCGCTTCATCCAGACCCCGGTGGCGGGAGAGCTGACCGTCGGACGGCCGACAGTCTCCCCGCCCGCCCCCGGACGCCGCCGGCCCGCGCGGAGGGTGCGTGCGGAGTGACGGCCGGTGGTGAAGAGTAGGGCAGCATGCTTGCCGATGTGAAAAGGCGGCCCGTAAGATGGGTGATGCGATGTCCGAGGAGAAAACTTCCGTCCATAACATTTCGGACCTGCTAGGCAGCGCCCAGCAGCAGAGCGCATATCTGATCGTCATCAGCGCCAAGTCCGCTGCGGGCATCGGGCGGATGTTCAAGCTGGACCGCTCCGAGGTCGTCCTGGGCCGCAGCACCGAGGCCCAGTTCCAGGTGGAGGACGACGGCATCTCCCGCAAGCACGCCAAGGTGGTGGCGCTGGGGGATGGGCGCTTCCAGTTGGTGGACCTGGCCAGCACCAACGGCACGTACCTCAACGGCCTGAAGGTCAACGCCGCGCCGCTCTACGACGGCGACAAGATTCAAATCGGCTCCAACACCGTCCTCAAGTTCTCCATCCAGGACGAGCTCGAGGAGCAGTACCAGCGCAGCATCTACGAGTCCGCCACGCGCGACGGCCTCACCCGCGTCTACAACAAGAAGTACTTCCTGGAGACGGTGCGCAAGGAGTTCAGCTACTGCCTGCGCCACCGGGTGCCGCTGTCGCTGGTCCTCTTCGACGTGGACCACTTCAAGAAGATCAACGACGCGTACGGCCACCCGGCTGGCGACTACGTGCTGACGCGCATCGCCCAGCGCGTGAGCGACACGGTGCGCACCGAGGACCTGCTGGCGCGCTACGGCGGCGAGGAGTTCGCGCTGATGCTGCGCGAGTCCGCCGAGGACCAGGCGCTGGCGTGTGCCGAGCGCTGCCGCTACGCGGTGGACAAGGCCGACTTCGTCTTCGGAGGCACGCCCATCAAGGTCACCATCAGCCTGGGCGTGGCCACGCTGCTGGACTCGGACTTCTCCCAGCCCGAGGACCTCATCGCCGCGGCGGACAAGTACCTGTACCGGGCCAAGCGCGCGGGCCGCAACCGCGTGGACGCCAAGGCCGTCAGCGGCATCTGACGCCCTCCCCCACTCCTTACTAGAGGCCGAAGCCCAGCCGGCGCAGTCCCTCGCGCGACACGTGCTGCACGTGGGTGTCCGCGTCGCGGGCCGCCGCGTCGGACAGGGCGGCGGCGGCGTGGGGCCCTCCAATGCGCACCAGGGCCTGCGCCGCGGCCACCCGCACGGCGGACACCGGATCCTGGCGAAGGCACACGGCCAGCCCCTTCACGTGGGCCGGGCGGCCGATGTGCTCCAGCGCCTTCGCGGCGGCCGCGCGCACCACCGGGTGCTCCGAGTCGAGCAGCACCGCGGCGTCGTCCCCACGCGGGGACAGGCGGTGGCCCCCCACCACCTCCAGCGCGGCGGCCACCACCTCCGGCGCCGGGTCCTCCAGCGCGTGCGAGGTGGCCTCCGCCACCTCCGGGTTGCGCGCCGGCAGCACGCCCAGCACGCGGACGGCGCCGGCCCGCACCAGCGCCTCGGAGTCGCGAAGGTAGGGTGTCAGCGTGCCCAGGCGCTCGCGGCTGCCCTCGTCGCAGTCCGCCAATTGCGCCAGCGCGTCGCCGCGCAGGGCCGCGGGCAGCGCCCTGTCCCGGGCCGTGCCCACGAAGAAGGCCGCGCAGCCCTTCTCGTGCACCATGGCCTCCAGCCAGGGCCGTGCCGCCGCGGCGTCCTTCGTCGCCAGCCGGCGCTCGGCGGCCTGGCGCAGCGACAGTCCCTCCACCTCGGCCAGCACGCGGGCGGCGTCCTGACGCACCTGGCGGTCCGCGTCCCCCAGCGACTGCTCCAGCTCCCGGCGCGCCAGCGGGCCGTAGACGCGCAGGGCCTGCACCGCCTTGCGCCGCTGGAGGGGCCCCGCTCCGGACAGGTCCGCCTGCAGCGCCTCCAGCTCTCGCGAGTACACCGCGAAGAGGCGGTTCACCCGCGCCTCGTCCGCCGGCCGGGCCTCGTCCAGCAGCAGGCGCCCCACCGAGGTGCGCTTGCGCTCGGCCACCACCTTCAGCGCCCCGGCGGTGATGGCGTCACCCGCCTCCGGCCGCGTCTCCAGCGCGTCCAGCACCACCCGCGCCGGCCGCCTGCCGAGGAAGCCGGACAGGTGCGCGAGCGCGACGCCCCGCACCTTCAAATCTTCCGCGTACAGCTCCAGCTCCAGCGCCTTGCGGATGGCGTCCCGGCGCGCCCACACCCGGGCCGCCGCGTCCGGGCCGCGCGCGCCCGCATCCTTGAGGAAGTCCGCGGAGGACTGGCCCGCCTCGGCGGCGGCACGGGCGGCGGTGAGGCACGCGTCCAGGTCCGCGGCGGCGGGCGACGCCGACACCCACTCCGCCAGGAGACGCCGCTCGGTGATGCCCCGGAGTCGGGCCTCCGCGCGCACCGCGGCCCACCTCACCCGCCAGTCCGCGTCCTTCCGGGCCGAGACGAGCGCGTCGCGATTCGACGGCCGCATGCCCTCCAGGGCACCCACCCACGCGTCGACACGGCCGCCGGGCAGGCATGCCCTGCAGACCCTCGCGCGCTGCGCGGAGTCCAGCACGTGCCGCTGGCATGACGTCCAGCAGTCCTTCGTCCCGGTGCCGGCGCTCTGGCCGGTCGCCAGGAGCACCACCAGGAGGAGGGCAGGGCTCACGATGCGGCCACTCTAGTGCATCGGCCCTAGCGTTTCCCTCCAGCGCCCTTGCGTTTTGCCCGGCACTGGGACATACCCGCTGCCCCTTTAAAGTCACACCCACATCTACGCATGGCGGAAGGAGGTGACAGTATGCCCGGTATCCGAGTTAAGGAAGGAGAGTCCATTGAAAGCGCCCTCAAGCGCTTCAAGAAGGCCACCGAGAAGGCCGGAATCCTTTCCGAGATCCGCAAGCGCGAGCACTACGAGAAGCCTTCCGTGAAGCGGAAGAAGAAGGCCCTCGCCGCCAAGAAGCGCGCGGTGAAGAAGGCCCGCAAGTCGTTCTAAGCGAGGCCCGCGCTGGAGCCGGGGCCCCGTCAGGTGCCCTGGCTCCCGCCGTCCAGTCCCCGGAACACACTTTCCCCCAGCGGAGTCGCGACATGGCAACCCTGAAGGAGCGGATCGACGCGGACCTGAAGGACGCGATGCGGTCCAAGAACGAGCTCACCCTCCTCGTCCTGCGGATGCTCAAGAGCGCGGTGAAGTACAAGGAAGTCGAGCCGGGCGCTTCCGCCCTCGATGACGCGGGCGTCCTGACGGTCATCGCCGGCCTCATCAAGCAGCGCCGTGACTCCATCGAGCAGTTCAAGTCCGGCGGCCGCCCCGAGCTGGCGGAGAAGGAAGAGGCCGAAATCGGCGTCCTCCAGAACTACCTCCCCAAGCAGCTCAGCGCCGACGAGCTCGCCGCCGAGGTCCAGGCCGCCATCGCCGAGGTCGGCGCCAAGGGCCCCAAGGACATGGGCGCGGTGATGAAGAACCTCAACCCCAAGGTCCAGGGCAAGGCCGAGGGCCGCGTCATCTCCGAGGCCGTGAAGGCCCAGCTGGCGAAGCTGTCCTGATCCACCTGAGGCTAGGTTGAAGCCTGCCGGCGCTGTCGGGAAACCGGCGGCGCCGTTGCTTTTGGGGCGGCCCTGGGGGCGGAAACTTGCCCCTCCGCCCCCCCGTCATTAAGTGCCTGGGCCGGTCCCCACCGCGTCCCGCCCTTGTCCGGCGGACGTCGTGTCCCAGGGCCGTAGGAGTCCGTGCCGTGCCCCATCCCTCCCCTCGCCTCCGCCGCTCCCCTCCTCCCACGCCCGTGGGCAGGATCTGCCAGGTCGCCTGGCGGGCGGGAGACGTCAGCCTGGGCTGTGATGATGTCAGGCGTGCGCCCACCTGTGCGTGGGCCAGGGGGTGGGTGCTGTGATTCCGGAACACAAAATCCAGGAAATCCTAGACCGGGTCGACCTCGTGGGCGTGATTTCGCGCCACGTGGAGCTGAAGAAGGCCGGGCGTGAGTGGAAGGCCTGCTGTCCCTTCCACCAGGAGAAGACGCCCTCCTTCTACGTGGTGCCGGAGAAGCGCTTCTATTTCTGCCATGGCTGCCGGGCCAGCGGCGACGCGGTGTCCTTCATCCAGCGCTACCTGGGGAAGACCTTCGTCGACGCGGTGAAGGACCTGGCGCAGGAGCTGGGCATCGACGTGGAGGGCGAGGAGGACCCCGGCGTCCGGGAGCGGCAGCGCATCAAGGACGCCACGGACTTCGCCGCCGAGCACTTCCGCGCCCTGCTCTGGCAGCACGACGAGGGCCGCGCCGCGCGGGCCTACGTCGCCAGCCGCGGCGTCTCCGAGGAGACGGCCATGGCCTATGGGCTGGGCTGGGCCCCCAACGCGTGGAGCACCCTGGCGGACCGTCTCCAGAAGCAGGGCATGCTGGAGTGGGGGCAGCAGGCGGGACTGGTGACGCCGCGCTCCAGTGGCGAAGGCTACGTCGACTTCTTCCGCAGCCGGCTGGTCATCCCCATCCGCTCGCCGGAGGGGCGCTCCATCGCCTTTGGCGGCCGGCTGGTGGGCTCGGATGACGGGCCCAAGTACCTGAACTCGCGCGAGTCCCGCATCTACAACAAGAGCGAGACGCTCTTCGGGATGAACCAGGCGCGCGACGAAATCCACAAGCGCAAGGCCGCCATCCTGGTGGAGGGCTACTTCGACTGCATCGGCCTGTACCAGGTGGGCATCCGGCACTCGGTGGCGCTGTGCTCCACCAACCTCACGCCCGGCCACCTCCAGGGGCTGCGGCGCGTGGACGCGAAGCGGCTCTACCTCCTGCTGGACGGGGACAAGGCCGGCCTTGCCGCTGTCGAGCGACTCGCCGGTCCCCTGCTCGCCGCGGGGGCGGACGCCCGGGTTGCGTTGCTGCCGCAGGGCGACGACCCGGACACCTTCGCGCGTCGCGAGGGTTCAGAAGGTGTGGAGCGCCTGCTCGACAGCGCCCAGCCGCTGACCACGCACCTCTTCACCACCGTCCTGCCCGACGGTACCCGGTCACCCTTCGAGGAGAAGATGGCGGCGTTGGACAGGCTCAAGCCGATGATTGCCCAGGTCCCCCCGGGGCTGGTGCGCAAGGACCTCTTCGAGGCCCTGGCGTCCTGGTTCGGCTGGACGGCGGCCATCGTCGACGAGTCCCTCCGCAACCTGCGCCCCAAGCCCACCACCGTGGGGCCCCAGGGCGCCAACCCCGGCGCCGGCACCGGCCCCGGGCAGCAGCCGCCCCGCCCCACGGAGAAGCCGCCGCCCTGGCTGGAGACGCTCTACGTGGCCTCCGTCCTGAGGGACGCCCGCCTGCTCGCCCGGGACACGTTCCGGGTGTGTGATGAGCTGTCACACATGGGCCTGCGGATGGCGCTTGCTCATGCCACGTCCGGGCATGGCACCGAGGATGCGCTCTACGAGGCCTCGGACGCCGTGAAGCGCTCCGTCGCGGAAGCCTGGCGCCAGCTGCCCGAGACAGGGGCGACGCTGGAGCACGACTTCTCGAACATCTGCAGGGAAATCATGGTGCGGCGCATTGACGAACGCCTCGTTTATATAAGGCGAGCGACGGAGCAGACGGCGGGAGCGTTCGACCTGACAGAGGAGACGCGCCAGCTCCTTTCGGAGCGCGTGGAACTGTTGGCGCTCAAGAAGCGTGTCCTGGAGGAGCTCAGGCCCTCCTCCACGTCGGGAACAAAGGCGCCCATGCAACCGGTTTGAGTTCGCGTTTGTAAGAAACCCTGACTTTGCGGTAGATCGGCCGGCTTGCCCCTGGCCTCAAGCCCCTGAATTTCCTAAGGAGAAGTACCCGAATGCCGACGCAGAAGCCCACGAAGGCGTCCGTGAAGCCCACCAAGAAGAAGGTGGATCCGGTGATCCGTAAGAAGAAGGCTCCGGACAGCTCCGCGACCTCGTCGGCGAAGGGGACGAAGGCGGGCACCGAGGAGAAGGAGGCGATCTCCGCGAAGTCGGACGTCGTCGCCGAGGCCACGGAGAAGCTCAAGAAGAAGAAGGGCGTCACCTCGGCCATGGCGGATGACGTGGACCCCGAGGAGGCCGCGGAAGAGGCTGCCGCCGCCGTCCAGGTGGACCCGGACGCCGTCGAGGACGACGTCGAGGAGGATCCGGTCGCCGAGCGCAAGGAGGTCAAGGACCTGCTCGCCGCGGGCCGAGAGAAGGGCTTCCTCACCTACGACGAGGTGAACGACGCGCTCCCCGCCGACATCGTGTCGTCCGATCAGATCGACGACGTGATGAGCATGTTCGGCGACAACGACATCGAGATCGTTGACGCCCAGAAGGCCGCCCAGAACAACGAGATCAAGCCCACCGTCACCGTCGAGGAGGAGAAGGAAGACGCTGACGAGGACGAGAAGGACGAGGACGACGAGCCGGGTGGCAAGTCGAACGACCCCGTACGCCTCTACCTGCGCAAGATGGGCAGCGTCAGCCTGCTCACGCGCGAGGGCGAAGTCGAAATCGCCAAGCGGATTGAAGAGGGCGAGAAGGAAGTCCTCCGCGCCCTGCTCGCCTGCAAGGTGGCCGTCGAGGAGATCCTCGACATCGGCAACAAGCTGAAGACGGCGAAGCTGCGCGTGCGCGACGTCATCAAGGACGCGCCCGAGGAGGCCCAGGCCGAGGGCGCCGAGGAGGCTCCCGAGGAGGTCGGCGAGGGTGACGCTCCGGCGCAGCTGGCGCAGAGCGAGCTGAACAAGATCGAGCAGATCTGCAAGCAGATCGAGCGCTTCCGCAAGTTCGCCAAGGACTGCGAGGTGCTGGAGGAGGAGCTCGCCTCCAAGAAGAAGCTGACCGAGGTCCGCAAGAAGGAACTGAAGCAGGAGATGAAGGACCTGCGGACCAAGATGATGGAAGTCCTGGAGGAGATGCGGCTCAACAAGAAGCAGGTTGACCGCATCGTCATCAACCTCAAGGCCCTCATCGAGCGCGTGGACAAGGCCGAGGACGAGCTCCGCGAGCTGGAGCGTCGCTACGGCATCTCCATGAAGGAGCTTCGCCCGCAGCTGAAGGAGTCGCGGGAGAACCCCAACATCGGCAAGAAGCTGCAGAAGCAGCTCAACCTCACGCCCGAGCAGCTCGAGGTCCTGGACCGCGACGTGCGCACGGCGGTGCGGAAGATCAAGAAGGTCGAGGAGGAGGCCAACCTCCCCGTCGAGTCCCTGCGCCGCAACTACGACGCCATCCGCCTGGGTGAGCGCCGCGCCGAGCGCGCCAAGAGCGAGCTGGTGGAGGCCAACCTCCGCCTCGTGGTCTCCATCGCGAAGAAGTACACGAACCGCGGCCTGCAGTTCCTGGACCTCATCCAGGAGGGCAACATCGGCCTCATGAAGGCCGTGGACAAGTTCGAGTACAAGCGCGGCTACAAGTTCTCCACGTACGCCACGTGGTGGATCCGCCAGGCGATTACTCGCGCCATCGCCGATCAGGCCCGCACCATCCGCATCCCGGTGCACATGATCGAGACCATCAACAAGCTCATCCGCACCAGCCGCTACCTCGTGCAGGAGATTGGCCGCGAGCCGACGCCGGAAGAGATTGCCGAGAAGATGGAGCTGCCGCTCGACAAGGTCCGCAAGGTCCTGAAGATTGCCAAGGAGCCCATCTCCCTCGAGACGCCGATTGGCGAGGAAGAGGACAGCCACCTGGGCGACTTCATCGAGGACAAGAGCCTCGTGTCGCCGGCGGACGCGGTCATCAACATGAACCTGGCGGAGCAGACCCGCAAGGTGCTGGCCACGCTGACGCCTCGTGAGGAGAAGGTCCTCCGCATGCGCTTCGGCATCGGCGAGAAGAGCGACCACACGCTGGAAGAGGTGGGCCAGGACTTCGAGGTGACGCGCGAGCGCATCCGTCAGATTGAGGCCAAGGCGCTGCGCAAGCTGCGCCACCCGAGCCGCTCCAAGCGCCTGCGCTCCTTCGTGGAGAGCTGAGGCTGGAGTGAGCTGAGCAGCACGAGGCCTCCGGTTCCTTTCGTGGACCGGGGGCCTTCGTGTTTCTAGAGTCCGGGGCCATGGCCGCGCGCGCGAAGAAGCAGAAGCCCGAGGCGAAGGTGAGGTCCCAGACGTCGAAGCTCGGGTCGGCAGCGAAGCCCGAAGCCTTGATGTCAGGACCGGTGCCGCGTCCGCCATTCTCGGAGACGGTGTTCCGCGCCGTGCGCGCGATTCCGCGCGGGCAGGTGCGCTCCTACGCGCAGGTGGCGCTCTACGCGGGCCGCCCCGGCGCGGCGCGGGGCGTCGGGCACGAGCTGACGGGGCTGTCCGAGCAGCGGCAGCATGACGTGCCCTGGTGGCGCGTCATCCGCTCGGACGGGACGCTGGCGCCCCTCGTCGCGCATGAACAGGCGAAGCGCCTGCGTGCCGAGGGCGTGGAGGTGCGGCAGCGTGGCGAGGTGTTCCGCGTGAAGCTGGAGGACGACGGGCGCGGATGACGGCTGTCCTCCTCTGGGGCCTCCCTTGCGTCCGAGGGCAGTGCCCCGGGCGGAAGACAGCCGGCGGGCGTCCCTCTTGCCAGCGGCGCGGGCTGGGGGTTATTCACCCTGCACAGTTGCGTGTTTGGGGGCCCTTAGCTCAGCGGTTAGAGCTGTCGGCTCATAACCGATTGGTCCCTGGTTCGAATCCAGGAGGGCCCACTCCCCTTAACCCCGCGCACCGACTCGGGAATCTCCACCGAGGCACCGGGGCGAAAATCCGCCTCCGCCGCGCTCCGCACCACCGGCGCACCAGGCGTCCGGCGGCTGCCAACGGGAGCACCTCGGCAAGCAAGCAGTCGGCTTCGAACCGGGCGCTCTGTTCCGAGGGGCCCGGTGCGTCAATGAGAGGCTCTCAAGGGAGCGGTGAGCCGCCAAACGGCATCCTCGCCCCTGCGACACCGGATGGCATCGCGCGGAGCTCGCAATATTCTCCAAGAGAAGATGGCGAGCACCTCCTAGAAGTGGGCCTCGACCCAACAGGAGCAAACAACATGGCTTCCATCCGCAAGGAGATTACGACGCGTGCCGCACCCGAGTCGGTGTGGGATGCGATTCGTGACATCGGCGCTCTTCACACGAGATTGGTTCCCGGCTTCGTTGTCGACACGCGCCTGGAGCCGGGAGCCCGCGTGGTCACCTTCGGCAACGGGATGGTGATCAGGGAGCCCATCGTGACGGTCGACGAAGACGGACGGCGCCTCGTGTGGGGCGCAGAAGGTGGACCGCTGACCCACTACAACGGAGCGGTCCAGGTCTTCGCGGAGGGCATGGGGAGCCGGGTCGTCTGGACTGCCGATTTCCTGCCTCACGAGGCCAGCGTCGTCGTCGGCTCGATGATCGAGGACGGCATGGCCGCCATGAAGAAGGCGCTCGATGGGCTGGTTACATAGGCCGTACTCCGCCCTCGCAGTCCCGGCATTCGAGGCCCGTGGCCCCAGGAACCTCCAAGCCGTGAAGCGGGTGCCCGATGTCGAAGCATAGAACTCGGCGACCGCGGTGAAGGCGCCCCTCGCTCCGCTGGACACCCGGCGCCGCGACTGCTTTGTCCCGCGGGCAATGGACTCCAACACGCCTCGCATCCTCGCTCAGCGCGTGGGCCTGCCCCGCGAGCTGGGCACGGCCGGTGCCACGTCGCCGCTGGAGCGGCCGTGGACGAGCGCCATCTTCAAGGAGCCGGTGGCCGGGCCGGTGTGGCTGTCCCGCACGGGCCTGGCCGGAGATGGGCAGGCCGCCCTGAAGGTCCACGGTGGCCTGGAGAAGGCCGTGCTCGCGTACGCCGCCGCGCACTACGACTTCTGGCGCGAACGACTGGAGCGCGCCGACGTGGGCCCCGGGGCCTTCGGCGAGAACTGGGTCCTCTCCGGCGGCACGGAGGACGGCACGTGCATTGGCGACATGCTGCGCATGGGCGGCGCGCGCGTGCAGGTGTCCCAGCCGCGCCAGCCGTGCTGGAAGCCCGCGCGCCGCTGGGGACGCAAGGACCTGGCGCTGAGCATGAGACGGATAGTGCCTCTGGCTATGGCTTGAGCCTCAACACCCGCGGCCTGGGGTGGCCCTCGCGCCGGGGCCCGCCATGCACTCGCCGGGGGCAGTCCCAGGGGCTCCAGAATCGCTCGCACCCCTCCCGCTTCCGTCACATACGCCAGCACCTTTCGTGTGCCTCCACACCGCGGACAGGCGAACACGTCCAGGTCGAACGTCCTCCTGAGCAACTCTGCCCAGTCCACTCGCGGTGTCCTCTCCTTCATCCGCTCCTTCCTGGCCGCTGCCTCAAGCCCCGCGCTCGCCTCCTGCGCACCTGCTTGAGGGAGCCTCACCTGCGCCGTGCTCAAGGCGTTGCCGACCTTCAACGCCAATGTCGGTGGGTTCCTCGCCGCCGAGTCGACGCAGGATGTGAACATCGACCATCTGGTCCTTGACGGTAACCGGGCGGCGCGCCTGGGAACGACGGCGGCCTCGCAATGCGCCGGTGGCAACAACCGCTACGGCTTCAACTCCCGGATGAGCGACTGCACCTTCTGCCGCTTCACCCACAGCGTCAGCAAGAACGCGCTCTGCGGCACCGGGCTCGAGTTCTGCGGCAACGACGGCACCCTCATCAACAACGTCTTCCGCTCGAACGGCCAGAACGCGACTTCCAACATGTGGGCCGACGGGCTGACCATCCACTTCTCGGATCGCGCGACGGTGAGCGGCAACACCTTCGTCGACAACAGCGACGTGGCCCTCATCCTGGGGGGCGGGCGAAACGCCGTCGTCACCCACAACTCCATCAGCCAGCCCGATCAGGTCGTCTTCGCCGGACTGATGCTCGACAACTTCAACGGCGGTACCTCAGGCGACTTCACCGGCGCCATCGTCACTGGCAACACGATTGACTGCGCGGCGGCCCGTAACTGCCACTTCGGTATCAACCTGGGACCGCATGCCTGGTATCGGTCGACCAACATCCTCGGCGGTGACGTGTACGGCAACACCGTCTTCGCGGCCCGCCAGGGGCTCAACGTCGATGGCGCGGGCACAGCGGTCGCCCCCCTTCTCCTCTACGGCAACACGGTGAGCGGATCCGCCCCCGGTTCGGCGAATTTCCTCTGCGGTAGCCACAGCACCTCCAATCTGAACATCAACACCGCCGATTCGGTCGTGAACCGCAACGGCGACACGACTCCGATGACGGCCTTCGCCTGGCACGACTGCCCCTGAGCCACCCGAAGAGAACACTTGCCGGCGCCGGCACGTGTGCTCCGAGCAGTTCGAGGAGCGCACCTGTGCCACCGTGCACGGCGCCGGTCTTGGAATGTCACTGCCGGGTCAGCGCCCGTCCACGGACTTCGAGTCCGGGGCTTGCCGGGGCAGGGGCGCCAGCGTGCGCAGGGGGGCGTCGCTGCCCACGGCGATGAAGGGGGCCCAGTAGTGGGGATGGGCCTGGGTCAGGCGCATCTCGCGCATCGCTTCTCGCAGGGCTGTGGCGCGGCCCTGCCCCGCGAGCAGGTTGCGGTAGTAAGCCTCCATGAGGGTTCCCGTTTTTGCGTCGTTCACCTTCCACAGGCTCATGACGATGGTCTCCGCGCCTGCCACGACGAAAGCGCGGCGCAGGCCGAAGACTCCCTGGCCCAGCTTCACGTCGCCTCGGCCGGTGTCGCAGGCGGACAGCACCACCAACTGGGTGCCCCACAGGTTGAGGCCCGCCAGCTCCAGGGCTGTCACCAGCGCGTTGTCAGGCGGAGGCCTGGCCGCGCCCGGGGCGTCAGGCGCCGTGGGGCGTGCGCCCGCGAGAATCAGTCCCGAGCGCAGCAACGGGTCGGGAGAAGGCGTTGCGGGGCCCTCTTCGCTCAGCACACCAAAGCTGACGACAGCTCTGGAGCCCTTGGGGACGGGGGCGTCCTCGAGGAAGAAGCCGTGGGTGGCCAGGTGCAGCACGCCGGGTGTGGGCAACTGGAGCAGCCGCTGCTTGGTGGCCTCGGTGCCGAGGAAGAGCTGGGCCTGAGGAAGGAGGCGTTTGATGCTCTCGGCCTCCTGGCGAGAGCCTGGCAGCGGCGCCCAGGGGGTGGCGGCGAGGTCCGAGCGCGAGGTGGAGAAGAAGCGCTCGAGGGGGGCGGAGCGCTCGGCCGGCGTGGGGGCGGTGCCGGAGGACAGGGACGCGGTTGCAGGTGACGCCTGGAAGTCCGGGTCGGCGAGGACGACGACGGAGGATGGGGGGAGATTGTCCTGGGGGCGCGGCAGCAGGTCCTTGCCTGAGGTGAGGTAGGTGAAGTCGAAGGAGTCGAGGAGGAAGCGGCGGCCGTCGTGGAGCGCGGCGAAGGGGACGAGGCCCAGATGCGCGTCGGGAGAGAGGAAGAGGCGGCGGGTATCGCCCAGCAGGGGGAGCAGGGGCCGGAAGGCGAGCCGGTAGAGGGCTTGAGCCGAGGTCAGGAATTGAGCGTCGCGGCTGGCGAGGGCATCGCGCAGGCGCGTGGCGGCGCGGTCAATGGGCGCCGCGGGGCCGAGGTCCAGGGCCTGGGTGGAGCCATCGGGGAGGAGTACCAGCGCCAGGTAGCGGAGCTGACCCGGAGTCTTCGCGCGTAGCTTGTAGGGCTTGGGAATGAGGGGACTGTCCACGTAGGCGATGAACTCGACGAGGGCTCCGTCCTTGGGGAGGGAGGCGGCGACACGGTCGACGATTTCGGCGGGAGGTGGCAGCGCGGTGAGTGCACGCAGGGGTGCGGAGCGTTTTGCAAGGTCGGCTTCGAGGGGCTCGCCCTCGTCGGCGAGCTTCTGGAGTCGCTGTTGGTAATCTGCCGGGGAGAGCGAGGCGGGGCCCGCGAGCGAGAGGGTGGCCCGTTGGGTGCGCAGGCTGCGCAGCCGCTCGAAGGTGTCGCGATCCTCGGCCCCCAGGCTCCGGTAGATGGTGCGGGAGATGTCGGCGGTCTCCTCGACGGAGCGGCCCTTATGCAGGAGCACCGCGCTAAGGGCCAGGCGCCGCACGCGAGCGTCATTGGGATGGGCGCGCAGCAGGGCATAGAGGACCTGCTCATCCGCGCGCAGAAACTGGAGGAAACTGGACAGGCGCGACTCGGAGAAGTCGAGCGCCTCGTGGCGCAAGCGCTGCTCGGTAATGGCAAAGGCGCGGGTATAGAGCGGGAGGGCGTCGGCGAGTCGATGCTGGGCCAGGCGGAGCCGCGCGAGGGCGTTGAGCGTTGCAGCGACTTCGGGGTGGTTGTTGCCTTGGGTCGCCTCCAGGATGGCGAGCGCGCGCTGGTAGAGGGGCTCGGCCCGGCCGTACAACCCCTGGGCCGCGTAGAGGTCGGCGAGGACGTTGAACCCAATGGCGACGGCGGGGTGGTTGTTGCCGAAGGCCGCCTCCAGGATGGCGAGCGCGCGGTGGTAGAGGGGCTCGGCCCGGCCGTACGACCCCTGTTCAAAGTAGAGGATGGCGAGGTTGCCGAGCGCGCCGGCGACCATGGGGTGGTTGTTGCCGAAGGCCGCCTCCAGGATGGCGAGCGCGCGCTGGAAGAGAGTCTCGGCCCGGTCGTACAAACCCTGTTTCTCATAGAGGATGGCGAGGCCTTGGATCGGCTCGGCGACGATGGGGTGGTTGTTGCCGAAGGCCGCCTCCATGAGGGCGAGCGCGCGCTGGTAGAGGGGCGCGGCCCGGCCGTATAGCCCCTGCCGCAGGTAGAGGGTGGCGAGGAAGTGGAGCGAGGAAGCGACGTCGGGGTGGTTGTTGCCGAGAGCCGCCTCCCGAATTGCGAGCGCGCGTTGGGAGAGGGGCTCGGCCTGACCGTACAGCCCCTGGGTCGCGTAGAGGATCGCGAGATGGTGGAGCGAGGAGGCGACGTCGGGGTGGTTGTTGCCGAGGGCCGCCTCCCGGATGGCGAGTGAGCGTTGAAGCAGGGGCTCGACGTGTGCAATGTCCGCTTGCCAGAAATGCAGTTCACCTACCAACTGCAGACCGTGGGCGACGTCTGGATGCGTGCCCCCGAGCGCGGCCTCCCTCAGCGTGAGCGCATGCTGAGCCGGTGCAAGGGCCTCCGAATAACGACCTGCGTCCCTGAGCTTCGTCGCCTCGTCAAACGCTGCCTGCGCCTCCAGAAGCCTCGCATCCCTCGGCTCCTCCGCGATTGCTGCTCCTGCCGAAAAGCAGAGCATGACGACCGTCATCCACCCGAATACGGTTTTCATGGTCCCCCTCGTGAATGCAACGTTGCTGCTCTATCTCTTCCGCAGCCGCGCACGAATCAGTTCGACCACGGCACGAGATTGAGAGAGTCAAGGTCGCAAGTCATGTGCTTCCGCTCCTGAGAGGATGTTGGCTCGTCCCGAGCTCACGTCGTGGAGGCGAGCACTTCCCCCCTCGAGTTGAATGAGCCGACGCAGTGGAAAACGATGCAGGGAATCCGCGCCTGCACTCGCGGCGTTCGGCGACCTGCCTCACACGAGATGCAGGAGCGCGTCGATTTCCCTGCATGATTTTCCGGGTCACGGCCTCTTGGAGTCGAGGACGGTGAACGTTCAATGGCCGCTCCTGGGGTCACGCATAAGAGGGATGGGGGCCCTGTTGAGGGGGAGGGAGGGTGCAGAGGGGCCGAGGAGGGCCGCTGACGGGGCCGCCCGAGTGATGCTCCCGTCCGGTGGACAGGCCGCGCAGCCCCCTTGGGGTACACGCCTGCCCAGACCGCGCTCCCATCAGGGTGGTGCTCTCCGACGACCCACGCATCCGCGCCTCCCGCGTCACCCCTCACAGCCTGGCCGACTACGACAAGCTGCTCTCCAAGGACTCTCCCAATGACGACTCCACTCGCTGAACGCCTCGCCTCCCTCGGACTGCACTCCACCGCGGGCGCCCTCGATGACCTCATCGCCCGCGCCACCAAGGCCCGCTGGGGCCCCGCCGAGCTGCTCGAGCACGTCGCCGACGAAGAGCAGCAGGAGCGAAGTCGCCGCAGCCTGGAGCGGCGTCTCACCCGAAGCCGTCTGGGCCGCTTCAAACCCATGGCGGATTTCGACTGGGCCTGGCCCAAGAAGATTGATCGAGAGGCCGTCGAGTCCGCCCTGCGCCTGGACTTCATGCAGGGCGCTCGCAACGTCGTCATCGTCGCACCCCAGGGGCTGGGCAAGACGATGATTGCCCAGAACATCGCCCACGAGGCCGTGCGTAAGGGCTCCTCCGTCCTCTTCACCTCCGCCTCCCAGATGCTGATGGACCTGGCCAGCCAGGACTCTTCACGCGCGCTGGACCGGCGCCTGCGCCACTACACCAGCCGCACCGGACTGCTCGTCATCGACGAGGTGGGCTACCTCTCCTACGATTCCAGGAACGCCGACCTGCTCTTCCAGGTCGTCTCCAGGAGGTATGAGCAGCGAAGTCTCGTCCTGACTTCCAATCTGGCGTTTTCCGACTGGCCCGGCATCTTTCCCAATGGGGCGTGCGCCACCGCGCTCATCGACCGCGTCATCCACCACGCGGACATCATCAGCATCGAGGGGCAGAGCTACCGGCGCAGAGCCGCCGAGGAGAGTGCGGCCGCGCGCAAGACGAAGGCGAAGCGCAGAGCCGGACGCCGGGGCGGTGGACTCGCGGAATCAGTCTGCCGTCCCGGTCCAAATTTCCGCGCTTTCGCGTGAACGCCAACACACTGAAGCCCTCGTCCACGTAACAGTGCTGCGGGGGCACCTGCGGCCCCAACTCCGCGGCAGCTTTGTGGAGCGCCGCCACTTGCGAGGCGACCGTCTGTTCCTGCTCCTGCCGCGCCGAGGAAACGCGAGCGTAGAGCGCAGCCCTTTCAGCCATCAGCGGCTCCTCGCTTGGTGCCCAGCTCAACGACGCCGGGACTTGTGACTTCGATTGCCTCGGCTGGAGGCCCTCGGGGCCTTCCGGCCGCGCCGCGAGCCGCGTCCAGGAGCAACTGCACGGCGCGCCCCATCCGCTCGCGGCCGTCGGCCGTCGGGGCGGGCTTCCACTCGATGCTCCATTCTCTCTTGCGCACCCTCCTCGCCTGGCGCAGCCGAACGTGGACGGCTAGAGCTGCCGCCCTCCTGCTTCACCTCAGGAGGTGGAGCCGAGGGCCAGCTACGCTTGGGCACCCGACGGTACAGGGCGAACCGCACCAGCCTCTTGTCGATTGTGGCTAAACCGCCAGCATGAACGTCCTGCGCAGCAGCCCGGCCCCATCCACCCGCGCCGTCCTCTGCTTCCTCGGCTCCTCCACCGTCGCGGCCAACGAGAGGCTGCATCCGCGATGATGCGTGCCCCTGCGACGGCACACCGCACCGCGGACAGCTCAGCGGACAGGCTGATGGCCTTGGTAATCGTGCAGATTCCTTCTGGGGTGAGTGGTGTAGTCGCACCTCGACGATGCGGCCGTTTCCAAAGGCAAGCGGAGCCCCGCCCATCCGCAGCGGGACTCCTCCCCAGGCACTCCTGCCCGTGCCTCACCCGCTCCCTAAGATGCTCGGCCGGGGCGAAGAGGACGGCTGACGTCATCCTCCGGGTGAGTGTCGAGGCCAGCAGCTTCCTCACGGCGCGCAGCATGGCGTTCACTCCCTTCCCGCCCGACTGATCACGCCTCGCCCACACCGTGACAGGTACGGAGACGAAGCCTTCACTTCTCTTCTGCCCTTATCCCACCGGGACGAGGAGACTTCCTGCCCGAGACACGCCAAGTGGCTGGAATTCCTTGTATTCCACGGGAGGCGAGCAGATTTTCTGCATCATTTTTCTCCGTGCCGACTCACTTCGGGAAAGCACCACTCGACCAATTCCCAATGAGTCCTGAGTCGGCCAGGGGGGCTCCTGCTCAGGGAAGTGCAACATCAGCTCCTCCACTCTCAGATGAGCAAGGAAAGAAAATGAACATGCAAAACAAAGCAACAGTTTCCGCGCTGCTGGCAGTTGCAATGCTGGCGGCTGGGTGCGGCGGGGGCGACATCGCCGTGAATGAGCAGTCCAATCTCGCAACCCGGACGGATGCTGCTCGAGCTTACTCGTACGACGTCTACTACTATGACGGTCCAGACCTAGTCATGCAGGCCGGCTTCAAAATGGTCGGTTGCAGCGGGCCCATCCAGATGTACGGAGTAGAGACTGAGTATTCAGTGACGGAAAACGTGGCCCAATGCAGCTACGGCGGGTATGAATGCCCGGAACTTGGCGTGCCCTGTTTCTAACCCCTGCATTGTCCCAACCTTCAGGTCTTGAAGGCCAGAGGCACTCCTCCTGAAGGGCTTGTAACTGTTTGCCGTGCCCCGTCCTGACACTGAGCCGGCCGGGACGGGGGCTCGGCCAGAGCGGTGGTCAGTTCTGGCTCTTCGGGAGCGTGACGGTGCCCGGGTTCTCGATGGCGGCGAGCGCAGCGCGCTTCAGATAGTGGCCTGGGTCCTCGCCCCGCAGACGTGCAGTCTCGATGAGGGAGTAGAAGAGAGCGGCCACCTCGGTGCCGCGCTGGGACTTGCTGCCGGAGTGGTTCTTGCGGCCCACCACCCCATGTTGGCGCCCACCTTCACGGGCCCCTTGGGGAACGCGTCGACGAGGGCGTCCTCCACGCCCAGCCCGCTCAGCTCGCCGAGCACCTTCGACCGGACCTCCTCGTCCGTTACCGGCTTGCCGTCCGCGTCCGTCACCTGGGTGCGGCCGTTCACGGATTCGCCCACGTAGGTCCGATGGCTGATGGGCGATGGCGTGCGGGTCTCCCGGCCCGCCGCGGACTTCGTCACGTGCACCACCTCGCCGAAGGTGACCTTCGCGCGGGTGATGAAGTCCCCCTTCACCGCGAGCACCGTGTAGACCCACGATTCAATCGCCTCGGCGAACAGGAAGAAGGGCTCCGGCTCCATGCCCGGCCCGGTGAGGTGGAAGTCCTGATGCACCGCTATCCGCCTCGTCTGCTCGTCGAACTCCCCCACCACCGCGTCCGGCGCCGTGAAAAGCAGCGTCCGCGCCTTGGCCTCAGCGCCCACCTTGGGCGCCTCCCTGGCCTGCACGGTGAGTGGCGACAACCCCAGCACTCCCACGACGACGGCCCACGGCCCCATTCAGTGCATGTGCTCTCCTGTCGACACAATCCTTTCACGACGGTGGCCCGGGCGTCAGCGGGCCGCGCGGGAGTGGGAGGTCCGGGCGCGGTGATGACAACGCATAGAGGAATACTGAGCGCGCGGCCCCGGGCGGCGTCGGGTCGTGCGTGAAAACGCGTGCCACGTCCGGAATGCCCTGCTACCCCACAGGTTCACGCCGCCGTCCCGTCGCCTGGAGTGCACATGCACAGCAGGTCCCTGGCCCTGGTCGTCTCCCTTGCCCTCGCCTTGCCCGCGGCGGCGCTGGCGCAGTCCACGCCCCGCGCGAAGGGCCAGGTACAGGCGAAGCCGCGGCAGCTGCCCGCGTGGGTGCAGCAGAGCAACGTCCACACGAAATACGTGCTGGACGCGCTGTCGAGGTTCGACCCCGAGGACTCGGCCAAGGCGGGCGTGGAGGGACTGGACGAGGCCATCCTGGACCGCACCCCCGGCTACCGCGACCGCATGCGCCAGGCGAGGGAGGCCGTGCTGGCGGAGCTGCGCACCCGGCTCGCCGCGGAGCAGGACCTCAAGGTGCGCCAGGACCTGCAGATCCTCATCGAGGCGCAGGAGCGCGCGCTGAAGGCCGCCGCGCTCGAGCAGCAGTACTTCGTGCCCTACGCGAGCGTGGCGCAGGGGGTGTTCAACGGCGTGCGCCTGCTGCTGGATGAGCAGGTGGCCCCGCAGCGGCGTCAGGCGGCGCTGGTGCGCCTGCGCAGGTACGCGGGGCTGGAGAAGGGCTACGCGCCCATCGCCGAGCTGGCCCTGGCGGACACGCGCGCGCACCTGGCGAAGCCCGGGCGGCTCCTTCCCATGAAGGCCGAGCTGGAGCGCCACCTCGAGACCAACGCCTTCCTGCTCGACGGGCTCGACCCGCTCTTCCAGAAGTACGGCCTCCAGGGCTACGAGGAGCCGCTCGCCACGCTGAAGAAGCAGCTGCTGGACTACGACACCTTCGTGCGCACGGAGCTGCTGCCGCGCGCGCGCACGGACTTCCAGCTGCCGCCGGAGGTCTATGCGCACAACCTGGTGGAGCTGGGCGTGGACGTGCCGCCCGCCGAACTGGCCGCGATGGCGCGCAAGGCCTTCGGCGAGCTGCAGGCGGAGATGCAGCAGGTGGCCGCGCAGGTGGCCAGGGCGCGCGGCTGGAAGGATGCCGACTACCGCGCCGTCATCCGCGAGCTGAAGAAGGAGCAACTGGTGGGCGAGGCCATCCTCCCCCACTACCAGTCACGGCTGAAGCAGCTGGAGGCCATCATCCGCTGTGAGCGCCTGCTCAGCCTGCCCAGGCGCCCCGCGCGCATCCGGCTCGCCAGCGAGGCGGAGAGCGCCCGGTCCTCGGGGCCGCACATGGTCCCTCCCCGGCTGCTGGGCAACACGGGTGAGCAGGGCGAGTTCGTGCTCCCGCTCAACCTGCCGTCCAAGGCGCCCGGCGGGGCGAAGAAGCTCGACGACTTCACCTTCGCCGCCGCGAGCTGGACGCTCACCGCGCACGAGGCGCGCCCCGGCCACGAGCTGCAGTTCGCGCGCCTGCTGGAGGACGGCGTGTCCAACGCCCGCGCCTTCTTCGCCTTCAACAGCACCAACGTGGAGGGCTGGGGGCTGTATGCCGAGCGCATCACCCTGCCCTTCCTCCCGCCGGAGGGGAAGCTCATCAGCCTGCAGCACCGGCTGATGCGCGCCGCGCGCGCCTTCTGAGACCCGGAGCTGCAGCTGGGCCGCACCACGCCGGAGCAGGTGAAGCAGCTGCTGATGACGGACGTGGTGCTGTCCGAAGCAATGGCCACCCTGGAGGTGGGGCGCTACACCTTCCGCCTGCCGGGCCAGGCCAGGCCACCAGCTACTTCTACGGCTTCACCCGCCTCAACGAGCTGCGCGCAGAGGTGGAGCAGGCGATGGGCAAGCGCTTCGACGCGCAGCGCTTCCACGACTTCGTGCTCGCCCAGGGCCTGCTGCCGCCGGACCTGCTGCGCCAGGCGGTGTTCGCGGACTTCGTGCGCGGCCCGCTGCCGACCCAGGGCACGATGGCGAAGTAGGCTCACGCGGGAAGGACGGCGACGGCCTCGATTTCGAACAGCATTCCGTCGAGCGCCAGGCGTGGGACGGGAATCAGGGTGCAGGTCGGCTTCATGCGGCCGTTCCACGCCCGCTCCAGCTCGGCGCCGAGGACCTTCAGCTTCTCCTCGGAGTGGTCCACCACGAGGACGGTGAGCTTGGCGACGTCGCCGACGCCAGCTCCCGCGGCCTCCAGCGCCGTGAGCAGGTTGTTCATCGCCTGTCGCACCTGCGACGGGAAGTCTGGTGCCAGGGCGCCGGATTCGCTCTCACCGCCCTGCCCCGCGATGAAGACGAGCCGGCTGCCAGGGGCGACCTGGGCCACGTGGGAAAAACCATAGGGAGCAGGGTCGAAGAGCCCCTTCGGGTTCAGCAGGGACAGGGGAGACTTCTTCGCCGGAGCGCCGGTCTGGGACATGGAGGCCTCGCTGAATCTGGATGAGTTCCATCCTGGTTTCAGGGCAGAACATAAGGAAGCCGAGGTGTCTTGTCAGGCAGCAGGCCGCTACGCTCGCGGACTCCCGCGACAAAGGGGTTGGCACGATGAAGAGCGCCTGGCTGCGATGGGTTTCCTGGCTGAGCCTGGGGGCCCTGTGCCTCACGGGAAATGCCCTGGCGCAGGTTCCCGCCACGGCCTCGCCCGAGGCGCTCCGCGCCGAACGCCGGGGGCGCCTGGTGAAGCTGTGGGGCGAGGTTCGTTTCCGCCACCCCCGGGCCTTCTCCATGCCCGCCGAGTGGGACGCTGCCTTCCTCTCCGCGCTGCCCAGGGTGGAGGCAGCGCGGGACGCGGAGGCCTATGCCGCCGCGGTCCAGGGCATGCTCGCGGCCCTCGGGGACCCGGCCACGCTGGTGGAGCGTGAGAAGCCCCCCTCCTCCTCCGGCCCGGCCCCCGCCCTGCGCGCGCTCAAGAGCTGGGAGAAGGACGTCCTCGTGCTCGATTTGCGCAACCTCCTGGGGCCGCAGGGGGAGGCCTCCATGCAGGAGCTGCAAGAGACGCTGGATGCGGACGCCGCGAAGGCTCGCGCGGTGGTGATGGACCTGCGCATGCGAGGACTGCGGCGCTATGGCCTCTCGTGGATGGTGCCGCGGCTGCTGCCTCACTTCATCGACGGCGAGCTGAGCGTTCCCGGCCTGCGCGAGGTGCACCACCTGGGCCTGAGGCCGCAGGATGGCGCGCAGAGCTTCTATCGAACCGAGCTCACATTGCCCACGGACGAGGTGGTCACGGGCACTCCGGGCAAGAAGCCGGCCCTGCTCGTCTTCCTGGTCGACGAGGACTCCGCCATCGACCTGTCCATCCTGGCCCTGCGCGCCCGTGGGACGGCGCTCCTGGTGGCCGAAGGCCCGCTCAATGAGGGCGCCACGAACACGCAGGACTCCGTGCCGCTGGGCGAGGGGTACCGCGCACTGGTGAGTCTCAATGAGACGGTGCTGCCCCTGGAGGCGGACGTGAAGCGGCCCGCGCGCGCCCGTCTGGATGGCCCGGACGAAGGGATGCGGCAGGCCCTCTTGCTGGCCGCCCGCCCCCCCAAGCGGAAGGCCGGCGTGGCCGCGGCCCTTCGGCCCACGGCCGCCTGGCGCTTGGAGCCGAGCTACAAGGACGCGCTCCAGCCATCCCGGGAGATGCGGCTGCTGGCCGGGGCCAAGCTGTGGACGGTGGTACGTTTCTTCTTCGCCTACCCGGACCTGATGGACCGGCCGTGGGAGGCCCGCCTGCCGGAGCTGCTCGAGAAGCTGGACGCGGCGAAGGACGCGACGGAGTACGCGCTCGCATTGGCCGAGGCGTGCACCTGGCTCCAGGACGGACACGCCTCGGTGCGAGGCCATCCGGAGCTCCAGCGCTTCTTCGGCGTCGCCCCGCCGGTCTGGGTGACGGACATCGGCGGCAAGGCCGTGGTGGTGGAGGTGCTCGATGCGCAGTCCGCGCCCGGACTCGTGCCAGGCGACGTCATCGAGAAGATTGACGGAGAGCCCATCGACGCGCGGGTGCGGCGGTTCACCCCGTACGTGTCGGGCGCCCTGCCCGGTCATCGCCGGGACCTGACCCTGCTGCGCACGCTCGCGGGAGAGGAGGGCTCCACGGTCGTCCTCGGCGTGCGCGGCGCCCAGGGGGCCAGGGAAGTGAAGCTCACTCGCACGCCCCGGTGGAAGCTGCCTCCCTCGAAGGCGGAGCCCTACCGGGTGCTGGAGGGGAACATCGGCTTCGTGGACCTGGAGAAGCTGGAGGCCTGGCAGGTGCCCGCGATGTTCGAGAAGCTCAAGGACACCCGCGGCATCGTGTTCGACCTGCGCGGCTACCCGCGCGGCACGATGTGGGAACTCGGGCCCTTCTTCGACGTGAAGGGCTCGCGCCCCTATGCCTGGTACGAGCGCCCGGTGGCGGGAGGCCAGCACACGGGTTGGCTGAAGCTCAGCGATTCGCTGCCAGAGGTGGACATTCCCAAGTACAGGGGCCGCACGGTGACGCTCATCGACTCGCGAACCATCAGCCAGGCCGAGCACACCGGGCTGATGCTGGAGGCCGCGGCGGACACCGTCTTCCTGGGCAGCGCCACCGCGGGCACCAATGGCGACGTCACCCAGGCGGTCCTGCCCGGCGGCATCACCTTCCATTTCACCGGACAGCAGGTGCGCCACGGGGATGGACGGCAGCTGCAACGCAAGGGGCTCGAGCCCCACGTGAAGCTGCGGCCGACGGTGGCGGGACTCCAGGCGGGCCGTGACGAGTTGCTGGAGCGCGCCGTCCAGCTCCTGCGCGAGGAGCCCGCCAACGCGCCGGCTTCTTCGAGTCGCTGAGTCCGCGTCCAGGAGAGAGAAGGCAACCCTCGCTCGAACAGGAGCCACCCACGCCTTCGCGTGCCTCCGCGGAAGGACTCTCCGTGTGAGCGTCCTGGCCCATTGGCGACCAGGCGACGAATTTTCGTTTAATCCTGTTAATCCGCTTTACGCCAGCAGCGATTCCGCCACAATGCGGCTGAAGGTCGTCGTGAGTCGCTCATCCACGACAGCCCGGTAACCCTCCTCGCATCGACAACTCCTGAGGAACTCATGGACACTCCCTCCAAGCCTCGCTCGAACTTCACCCGTCGGCACTTCATGGCCGGTCTTGGTGCCACAGCGGGCGCTCTCGCTGGCGGTCTCGGTTTTCCGGGCACGGCCCGGGCCGCCGGTGACGGCTTCGGGCTGCGCATCGTCGATAGAAACGAAAACGGCGGTCGCCTGCAGTACTACCGCTTCGCCACCGACGCCATCGAGTGGGACCCGGCGGTCAACGTCCTGCTCCCCGACGGGTACCACACCAGTGGCAAGAGGTACCCGGTGCTGTACCTGCTCCATGGAGGCAACGCGGACTTCCGCACCTTCCACATGCAGGACAACATCATCAACCTCACGGCCTGGCGCGACGTCATCGTCGTCATGCCGGATGCCTCGACGGGCTGGTACTCCAATCCCGTGAGCACCAACTCCGGCCCCCGCAACTGGGAGACCTTCCATATCGGCCAGTTGCTGCCCTGGATCGACGCGAACTTCCGCACCTGGGCCGAGTACAACGGTCGAGCCGTTGCCGGGTTCTCCATGGGTGGCTTCGGTGCCTTGAAGTACGCCGCCAAGTACTACGGTCACTTCTGCTCGGTCAGCTCCCACTCGGGCCCGGCGAGCCTTCGGCGCGACGGCGGCCTCGTCGTCCACTGGGCGAACACAACCTCGGCGGCGATGGACCTGGCCGGAGGGAGCGTCTACGGCGTCCCCTTCTGGGACGAGGCGAGGGTGAACGCCGACAATCCCATCCAGCGCATCCCCAGCTATCACAACAAGCGGATCTTCCTCGCGGCCGGCACGTCACCCGACCCGGTGAACTGGTTCGACTACGTCAACGAGACCCAGGTGCTCGCCGGACAGCGCGAGTTCCGCGGCGCACTCGGTCGAGCCGGGATTCCGCATGAATGGCACGAGGTTCCGGGAGGGCACTACTTCCGGCACGAGCTGTTCGTCCGGGACCTCAACGGAATGCTGGGCCGGCTTCGCAGGGCGGGCTGACGCCGAGCGTTTCGGAGACGCGGGCTTCCGTGCCCGCGTCGCCTCCCATCCAGCTCAGTCCCCCTGGCCCGGAGCCAGGGACGCCCAGTCGCGGGGCTGACGACGAGCATGAGACGGCTACACTGGCGGCATGGCGAACGCTGGGGATGACGAGACTCCGTCGGGGCCACGCGCGGCTGGGCCGGGCGACCTGGCCACGATGGATGGAGCGCTCCCCGTCCCGGACCGGAGCCGGGCGCTCCCGTTCTCCGACTGGGAACGCTACGAGCTCCTCGAACGCCTGGGTCAGGGAGGCATGGGCGAGGTCTTCGAGGCGAGAGACCGCAGGCTCGGGCGCAGGGTGGCGCTCAAGTTCATCCGGGATGCGAACACGGAGCGCGCAGACCGCTTCCTCCAGGAGGCGAGGACGCAGGTCCGCGTCGACCATCCCCACGTGTGCAAGGTGTTCGAGGTCGGCGAAGTCGGCGGAAGGCCGTACATCGCCATGCAGCTCGTCGCGGGACAGGGATTGGACCACGCGGCCTCCGGGATGTCGCTGACCGAGAAGGTCCAGGTGATGCGGGACGTCGCCGCCGCGGTCCACGAGGCGCACCGGCTGGGCGTCATCCACCGGGACCTCAAGCCCTCCAACATCCTCGTCGAGCGGCACGAGGGCGGGCGCTGGTTCCCCATCGTCGTGGACTTCGGCCTGGCCTACGACGACGCCCACGGGCACGGCCTCACCCATACGGGGGCGCTGCTGGGCACGCCTTCCTACATGGCGCCCGAGCAGGCCCGGGGAGACCTGGCGCACATCGATCGCCGCACGGATGTCTACAGCCTCGGCGCCACGTTCTACGAGCTGCTCACCGGCGTGACGCCCTTCTCCGCCGCCACGGCCGCGGACGTCGTCACGAAGGTGCTCCAGGAGGAGCCGCCCTCGCCACGCGCGCACGTGCCGGACCTGCCGGGGGATTTGGAGACGCTGGTCCTCAAGTGTCTCAACAAGGAGCCAGAGCAGCGTTACGCGTCCGCGCGCGCCCTCGCGGAGGACCTGGGGCGGTACCTGGATGGCGAGCCCATCCTCGCGCGGCGCCCGAGTCTGCTGTACCGCTGGCGGCGCCGCGCGCGAAAGCACCGCGCGCTGGTAGGGGTCTCCGCGCTGTCGCTGGCCAGCATCCTCGTCCTCTCCGTGCTGGGTGCGCGCTCGTGGCTGGAGGCCCGGCACACGCGCGCCCAGCTCGCGACGCGGGCCCGGCTGGCCGAGCAGGTGGGCCAGCAGGTGACGGAGATTGAGTGGTTCCTGCGCACGGCCTACGCCCTGCCGCTGCACGACACCCAACGGGAGCAGCAGCTCGTCCGCGAGCGGATGGCGCGCATCGCCTCGCAGGCGCGGGAGCTGGATGAGTACGGCAAGGCCTTGATTCACTACGCGCTGGGGCGGGGCCACCTCGCGATGCAGGAGTTCGAGCAGGCGCACGCGGAGCTGACGCAGGCGCGCCAGCGGGGCCTGGACTCACCCGAGCTGCACTACGCCCTGGGCCAGGCGCTCGGCGCGAGGTACCGCCAGGGGCTGGAGGACATGCGACGCGGTGGCGACAAGGCCTGGGTGGCGAAGCGCAAGCAGGCCCTGGAGCAGGAATACCTCGTGCCCGCGCTCCAGTCCCTCGAGCGCAGCCGCGCGCTGGAGCTGGAGTCGCCCCACTACCTCGAGGGCCTCATCGCCCTCTACCGCAAGGACTATGACGTGGCGGCGCGGGCGGCCGCGCGAGCCACCGTGTCCGCGCCGTGGATGTACGAGGCCCGGAGGCTCGCCGGAGATGTGGCCCTTGCCCGGGCGGTGGAGCGGCGGGAGCGCGGGGACTACGACGCGGCCCGGGCGGGACTCGAGGAGGCCGCCACGCTGTACACGCAGGCCCTGGAGGCGGGGCGGAGCGACGCGAGCAGCTACGAGGCGCTCGCGCAGACCTGGCTGGAGCGCGTGGACGTCGAGCTCGACCAGGGCCGGCCCGCCCGGGACGCGCTGGAGCGCACGCTGGTGGCCACCGCCCAGGCCACCCGCGCCGCGCCCCACCGCTCCATGTCCTACCGGCAGCGAGCCTATGCCCTGATGCGCCAGTACAAGGTCGAGAACACCCAGGGGGCCGTCGAGAAACTGGAGCCCATCCTCACGGATTGGATTGCCTCCGGACTGCGCGCGGTGGAGCGGGCCCCGAACGACGTGTATGCCCATGACGCGCTCGCCAGCGGCTACTACACGCGCGGGCTCTACGAGTGGCGCAACCAGCGCGACCCCCACCCCTTCTGGGACGAGGCCATCGTCCGGCTGGAGCACGCGCTCCAGCTCCAGCCCGACTATCCGTGGGCACTGAACGATTTGGCGCTCATCCACTTCAACAAGGGCAACCACCTCCGGGAGCACGGCGAGGACCCCCGCCCGGAACTCGAGAGGGCGGCGCGGTACTTCGAGCAGGCCGCGCGGGCGGACCCTCAGTACCTCTATGCCTGGTCGAATCAGGTACACGTCTACAACGCGCTGGCCGACTACGGCCTCGGGCGCGGGCTGGACCCCGAGGAACACGTGCGCAGGTCCATCGAGGCGGGCGAGCGCAGCCTCGCCATCAACGCGAACCATTCCTCGGCGCTGGGCGGCATGGCCGCCGCGGAGCTGATGCGCGCGCAGTACCTGCTGGAGGCCGGAGGGGACGTGCGCCCGCCGCTGGAGCGCGCCCGCCAGCAGTTGGAGCGCGCGCTGCGTGGCAACCCCACGGACGGACGCAGTCACCTCCACATGGCGGAGGCGCACCACCTCGCGGCGCTCCAGGCGATGCGGGACGGAGGCAATCCCGCCGCCGAGCTCGAAGCGGGCCGCGCCGCGCTGGAGCGGGCCTACCGGGGCGCGCCCGGGTGCGTCGACTGCCGCGTCGTCGGCGCGCGGGTGGCGCTCGCGGAAGCGGAGTGGGCGCGGCGGCAGGGCAGGCCCATCCTGCCGCTGCTGCACGGGGCGCGGGCCGAGGCCCAGCGCGCCGTGGACAGGGTTCCCTACTTCGAGGCCCACCAGGAGCTGGCGCGCGTCTACTGGCGGCTGGCGCAGGCGCTGCCGCCCGCCGGCGCGAGAGCGGCGATTGCGAGCGGCCTGGACCAGGTGGAGCGGGCCCTGAAGCTCGATGGGAACCTGGCGCAGGCCCACCTCATCCGTGGGGGCCTGCTCCTCCTGCGGGCCCGGAGGACGGAGGGCCTCGCCACGCGCCAGGAGGCCGCGCTCCAGGCCCGCGCCGCCTTCGCGCGGGCCTTCGAGCTCAATCCGCTCCTGCCGCCGCGGCACCAGGAGCTCGCGGGCGAGGTGGAGTCGCTGCTGGCCCACCTCGCCGCGAGCCGGGGACAGCGCTGAGTCAGGGCGCGGCCTTGCCGGTGATGATGCGGTGGGGCTGGAGGTCCTCCGCGGTACAGGCGGGGAGCAGGGGCAGGGCCTCCGGGTTCCAGTCCTCCAGGACGAAGAGGTCCGGCCGGCGCTGGTTGGACGGATTGAAGCAGACCGCTCCCGAGGTGTCCCAGATGGCCTCGATGTTGCCCTGCTCGATGCTGAGCTTCGCGAAGTTGATGACGTTGTCGCGGATGCGGATGTCGGTTCCCTCCACCGTGTAGCTGTTGAAGTCCTGATACGGGTGCGTCTTCGGGTGGGCGAAGTAGGCGGCACGCTTGCCCTGGATGCAGGCGCCGAGGAACCGGGTCGGGTTCCCGTTGGCCTCGAGCGTGGGGTTCCAGGGCACGTAGTTCCAGTTCTCCATGCAGGTGACGATGGCGCCCGAGACGCAGGCCATGGTGACCGAGCTCGCAGAGGCCTGGATGACGCCCGTGGCGCCATTCACCTGGTGCGCCGGCAGGACGGAGAGCGCGAGCGGCGTCTTCTCGCTCTCGGGAGTGGCCTGCGCGTCGCCCGGGAGCGAGCAGTAGTACCCGGAGATATTCCGCCTGGTGTTGTCGTACCTGGCCCGATAGCGGAAGAGCTTGAGCTGCGTGTCTGGCCTGTCCGGGTTGGTCGCGCCCGCGAGCGCGACCTCCGTGAAGGTGAGCTCGAGGGTATAGGCGTCCGGGGTGTCGACCATGAAGAGCAGCGTCAGCTTCGGCAGCGTCGAGCCCACCACGTGAGCGGGAGTCACCGCTCCCTGGAGCAGGTAGGTGAAGCCGAGCCGGGACGTGTCCGGCACGGTGGAGGGCTCCACCTTGAGCAGGCTGCCCTTCTTGTCGCCGTCGTAGCGGACCTGGATGGGGGTGCTGAGGACCTCCCTGTCCTCGCCTCCGGACCAGAGCCGCCCCTTGAGCCGCACGCTGCTCACACCGCCAGTCTTCGCCGGGAGGTTCTCGAAGGACTCCGGGCAGAAGCGCAGGTTGCTCGCGGGGTTGAGCCAGAGGCAGTAGCTGCCGGTGTCGGAGACGTAGATGCCGGGACCGTTGCCGTCGCCCGGGCAGGTCGTCCCACCGGGACAGTGTGTGGCGAGCTCGCTGACCTCCGGAGTCCCGCCGCCCGTCGCCGTGCTCGAGATGCTTCCGTGGGCCACGCACCCCACGAGTGAAACCAGGATGGCCATCAGTGCCACCGCGCTCCGCTGGTCGAGTCCGTCCTTCATGACCGTTCGCCCTTTCGTGCTGTTCGTGGAGGCGGATTGCACGAGGCGTGCCCGCGCAATCAATCGCGAGCGGCGCGCGGGCGCGGGAGCTGGTAGCGCCGGGCCTTGAACTTGAAGGTCCGCAGCGGCATGCCGATGAGCTGCGCGGCGCGCGTCTGTACGCCGCCGGTGGCCTCCAGGGCCTCTCGCATCCGGCGGTACTCCAGCTCGCGGACCTCCTCGGCGATGGGGCGGAAGCTCGCGGGGGCCGTGTCCGGGGCGGGCGCCGTGGGCGGGAGCGGAGGGGCTTCCTCTTCCGGGGGACGCTGGAGGGAGTCCGGCAGGTGGGAGGCCTCCAGCATGGGGCCGGTGGCGGTGGTGGCGGCGTACTCCATGACGTTCTTCAATTCGCGCACGTTGCCCGGCCACGGGTGCGCCCGGAGCACGTCCATGGCGGCGGCGGAGATGCGCGGCGCCGTCCTGCCCGCGCGGGCCAGGGCCTCCTGGAGGAAGCGGGTGGCCAGCAGCGGCAGCTCGCGGGGACGGTTTCGCAAGGGCGGCAGCACGACGACGGAGGCCGACAGGCGGAAGAAGAGGTCCTGGCGAAAGCGGCCGGCCTTCACCTCGTCCGCAAGCACGCGGTGGGTGGCGGCGACGATGCGCAGGTCCACCGGGCGCTCGCGCGAGTCTCCCAGGCGGGTGATGCGCTGCTGGTCCAACGCGCGCAGCAGCTTGGCCTGCACGGAGAGCGGCAGCTCCGCTACCTCGTCAAGGAAGAGCGTGCCCCCGCTGGCCCGCTCCAGCAGGCCGGCCCGCGAGGCCACCGCGCCGGAGAAGGCGCCCCGCTCGGCGCCGAACAGCTCGCTCTCCACGAGGCTCTCCGGCAGGGCCGCGCAGTTGAGGGAGATGAACGGCCGCTGCGCGCGCGGCGACCAGTGGTGCACGGCCCAGGCGGCGTTCTCCTTGCCCGCGCCCGTCTCGCCATGGATGAGGACGGGGATGGGGCTCGAGGCCAGCCGTCGGAGCAGCTCGAAGAGGCGCACCAGGGACTCATCCGCCACCATCACCGAGCGCTCTCCGAGCGCGAGCTGATACAGGTCCGGGCCGCTGATGCGAAGGCCGCCGGAGGGCGCTGTCAGCGCCACCGCCCGCGCCGCGGAGATGAGGGTGTCCGCGTCCAGCCCGTCCTGCGGGGCACAGGCCACGCCCGCCCGCACCTCGGGCGCCAGCGGGACGAGGCCCTCCAGCATGGGCTGGACGACCTCCTCCGCCTCCTCCGCCGTCAGCTCGGGCAGCAGGACGAAGAGCTGCGTGGGCCCGCCCCGTCCCACCAGGTCCATCAGTCGCAGGCCGCCGCCGAGCGCGCGGACCAGTTCCTCCAGGGGGACATCCGTGGGTCCCAGGGCCAGCGCGACGACGCTCAGCGCGCGCTCGTAGCGCAGCACCCGCTCCAGCTCCTCCGCCAACCTGTCCCGCAGCGGGGCGGCGCCCAGCAGGAGCCGCTGTGGCGGGGGGATGTCCCTCCGGTGGAAGACGAGCGTGACGTCTCCCAGCATCACCACGTCTCCGCTGCGCAGCACCTGCTCGCCGGAGATGAGCTCGCCGTTGACGCGGACGCCGTTGTGGCTGTCGAGGTCGGTGATTCGGGCCTCGCCTTCCACCACGCTCAGCCGGGCGTGGCGCCGGCTCACCGAGGCGTCCTGTACGAGGAGCTCGACGCCCGCGCCGCGGCCGATGGTGAGTGTGCCGTCGCGAGGCAGGGGCACAATCGAGGACGAGCCCCCCTCCATCACCAGCAGGGAGAGGCGCTCCGGCTCGCAGGGAGAGGCGCGGCGCTGCTGGCCCGAATCCACGGTTTCTTTCGCGCTGGGGGGCTCCATGGGGGAAGCAAACCACGGCGGGCCCCGTGGGCGGGGCAATGGTTGCCCCATGGGCAAGACCTGCCTCGCGCGAGGCCCACGCGAAGGGCAGTCATTGCCTCTCCTGCGCGAGCGGGGTGGGCACTCCAGGGCGCACGAGCCGTTGGCAGGCCGGCTGCAATGGCCGTCCCCCGCGGGCGACCTCCTGCCCGGCTTCGCAAAGGACACACACATGAAGGCACATTCCTCCAGCCGCCCCGCGTCCCGGAAGTGGGCCGTGGGGCTCGCGCTGGCCGCGATTCCTCTCTTCGGCTTCGACCGGGGCTGCGTCACCCAGCCCCAGACGGACATCCTGGTCACCAGCTCCTCGGTGAACGTCCAGGGCTACATCCATCGGTTCGACGACAACACGCTCCAGTGGCAGGAGAACATGGCCGGCTGGGCCCACCTGCGCGTCAACGGGGGCGGCTTCATGGTGTGGGACCAGACGGACGCCAACAACGTGTGGCAGCAGTCGGGGGTGCCGCTCTCGCTCGGCGTCAACGTGCTGGACGGCGAGACCTGGCGCGCGACGCCCAACGGTAACATCGTCGGCAGCATCGATGGCTTCATCCTCGAGCGGAAGAACGACCTCGCCGCCAACGGCAGCCAGCCGGTGTTCCTCGACTGGTCCGCGTCCGGCGTCGACGCCGAGCTCAAGGCGATTGCCACGGGCACGCTCAACGGGCCGCTCACCGCCGCGCAGCAGACCGCCTTCGTCAACGACGTGAAGGCTGGCGTGGCGAGCTTCTTCGCCAACGCCTACGCCGGCACGTCCATCACCCTCGCCAGCGCCCCGGGCATTGGCGTGCACACGGTGAAGTTCCTCGTCGGCGACACGACCAAGTGCAACCTCCTCGGCAAATCACCCGGGGACTACAAGAACACCAACAAGACGCAGACGTCGCAGGTCTTCGTCGGCGTGTTCCGCTGCATGCTGGTGAAGAAACTCGTCTCCACCACCCCGGCGGAGCTCACCGACACGCTCGCCATGCGCGTGCAGGACGTGGCGACGGCCATCGGCCGCACCGCGGCGCACGAGGCGGGCCACAGCTTCGGCCTGGTCTCCATTGGCCCGACGCGGCTGCACGGCTGCGAGGACTCACACAACTGCGAGGCCTATGACGATGCGAACCCGTCGGACCGCTTCGACGTGGGCCACCACATCATGGACCCGGGCAACAAGTCGCAGTTCTACGCCCGCATCGGCCAGGCAAACCCGACCACCCGCGCCACGAAGAAGCCGTACTTCGAGCGCTACGGCAAGAGCTACCTGAAGATCATCCACCCCTGATTCCAGGCGAGGCATTCCATGAAAAATCAAATCCTGCTCAGTTCCATTCTCTGCATGACCCTCTTCGTCGGCGCGGGCAAGGCGCTCGCGCTGGACATTGCTCCCGGAGGCGATGCGCTCGGCGGCCAGTTGGAGGACTCCAGGTCCGCGGTCATCGCGCAGCTGACGTCCAACGGCAGCACGGCGATGGTCTTCACGACGTCGGTGCAGCTCACCGGCCAGACGCCCACCCTGTTCACGCTCCCGCATGACACGTACACCGCGGACAGGCAGCTCGTGACCGGCAACTACTACCTGCTCTTCCTCTCGATGGACGCGGCGGGCGGGCTCGAGTTGGCAACCAGCGCGTACTCCATCGTGGCCGTGAGCCTCCACGAGGCCGAGAGCTACCGCACGGCGATTGCCAACTACCAGCAGACCTGGAGGGACCCGCAGGCGTTCAAGCCGGTGGCGCTCGCGCAGCTCGACGCGTCCGTGCCCTACCTGCGCTACAGCGCGATGGCCGACCTGGCGCACCGCGGCCTCTTCACCGCCGCCGACGGCGCGCTCCTCTCCCAGCTCGCGGCCTCCAGCACCTCCTCGCAGCCGGAGGTGCGCAAGCTCGCGCTGATGCAGCTCGGCGGCCTGGGGCTCGTCGCGTACGCGGAGCAACTTGGCGCCGTGCTGGGCAACGCGGCGGAGCCCACCTCGATCCGGCTGGCCGCGCTGGACGGCCTGCGCTTCATGGGCCGCACCGACGTGATTCAGCGTCAGGCGGCCTCGGTGGGGGACAGCCCGAGCCCCAAGCTGAAGACGCGCATGCTGGAGGCGCTGGAGCAGCCGCAGCCGCAGTAGCCCCCGGGCTCCGGTCAGCGCCAGCTGCCCGGAGCCCTGAAAGGAGACAGCGTGGCGGGACGTACCTGCTCGCTGTCTCCTGCTGCTTCGCGGTCATGTCCTCATCAGGCGCCGTGCTGTCTGTCTTTCAGGCACCCGTGTGATATGCCCTGGCATTCCAACGACAGGTGTGGACGAACCCGCGACGGGAAGCTCACGCGGCTGCGGGCGTGAGCATCTTCGTCGCATCCACGCGCCACGGCGCGCCCCCCTGGGGCATGATCGCGATGCTCGCGGCCTTCGGGTACGCCGGTGTGGTGGCGAAGTTCAGCGAGTTCAGGTCGATCATCGTGAGAATCCCGCTAAACGCAGACATGAAGTAGTACTTGAGATTGGTGTGGTCGCGTACGCTCGTCCACATCGTGTAGTCGCCGTACGTGGTCGTATACGAGGGTGGCATGGTGTCTGGAGTGCCCGTCGTGGACGGCGAGTTCTTCACCGTTTCCAGCAGCATCCCGTACGGCGTCCCCATGCAGATCTGCGTGAGCTGCAGCGCGACCATGACCGCGGTCTGCTCTGGACCGGCGAAGCCGGGCGGGGTCTTCGACGGCGGCGACGTCTGGAAGATGCCTGGCGCCGGCAGCCAGCCCATACCGTCCGCCGGGAGCTGGCTGATGCCCTGGGAGAGGATGGTTGCTCTGACGAATCGCGAGGCGGACAGCGAGTCTCCGGGCAATCCGACCAGACCGCCCCCGACGGGATTGCCGGCACCCGAGGTGGAGGTGGCGCTGCCGACGAGCGTCAGATTGTAGTAGTTCTTGACGTTCGTCAGCTGCCAGTCGTAGGTCGGCCAGTTGGTCATGACGCCGTTGGTGCACTTGTAGATCTGGGGCGTGCCCCCGATGAACTCGATGACGGCGCTCTGACCGGTGTTGTCCGTCACGATGTAGTGCAGCGGGACATAGAACTTCTCTCCCGGCTGAGGCCCGACGACGATGATCTTCTGAAAGGCTGACAGGAAGTCATTGACCGACGCGAAGTTGCCGAGGATCCACGCGGGAAAATCCAGGAACGACACCTGATTGCTCTGCGTCCCAGCCCCAATGGTGCCGTACTGGGTACCGGGGGCGAGCCACAGCGCTCCGACGGACAGCCCCTCGCTGTTGATGCCGTCGTTGAAGGTCGGCAGAGTGTCCCAGTTGCTCCCGGAGGGGGCGATCCCCACGAAACCATAGGGATTGGTCCAATTGAGCGTCGTCCACCCCTGGGCTGCCGCCGCGCCGGGAGCGGCCGGTGTCAGCGGCCAGGACTGCTTGCTCGGCATTACGTAGACGCTCTGCTCAATCACTCCCGGCATCTCCAGCGCTCTCGCGCTCACGAACATCCGCGTCGCGTCTGGAGAGCTCTGACCGGGATTGGCGGGGACGCTGATCATCAGACTCGTGCACATTCTGGGGCCTCTCTCTGGGTGGTATTTCACCGCTATGCGCGACGCCTCAGCGTATGTTGGAGGATGCCGCCCCGCACGAGAATCGCGGCGTCTCCTGCGCGATCCGGCGGCGAGGCCGCTCAATCTATGAAATGAAAAGTGGCACACCCAGACGGGCGAAGCATGTCTTTGCGAAATGTTGCGACACGGACATAAGCAGGCGCGGCACCCGCGAATGGAAGTGCGGCGTCACCTGCATACCCGCCTCAGGGTGTCTTGTCGAAGCGGGCCTCCAGCTTCACGTCCGAGCAGGGCGTGCGGGCCACGAGCATGAGGTAGTAGTAGGCGCCGCGACGCAGTCAATCCACTGGTGGAACTCCGCGTCGTTCGCCGTGCCCAGCGCATCCAGGGACGGGCGTCGTCTCCGAGTATGTGGATGGGAACCCTGGCACGAAGGACGCCTATCCCATGCACGTGTGCGGGGCCGGCGGGTACGCGATGAGCGGCATCCACGTCAGCAACAACCTGTTCAACTGCGTCAGGTAGCTTCGGGCACCGCGAGGACCGCTCGACGCAGAGCGGTCTTCGTCATACGGGTACGAGCAGGTCTTTATTAACCCTCGTCAATGCGGGCGAGGGCGCCCCCTCCCTACTCTCGAGGCCACAACGTCGCTGAACGTTCTGGAGCCCTCGCGATGAACACCACCCGCCTCTACTCCCGCTCCCTGGGAATTCTCTTTCTCCTTCCGTTCTTCGCCTACGGCATCGGCACCGCGCTCGTCACCTCCGTCCTGAATGAGCCGGAGCACCTGGCCGTGGTGGCCGGGCAGAGGACGCTGTTCGTCGGGGGCGCGCTGCTGCTCCTGTTGAACTCCATCACCGTCGTCGGGCTTGGCGTGCTGTTCTTTCCGATACTCCGCGAGCGGAGCCCGAGCATCGCCATCGCGTACGTCTGCACGCGGGTGATGGAGGCGCTGCTCCTCATCGTCGGAGTGGTGTTCCTTCTGTGCATCCTTCAGCTCGGAGAATCCGCGCAAGGGCAGACGACGCCGGAGCTGGTGACCCTGTCCAGACTTCTCTCGAAGGGGAACTTCTGGGCGTACCAGCTCGCGATGATCATCCTGGGGGCCGGCAGCGTGGCGTTCTGCCTGTCGCTGTACCGCTCCCGGCTTCTTCCCTCGTTGCTCCCGCTGGTGGGCGCGGTGGGCTACGGGCTTCTGGCGCTGGGGGCCGTCCTCGAGCTCTTCGGGCTGCCGTGGGGCATCCTCTTCTCCGGGCCCGGGGGCCTGTTCGAGCTGTTCCTCGGTGGCTGGCTCATCGCCAAGGGGTTCCGGACGGTCACGCCTTCCGTCGCGGCGTAGCCGGCTTGCCGCGCGTGGCAATACGCTTTCGGATCCGGCTCAGCGACTCGGGCTTCACGCCGATGTAGCTGGCCAGCTGGTACTGGGGAATCCGCTGGAGGATGTCCGGCCGCGTCTTCGAGAGCTTGAGGTAGCGCTGCTCCGGGGTATCGGTGAGATAGGAAGCGAACCGCTCCTGCTGCTCCGCCAGGACCTTCTGCATCACCCTCCGGGAGATGCTCTCGAAGCGGGGGAAGCGTCGATAGAGGCCCGCCTCGCGTTGCTCGGTGCCCACCACCATCGTGGTGTCTTCCGCGCAGACCAGGAAGTGCTCCGCCGGGGTCTGGTTCATCATGCTGTGAATCGAGAGGACCCATTCGTCCTCGGTGAAGAACCCGTTGCTCCGCTCTTCACCGTCGACGACGTAGTACTGGCGGACGCAGCCCTGGAGGACGAAGTAGGCCTCGGTGCAGACCTGGCCCGCCATGAGCAAGTGCGTGCCTTTCGGACAGGTCTTCACCACCATGCTGTCCAGAATGGCCTGGGCCTCCTCGTCCGACAGAGGAGAGATGCGGCGGAAGTAGTCGACGAGCTTGTGTTTCATAGGAAACCAGGGCCTTCCGGGGAGGGGCAAGCTCAAAGAGGAGCACCTGACGGCCGACTCCCGCGGCTATGCGTCCTCCTCCCGGAAGGACTCGACGCTCGGTCCATCGATGCCGCTGGCGGCGCTCAGGAAGCCATCGCGCGCTCCCACTTCGTCGACAGGCGCTCCTCGAAGGAGCGCCTCCAGCCCCGCGCGCGTCGTCGGGAGCCCCACCTCGCGGAGCACCTCGGCGGCGTTGACATCGAGCCTCCAGAAGCGCTTGTTCGCGAGCAACGCCTCGAGCACCTCGCGCCGTGCAGCGGAGGGCTCCGCGTCGGCACCCTTCTCCCGTGTGACGGAGAGCGCCGCCCGGGCAACTCCGTAGACGGTGCTCAGGTCCGCCTGGAGCAGGGCCTGGATGAGCACGCCCTGGTGCCGCGCCCGCTCCCCGGCGGGGAGCAGCGTGAGAATCACCGCGGCTTCCGCCTTCCCCGCCCGCACCTGCTCCAGCAGCACCGCGACGGCCCTGTCCGTGTGCGGAAGGTGGAGGCGCAGCCAGCTCTTGGCGGCCTCGCTCCGGAGCTTCCCATCCTCCGAGCCCAGTGCGCGCTCGAGCGCCGCGCGAGAGGCGTCCTTCGCCGGATGGAGCGAAAGCATTCGCGCCGCGAGCGCCTGCTGGCTCGGGGTGCCCGCCCGGCCTTCGAGGAGCACGCACAGCGCACTGGCGGCGCGCGCGTCGTCGGTGAGGCCGAGCAGCACGGTCGCGGGCTCGCAGACACTCGGATTCGCATGCCGGGACAGCCGGACCCAGGCCTCCGCATGCTCGACGAGCGCGTGGAAGAAGAGGCCGTGGCCGGGTTCGAGGGCCCCCTTCCGCTGGCGGAAGGCCTTCTTCAGCGTGTTCGCGGCGTCGAGGTTGTAGCCACGGGTGCCCACGTCCGAGAGAAACGTGAGCAACTGCTCGAGCGTCTCCTCGTCCTTCATGTGCGAGGTGATGGCGCACAGGAACGGGAGCACCGGGCCCGCGAGCTCCGAGAGGGTGCCCTGGTGGTACAGGTCGTCGCCCAGCGCCCTGAGGCCATGCTCGACGGCCGCTCGTGTGTCGAGGGCGATGACGCGCAGCAGGCCGGGGACCTGCTCCGGGTCCAGGTTGAAGTGGCTCTTGAGGTCCGCCCACTCCAGGTCCATCGCCTGCTCCAGGAAGGCAGGCACGGGCTCCTCCTGCATCCGGGAGATGAGCGGCAGCAACGTCCCCAGCTCCACGGACGCTTCGAGCGACAGCCCGCCGACGTCGAGCTCCCGCGCCTCCGCGTCCCCACCATGGAGTTTCCAGGTGCCGGTGAGCCGCTCGCCCTCGACGGCACCCTCGGCCACCACGGTGCCGTGCTCGTCGAAGACGCGTCCGTGCCCTTCGCTCGACACCAGCTCCGTCCTCAGCCGGCCCTCGTCGTCGAAGTAGCGGACGCTGACGAGCTCATCTTCGGCGTCCCAGTGCTCCTCGCTCCAGATGCGGTCCGGGAGCTTTCCCTGGCGCTTGATGGACTCGCCCGAGGGGAGCGACTCGAGCTCGGTGAAGCCCTCCGGCCGGTCGAAGCTTCGGCGCCGCACCTGGCGGCCCGCCTCGTCGAACCAGGTCTCCTCCTTCAGCTCACCGTGCTCGCCCGGGGGCCGGTACTCGCGCTTGTGGCGCGTGCGGCCGCCCTGGAACTCCACCACCTCGAGGCCGCCCTTCAGCGTTCCGTCCTCGGCCTCTCCGGTAATCCACCACACCGTCCAGGTCCCCACCGGTCCCTGCTCGGCGTCCACCGTGCCGACCACCCACTGCTGACGGGTTGGAACCCAGACGGCCTCGGCCGGGAGGGCACCGGGGCGCGTGTGCTCGCCACGCGGATGGAAGGGCTCACCGGGAGGGAGCGCGAGGAGCCGCTTCGCCAGCTCCGGCTGACCCGCGAGCGCCGCGTCCAGCGCGGCCCCCGGCTCATGCCCGAAGCCCAGCGCGAGGAGCGCTTCGACCGCCTCGGTGTCGCCCAGCTCCGTGGCATGGACCAGCAGGCTGCCATTGCGCTTGACGTCTGGCAGGCGGCTGTCCGCGCTCCTCCGATTACCGGAGTGGTACGCCACCGTGACGAGCTCGCCCTCCAGCGTCCAGAACCGGTGCAGCCCCTTCGCCGTGCGCTCGTTCTTGAAGAGGCCCGTCTTCCACGTGCGCACGTCGTCGGTGAGGTAGGCGTCTTCCGGAAGGCCGGCGGGCCGCGTCGGAGCCGGCCTGCCGTCCACCGTCAGGGGCAGGTCCGCCGCGTCGAAGAACTGGATGCGCTTCTGCCAGCCGTCCTCGAACAGCACGCGCATCTTCCGGATGGCGGGCGGCAGCCTGGGGTTGTCCTCGTCCGTCGGCTTGTCGGTGAGGTGGAGCATGACCTCGATGACCTGCCCCTGGTGGCACTGTTGCTCCGCGGACCGCGAGCCGTCGGGGTGGTAGCGCACCGCGCGCCCGTGGGGGAGGTCGTCCTGGTGCTCACACTCCTCCTGGAGCGAGCCGTCCTGCCGCCAGAAGCGCCAGAGGCCCTGCTTCTTCCCGTCGACGCGTGGACCGTCGCTCCACTGCTTCGTGTCTCGGAGGTACTCGGCGCTGGACGGGACGCTCGCTGGACGGGCGGGGAGAGTCATGGAGGGGCATGACTATCAGCCGCCCGAAGGTGTATCCAGGTTGCAATCAAGAGTGCCGCTACAGCCGTCGGAGCCCAGGCCGCTCCCGCCCAGGGCCGTCCGTGCCAACGCAGACGTCTGCGGTGGCACGCTCCGATGCAGTGGCTGGAGGAAAGCAGGGCTGCGTAGTGCCACCAAGCCCGAAAATCACGGCGCTGCTAGACCTTTGGCTTGAGAGGGATGCAAGCCCAAATCCCGTAAAATAGCGGAAACCACGTAATTCAGGTTAAGTCCACCACACTTGCAATGGTGTTGCAGTATCTCCCAACCCCTGGATTCCGCATAGTGGTCGTGCCGCAGAGGCCCACAGCGGGTCTTCGCGTGCATCACCGCCAGGAGCTCAACGCCATGAAGAACATTCTGGGTTGTGTCTTTGCAGCCGCCGTGTCGCTCGTCGCCGCCGGGTGTGGGGGGGAGTCCGAAACCCCGTCGATGAGCCGGGAGGCCGCGCTTCGGGAGGCCTTCCGTCACGACAACTTCCAGGCCACCTACCAGATGCTGGAATCGCGCGGCGACGTGCTCGAGCCCTCCGCGGCCATCGTGGAGGAGGGGGCCGGCGCGCTCGTGTTGCGCATCCCCGTGACGGGAGAGAGCAAGACGGAGCTGGTCTTCCAGCGCCACGGGGAGGACGCGCCCCTGGTCTCCGTGCGGCGCGAGCTGCCGGAGGAGGACGTCTCCGCTGCGGCCGCCTGTGGCACCTATCTCAGCGCGAACTCGTGCAGCTTCGGTCCCTGGGACTCGGGCTCGGACTGCGACGGCGGCGCGCCGCTGTACAAGTATGACAAGTACACCCGCCGGTACTACAGCAACGGCCGGACCATTTCGTACGAGACCACCTGGTACGACTGCCGCTGGATGGCGCAGCCCAGCGACTGCAACAACACCTGCGGCTGAGCCCACGCCTCGCATCGCGGCGTCACGGCACCTGTCGCGTGCACGTCGCGCCCGGGGAACCGGCGGCGGGTCCGCCGGTCCCCGCCGCGCTCCGCCCGCCGGGAAGTATAGGAGAGATGGAGGCGCTGTTGAGGGTGGTGGCAGGTGCAAAGGGGCCGAGGAGGGCCGCCGACGGGTGCCGCTCGGGCTGTGCACCGGGCCGGTGGCGACGCGGTGCAGCTCCCTCTCATGGCGGTGATGACGACGTGGCGTGCCACCTACACCACCATCCTCGGGAGGGACCCCAAGGAGCACCCGGCGACGCTCGCACTGCTGCTGCCGGTCTCCCGGCAGCTCGACGACGCGGTGCTGCAGTCACAGCTCCCCAAGCCCTCCTGGCCCCGGATCCTGGCGGACCTGCAAAGGGTCGCCAAGGGCTTCGAGGCCGTGAGCAAGGGAGTGAAGGCGGGCTTCCCGGTGACGCCCGCCGACCGGATGGCCCTGACGGAGGTGGATGACGCCCTGAGCGAAGTGGGCACCGTGTAGGCCACGGACCCCCAGGCTCATCTCGCCGCGCTCGTCTCGCGGAGCCAGTCGGCGGCAACGCGCGCCACCTCGGCGGGAACCGAGTGGCCGCCCGAAAACTCGTGGTAGCGCACCTCGAAGCCCGCGGCGCCCAGCTCCGTGACGATTCGGCGGCCCGTCTGCTCGACAGGAAGCGCCGCGTCCTTGTCGCCATGTGCGATGAAGATGCGCGGCTCGCCTCGGGGCTCAGCTGCGTGAACGAAGCTCGGCGAGAAGGCGATGATGCGCGGGAACAGGTCGCCGTTGAGGATGCCCAACGACAGCGCATAGGACGCGCCAGCCGAGAAGCCCGCGAGGCTGATGCGCTCCGGCGCCACGGCGTAGCGCGCGAAGACGTGGGCCAGGGCCTGGTCCAGGAAGGCCAGGTCCTGACCGTGACGGCCCATCTTGTGGTCCCACGTCGTGTCCCGTGACTCGGGGAGCAGAAGGAGGAAGCCCTCGGCGTCCGCCAGAGGCTCCATCACCTCCAACATCTGCCGCGCGTTTCCACGCGAGCCATGCAGCAGCACCATCAGCGCCGCGGGCTGCTCCAGGCGATAGGAGCGAGGCACGTACAACAACCCATCGCGCTTCCCACCCAGGCCCAGGGGATGCAACCCCAGGGGGCCGTGCTCGCCTTTCACCGGCCCTGGGCGGGCGTGCACGCGCGCACTGGACTCGGGAGGGAGGACCTCGGCCGGAGCCTCGGCCGCGCGTGTCGTCTCCCGCTTCGCTCCACAGCCAATGAGGCACAGCAGCACCAGCATCCCGGTGGCGCGCAGAGCGCCCCTCGGGAAGGCTCGAGCACTTCCTGGAGTCCTTCGCTTCATCGCGTCGATTCCTCCCTCATGCGCGACTCGACGTTTCGAGTCTGAGCGTCACGTGGCCGGGACGCTTCCGCGCCCTGAATGAGCCTCCATGGGCGACGAAGGCATGCCTGACGAGCAGCGATGGAGGCGCCGCGACTCCGGCCGCGCCCCTCTCGCCCCATGGAGGAGGCCCCGTGCCGCGCCACCGGAGTACGCGCGCCCCGTCCGACCTATCGTCCGCTCGCCGCTGCCATGTAGAAGTGGATGCGCGTCACCGGCCGGTAGCCCATGCGGAGGTAGACGGGATGACCCGCCGGGGTCGCGTGCAGTACCGTCCGTTGCAGCCCCTGCGAGCGATGCGCCTCGGCGAGCGACTGGCGGATGACCGCCTCGGCGCAGCCGAGCCGGCGGTGCTCCTTCATCGTGGCTACCAGCGCGACGTAGGCAATGCCCTCAATGGGGAGAACCGTCGCGCAGCTCGCCACCTCCCCGTTGCGGTAGGCCACATAGCCCACCCCCTGCCCCTCGCCCGCGAAGTAGGCCGGCACATCGAGGGCCGCGCGTACCACGTCTCCCGGCGCGTCGTAGGCGTGCGCATTGGTGTCCGCCACGTCTTGCCGGCCCCGCGCATCCGCGGCCTGGCGGAAGTCGAGCGATGGCAGGGGCCGCACGGGTTCCATGAGGCGGTCGGTGACCATTCCGATGGTGTCCATGCCGGTCTGCAAGCCATGGGAGGCAAGCAATTCCGCGGCCCGCGGTCGCAGCCCGGGAGCCAGCCAGTCCTCGCAGACAGCGAGCATCCACCCGTTCCCCCGGGGCGCGAAGTAGCGGGCGGCGGCGGCCGCGGCGCTCCGCAGTTCCGCCTCCGTCTCCAGCGGGGCCGGGAGGAAGGCCACGTTCAGCATCATCCAGGAGACGTTGGACGAGGCGATGTGCACCTCGGGCAGGTCGAGGACCTCGCCGGTCGGGCTGTGCCGCGCGAAGTAGCGCCAGGCATTGAGGAACTGCGTATTGGATTCGAGAATCTCATCAACGGGCATGTCGTTTCCCTGACTCGAGGAGCTGCCATCCTACCTCTGGAGGCCCCGTCAGCCTCCCTCCGCTGCCGCTCCATGCCCCTCCCTCGCACGCAACAGTGCCCCTGTCCCTCCTATCGAAGATTCTCGCAAGGCCTGTATGTGAGGCTCAGGTCCGGGGCCGCCAGGTCAGCCACTCCCCCGGGCGTGCCAGTTCCACGTTCACCTTCCGCTTCCGCGCCGCTGCCAGGAGCAGCGCTTCCGCGCCCGGGACCTCCTGGTAGTCCTCGGAGGCCGCGACGCCATAGTGGATGGGAACGAGGAGCCGGGCCCCCAGCACCACGGCCGCCGCGACCGCCTGCTCCGGTGTCAGGACGGCATGTATGTCGCTCACGGGCTTCCGCCAGCCAAAGCGTGCCCCGTTGATGGGCAGGAATGCCGCATCGAAGGGGCCGAACTGACGCCCGATGTGCCACCAGGACCCGTGCCACAGCGTGTCGCCGCAGTGGATGATGCGACGGCCTCCTCCGGAGACAACCCAGGACACCTGGGTATCGCCGTAGCCGTCCGCCGCGGGAACGGCGGTGGCGGTGAAGTCATTGAGCAGGACGGGCTCGTAGAGCGGAGCGGACCGCACTCGGAACCCCGCCGCGGCGGCCGCGGCGGCCGTGTCCGGGGCGCACACCAGCGTGCCAGTGTCCCCCAGCACCTTGCGAACGGCCATCCGGTCGAAGTGGTCGGGATGGCGATGGGTCACCAGCACGAAGCGCCCGCCGTCGGCCACGTCCAGGGGGACGAGCGGGTCCTTCAGCGCGGGCCCCCACACAGCGGGGTCGAGCAATGGGTCCAGGAAGAGCGTGTCCTTCCCCAGCTGCAACCGCACTCCGGCCCAGGCCAGCCGCTGTGCGCGAAGCGCTGCGCTGTCGTCAGGCTTCGCCGCACGGCCCGTGCCAGGGGGAAGTAGCGCCGCGCCCGCGGCGAGGGAGACCGCCGCGCGTAGGAAGTCCCGGCGGCCGGTCCGCTCGGGCCGTGATGCCTCTGCCGAGGCCTGGAATGGCGTCATGCTCGTGAAGCTGTCTGTCTGGGGCATCCGTCCGCCTTCCTGGCAATGGGGCGCCAACGTTAAGGAGGCCCGCCTCCTGAGTGCAGCGAAACGATTTCGCGAAGTTGATGAACGGGATTCATGTGAAGCTGCCCTGGCATGCTCGAGCTTCGTCACTTCAAGCTGATTGCCGCGGTCGCCGACACCGGAAGCCTGGCCGCGGCGAGCCGACATCTTCACCTCACATCCTCGGCCCTGAGCCACCAGCTCCGCGACGCCGAGGAGCGTCTGGGCGTGCAGCTCTTCCTGCGCCGCCAGCGACGTCTGCTCCTGACCGGCGCGGGCGAGAAACTCCTCAGCTCGGCGCGACGGGTCCTGACCGAGGTGGCCCAGGCAGAGGCGCTCTGCCGTGCACACCCGCAGGACGACCTGCTCCGGCTCAGCACGGGCTGCTACACGGTGTATGGCTGGCTGCCGCCCATCCTGGGGCAGTGGCAGGCGGAGTACCCGCGCTCCGAGCTGCGCATCGTCCTGGAAGCCACGCGTCAGCCCCTCGACGCGCTGCTGAGCGGAGGGCTGGATCTCGCGTTGACCACGGACGTCCCACGGCAAGCCCGCCTGGCGCAGACCCCGCTCTTCGAGGACGAGCTCCTGCTGGTGGTTCCCGCGGGCCACGCGCTGGCGCGGCGCGGCCATGTCACGGCGGAGGAGCTGGTGTCGGAGCACCTGCTCACCTATGCCGCGCCCCGGGAGCAGCTCGATGTCTTCACGCGCGTGCTCTGGCCCGCGAACGTCGAGCCACAGCGGGTTTCACCCGTGCCCCTCACCGAGGCGCTCATCGAGTTGGTGCGAGGGGGGGTCGGCGTGACGGCTCTGCCCGGATGGATGCTACCGGCCCAGCGCCATGGACTGCACGCCATCCGGCTCACGCCCCGCGGAGTCCGCCGCCGCTGGAGCGCTGTCACCCGCACGTCCCGCCAGCGCCCCGCGTCGTTGACCCGCTTCATCCAGCTCCTGCGCGAGCGCTTCTCCTCGGGCGGACCGAAGGCGCCCCAGCTACCGGTGGGCATCGTGTGACGACTCACTCACGGGCGCGGCGCATAGGATGCGCCGACATGGACTTCCAGGAGCGACTCGAGGCGCTCACGCACCAACTCCGGCCCTGGTCCCCGCTCTGGTCCCGCTCCATCCTCCAGGGCTGGCCCGGGTCCGGCGCCGCCTATCCCGAGGACTGGTTGGCCTATGCCCGGTCGCTCGATGACGCGGGCGAGCGGCGCCTGGACCAGGGAGCGCTCGTGGGCGTCCCGCCTCCGTCCCTGGACGCGCTCCTGGGCGCGCTCCAGGAACTGACGGCGCTGCCCTGGCACGAGGGCCTTCACGCGCTGACGGTCTCGGAGACGCAGGGACTCAGCGCCAAGAAGACCCACGAGCTCGAGCGGGTGCTCGCCCTGCTCGCGCCGAGGACGCGCTTCATCCACCAGGCGGTCGATATCGGCGGCGGCATGGGACATCTCGCCCGCCTCTGTGCGCGGACGTTCGGGTGGACCTTCCACAGCATCGATCGGGACGCCGCGCTGCAGGACAAGGGCCGGCGGTGGCTGACGAAAACCCACCCCCCGAGCGGGGGCACCCTGTGTTTCATCCAGGCCTCCGTCGAGGACGGGCTCCAACCACAGCTCGATCCGCTCTTCTCCGGCCGGGACCGGGCCTCCATCGGTCTGCACACCTGCGGGCCGCTCGCCCTCACGCAGATCCGCAAGAGCCAGGGGGCGGGCTTCATCCTGAACATCGGCTGCTGCTACGACAAGCTGGAGGCCCCGCGGGATTACCCCGTCTCACGCTTCGGGGGCGCGCATCCGCTGCCCTTCACCCCGCATGCCCTGGCGCTGACGACGCGGGGACGGCATCACAAGACCGAGGTGGAGTTCGCGCGGATGAAGCGGGTGTACGCGTGGCGCTTCGCGTTCGATCTCCTATCGAGGCAGCGCTTTCCCGAGCGCGGCTTCGTGAGAGCAGGGGACGCGCCCCGGACGCTCTATGCCGGACGCTTCGCCGTCTACGCGCGCGACCGCCTGGAGCACCTGGGCCTCGCGCCCGGCATGACGGACGCCGAGCTGGATGCCTTCGAGGTGTCCGTTCGCGCCGAGACGCGGGAGCTTCTGCTCTGCCACCTGCTGAGGGACCGCTTCGCGAGGGCGTTGGAGGTCGTGCTCCTGCTTGATCGCGCGATCCTCCTGGAGGAGCTGGGCTTCCAGGTCGAGCTCCTCCAGCTCTTCGATCCGCGCCTGTCTCCGCGCAACCTCGCGCTCATCGCGTCGCGGAGCGCTTGAGCACGTGCCGGGCCGGCCCCGCCCGCCCCGCGTCTTGTCCGCGCAGCAAGGCCCACCGACCGGGCCGAAGCGCCGCACCGGCCGCGAGCGCTGACCCGCGAGGCGGGCCCCGGCACTCCAGGGCCCGCCCCTCACGGCTCACGTCACCCCATCACGGCAGGGCGCCGCCATTGATCCAACTGGAGATGCTGCTCAGGTTCCCCGCGGACAGCGGCGGGGCCCCCCCGGCCGGCATCTGGGCACCGCCGCCATTCGCCGGCGGACCCGCCTGCGTCCCGTTGAGCTTGTGCCACACGTAGCTGTTGTTCGGGCTGAACGGCTCGATGCGGTCCAGCGTGCTCTGCGTGGCGCCCACGTTGACGAGCTGCGCGTAGGACACGGCGGACGCCAGGCTGAGCTCCCCCGGAGGCGAGCCACCCGTGTGGCAGACCGTGCAGTTGGCATTCCAGATGGGCTGGATGACCGTGGTGTAGTCCGTGATGGGCGTGGAGCCACCGCTCACGTACGTCCCGCACAGCTCGCCGTCCCACCCGTTGCCGACGTTGCCGTAGGTGTCGCCGAAAATCTGGAGCAGACCGGGCTGGTGCGGCCCCGTGCTGTCCCAGAACAGGTCATGCGTCTTCTTTGCGTGAGGCATCACGTGCTGCACGCACACGCGGGCCTCGATGCTGCCCAGCCGGTTGATGAACTGGGTGGTGGTGGTGAAGGCCAGGTCCGGGTCCAGCTGCGAGACGTGGCACGTGCGGCAGCTGCGCCCCACCATGTCCCGGTACGTCTGTCCCTTGAGGGGCTCCGCGGGCACGTTCCAGCCCGGCACCACGTAGGCCTCGTTCTGCACCAGCGCGCCGCCCGCGTACCAGCCGTTGATGAGGTCGGTGGTGGCCGCGCCCGGGTTGGTGGGCAGCACGTAGTTGATGTTCAGCGACTTCATCTCGTCCTGCATGTCCGCCTTGGTGAAGCCCGCGAACGTGGAGAACTCATACGACTGCAGGTCGAACGGGAGGAACCTCGAGCCCATCTTCACCGACTCACGGTCCGGGAACGACGGGAAGCCGGGAGCGGGGACGTCGCCGCCGGGGTACGCGCCGTTGTGGCACACCATGCAGAGCTGGGGAATGGGCCGCGTGCCCAGGTTGTCCAGGTTGGCCTTGCCCACGCGGGTGCCCGTCTCATCGTAGACGTAGAACTTCACCACCCGCTCCGGGTCGTCGAACTCGTCGGGATTGCCGAGCTCCGACTCGACGGGAGAGAACTCCATGGCCACCGTGGCCACCGGCGTACCCGCCAGGCGCGCCTCCTCCACGTCCGCCGAGTCGGCCGTGCCGATGTTGCCGTAGTTGCTGACGTAGCAGGCCACCTCGTCCTGGCCGAAGAAGTCCAGCCGCTTCCGGCAGTGCATGTCACGCCCGAAGCCCAGGTCCACGTGGTTGGCGTACACGCCGCGCACCTCGCCCGCCGGGAAGCCGTTGTAGGTCTTGAACGTGTCCAAGGTGGGCCGCTTCGAGCGCGGGTCCGCCTGCGTGTAGTAGTTATCGGAGGCCTGCTCCAGCGCGTCCTTGAGCGCGTCCTGCACCGGGTCCGCCTCGTTCAGCTCGTCCAGGTCGATGGCGGCGAACGAGTCCAGGCCGTGGAGGAAGTCGATGGTGGGCGGCGGAATGACGCGGTCCTCGAAGTCCACCTCCGTGGCGCACGCGGCATACGGGAAGGCGGGCGCGTTGGGCGTGGTGGGGTTCTGCTCGCCGCCCGTGTTGACCACGAACGTGCCGATGGGGACGTTGCTGCCCTGGCGGATGGGCACCAGGACGATGTTGGTGTTCGTGGGCAGGTTATAGAGGGCGTGCAGCTGCGCCGCCGCGTTGTCGATGAGGACGGTGCGGTACACGGGCGCGGCGCCGGCCGGCATGGGCACGGCGATTTCCAGCGTGTACTGCGCGTCCGCCAGCGCACTGCTGTCCACGCGCACGCACGCCTGGTTGGTCTTCACCAGGTCCATGTTGATGATGGAGAAGTGCGGCGCCTGCGCCACGTACGCGGTGCGCGCGGCGTTGAGCGTGGCGGTCAGCTCCTCCTTCCAGATGCCCGCCACCTCGTCGTAGTAGAGCACGGGGATGGTGTTCGGCAGCACCGCGCCGGTGGCCAGCTGCGTCGGGTCCACCGGAATCGTCACGGTGGCCGTGACGCCGGGCTTGAGGTTGTACTTCGTGTTTCCGCTATAGATTTCCACCGTGCCGGCGCCATAGCTCTGCGCCACCAGCGTCTGTCCGTTGAGCGCGGCGGTGGTGAAGTCACCGGGCATCTGCGCGGACTTCAGGTCGATGGTGGTGAGGGCGATTTCGACGTTGCCCGTGGGCGCGCGGCCCAGCGAGTCCACCAGCCCGTTGGCGGGAATCTGCACGCGCATGCCGGGGCCGCAGGAGGGCTTCGGAGGCTGCGGGTTGGGCAGCGGCAGTGCGCCCTGCTCCCTCGGGGGCGGGATGACGTTGCCCTTGCCGTCCTGCCACTGCGGGGTGAGCGCGGAGGCGTACTTGCCCCTCCAGTCGAGCTTCTCGCTGGGCCGGCCCGGGCACTCCGACGCGCTGCGCTGGCTGGTCAGGTCGATGGCCAGCGTGGGATTGACCACCACCACGGTGGCGCGCTGCATCCTCCACCGACCGCCGGTGATGCCGCGGTCGTAGTTCTGCGACACCATGCCGTAGCCCGGCTTGCGCAGGTTGAAGACGTAGCGGTCCGCGTCTCGCGCGAAGACGCGGAAGAAGCCAGAGGTGTTGGTCGTGGTGGTGGTGTTGCCGGCGCTGGTGAGGATTTCCACCTTCACGGCGGACAGCGGGGCGCCGAGGTTGTCGGTGACGAAGCCGGAGAAGAGCACGAAGGCACCGTCGGTGCGCAGCGACAGCGACTGCTCCGAGTAGCCGCCGTGGCCGTCGTACACCAGCACGCGCGCGGTGAAGAGGCCGCGCACGTTGGGCAGCGTCCACTGCACGGACGAGCCCGACGTGGCGCTGAGCGAGCCCGCGCCCGCGTCCAGGCTCCACAGGTACTCGAGGGGGTGGCCCTCGCGGTCCTCCGCGGACGCCTTGAGCGTCACCACGGCGCCAGGTGCCGCGGACTTCACCCAGCGGCCCCCCGAGTCGCCGGCGTGGAGGGGCTTTACCCGGGGCGGAGTGTTGCCGAACCTCAGGTCCACCTGGTGCCAGGGCAGCCCGGCCAGGTTGGCGTCGGGGTGGAGGGGCTGGAGGACCTTGGCGCTCTCCATGGAGCCCCGCAGCACGACGGGGTCCTTCTCCGGCACCCGCGGCAGCAGGTACTCGCCGAAGTTGTTCACATACGTGTCGTACAGGCGGCCGCCGGACTTGTCCTGAAGCTCCACGCGGGCGAAGGCGTTGACGTTGTCCAGGGGGGACAGCTTGCGCGGCTTGGAGCCGTCCGCGAGCGACACCTTGCCCCAGACGACGGCGGTGGAGCCTGACGCATCGACGGGAATGAGCACCGTGCCCACGTTCTCCACCGGGGCGTTGACGGTGAACGCGTGCTGCGAGTCACAGCCGGTGATGAAGCCCGGAGCATCCCAGCACACCTCGAAACGGGTCTTCAGCTCCGCGGGGAGGGTGAAGCGCCCGCTCAGGTCCGTCTCGTCGGTATCGGTGGTCGCGCCCGTGGAGAGGTTGCGCAGGAACACCTTCACACCCGGCAGGTACACGTCGTGGCGCGGAAGACGGTCTCCGTCACCCACCCGAGCCGCGATGTAGCCCCGCACCAGCGGAGGCCGCGCGGTGCTGGCCGCCTGAGACTGCTGCGTCGGCGTCTCGGGCTCCTCCGGACGCGGGGAAGACTCCTGTTCGCCGACACAGCCGCCGAGCCATAGGGCGAGGAGCAGGGAAGCCCCCGCCGTACCTCTCATATTGGGTATCACGTCGTCCGCCTGTCTCTTGATGTGGACTGGGAGGCAACGACTCAGGCCCATCCCACGACGCCGCCCCCCAGCTGCTCCGGCGCGTGTCTCACGTGCCCTCCCTCGCGTGCACGACAGCGCACGCCAGGGCTCGGCTCATCCGCGTGTGGATGACACGGCCTGCGCGTCATCATGGGACGTGTCATCTGAAACAGTAAACACGACCCCGCAAAATCATTAACTCACGACAAGTCGGACAGGCACTGACATTCGCCTGGTTCACGTGCGGCCCCGGAATGGTGTCGCGCCATTGGAAACGCACATCTGCGGTTCCAGGCTAGACTTTGGCCTGTGCCTGCCAACAGGACCTTCGATTTCTTCGCGCTCGACCAGCAGCTGCTGCGCCTTGAATCACCGCGCTTCCAGGAAGCGCTCATCGAGGTGCGGGGCACCAAGGACGCTGGCGCGGCATGGGACCGGCTTCTCGGGCGGGGGTTGCTTCCGGCGTCCTGGGCGGAGCCGGGCCGGTGCGTATTCCGCGTCCCGCGCATTCCCACGCGGGGCCGCAACTCGGAGTATCGCGAGCAGCCCCGTCCCCGCTCCACGGAGGCCGTGGCGTGGGTGGCGGCCTCGGCGGAGGTGATGCTCGCGGTGGAGGCGCTCGCGTGGGAGGTGGCCGAGGCCCTGGTGCCCTGGGGCCAGTCCCTGCCGCGCAGGCTCGTGTGGCACGTGCTCCCGCGCCGGAAGCTCAAGCAGTTCGAGCTCCGGAGAGAGGGCACGCTCTGCCACGCGATGGCCATGCTGGATGCCCACACCGGCAAGGCCGCCCCGCGGACGCCCGGTGCCCCGGCGAGCACCGTCGCGAGGCTGTCCAGGCTGCGGGCCCGGGACGCCGCGCGGCGTGTGTTCACCCAGGACGTCTCGATATACGAGCACTGGGCACGGGCCGTCGCCGCCGGGGCGCTCGTACCTCGTGGCCCCTACCACGCCCAGTACCGGCGCGTAGGAATGGAGTACGTCCGCTTTCCCTTCTCCCTTCCCGAGGCACTCGTCGGCAGGCCCTACGCGGAGCTGCCGGACCCCTGCTCGCCGCTGATGGCCATCTGGGACGCAGGCTGCATGCTCGGCTGGATGAGCGATGACGCGCTGGTTCTCCACCTTCCGCCCCCGCCCCTCGACGCCAGCGCGGCCCGCGAGGCCCAGGTGGCCCGGATTCCGAAGTACCGCGTGGGGACCGCGCGGGCCGTGCCGAGGGACGCGGCGCTGGAGTTCTTACGGCCGTTCCTCGCGGGCCCGGTGGACCCGGGCGCGTCAGTGTTCCATTGCGACGATGGTTCGGTCGTGCACTTCCGTGCGTCGGATACGGAGGGGCTGGTGTTCGTGGAGCTCCAGTGCCAGTTCCACGTGCGAGAGCGTGGCGTCAGCACCGGGCACCTGACGGACTTCGCGCGGTTCTGCGAGCGGAGCGGGAGCCAGGTGAAGCGCCGTCGCAACGGGCACCTCATCCCCGCGTCCGGGGCGGCGCTGTTCTCCGACGCCAGGAGCTCGCCCGCGTTCAGGATGGCAATGCACCTGGCGGGGCACCCGAGGGACGTCCGAATCCCGGAGTGAGCGCGCCGTCAGTCGTGTTCGGGGACGGTGAGGTGCTCCACGGCCCCTCAGCGTTGGCGACCCTGCCTGCCGCAGGCTCCACGACACCGAGGTGCGAACCGTGTCAGACCGGGTGTCTACGGTGCGCTTCGCCATGGGGCCCACAGGGCCATCCATGGGCGGATGGCCCGTGCGGGCCCCGCATCCGAAAGGAGTGTTTCCATGATGAAGCGAATGGTGGGGATGGGTCTGGTTCTGTCGTTCCTCGGTGTTGGCGGCACGGCCTGGGCCGGGTACCGGGACAACTTCCCCGTGGTCGTCGACAGCACGAACCGCATGTTCTACGCCAGCATGGGCGGGGCCCGTAACTCCTCCGACAACTTCTCGTTTGTCGAAATCGTGTTTCAGGGCGACAGCAGCACCGGCGAGCGCGCACTTCTCGCCGCCCGGAATGCGTCGGGCCAGATGGGCTTCTGTATCGCGACCTCTGCTTCGGTGCTGTCGGCGCTGAAGGGCATCACGGACGACGGGTATCTTGTCGTGTATTGGGATGCGAACCTCAACTGCACCTCCGCCGAGGTGCGCGCGACGTCCTACCTGGACCCGAGGAATCCGTAGCCCTCACCGGCTCGGCCCGCGCCTCCTGCCTGCCGTGAGGAGGCGCGACGAGCGCTCGCTGGTGGCACGCCGTTTCCCGGCCGAGAGGTTCTCATGCGCATCCCATCGACAGTGTCTCGCATCGGCATCCCGCTCCTGACAGCGCTGGCGGGCTTCTACCTCGCCCAGGCGTTCACTTCAGGTCCACCCGCCGACGAGCTGATGATGCGGCTCGAGCGGCAGGAAGCGCGGATGGAGGCGCTGGCGCGCAGACTGGAGGCGCTACCGACGAGCCTCTCCGTCGCTCCCGCCCCACGGGCCACGGTGGGCATGGACCTCTCGGGACTGCGAGAGGAACTGCGCCAGATGCTGCGGGAGGAATTGCGCACGGCGGTGGCCTCCGCGGATGACGGCCCAGTCCCGGAGAAGGAGCAGACTCCACTCCCGCCCACTCCGGAGAACGTGGCCGCCTACGAGAAGGTCCAACGGCTGGTGGACGACAGCCTCGTCTCCGGAAGCTGGGGCCGCACCCAGATTCAAGAGCTGCGCAAGCTTCGGGGCCAGATGACCGACGCGCAGTACATGGAGCTGGTCCGCAAGCTGCTGATGGCCCTCAGCAACCAGCGGCTCCGGCTGGAGGACCCCGGTTCACCCATCTGAGGACGCATAGAGGGATGGGGGCCCTGTTCAGGCCGTGGCCCCGAGAGACGCGCTGGAGCTGCTGCTGGCACGCACCCGGGAATCGGTGCTGGGCGTGCAGCCGGTGGCTCGCTGGGCCCTCGCTTCCGGGCTAGCGAAACGGGGTGAGGTAGACATAGGTCACGTCAGCGTCCGTGGCGCGCCCATCGTGCATCGGGGGCACGCGCCCGTGGTACGCGATGATCTGGTCATCCGGGCCGAGGTGGAGCTCCATCGGGGCAATCGCCAACCCGACGAAGAAGCTCGTCGCACGCATCCGCACGGTGTCCCCATTCAAGGTCAGCTCGAAGCCGTAGGTGCTGCCTCGGTCCCAGAACGTCAGGGGGACGGCCCGGCCTGCGCGCAGCTCAGGCAGGTGCGTGCGTACGAAGCGAAACAGCGTCGGCCCGACGACGAGGTCTGCCTCGCGGGCCTCTCCGCCATCGAAGGAATGTGCTTCGCCGCGTTGACCGTGCACCTCATCGAACGCGATGAGCCGACCGTCAACGTCTTGCGTCGCCTGTTGCAGCACGACCGTCGTTTCGCCAGCGAAGGTGATGTGTGTCGAGACGCGCTCGCCATTCGCGCGCTCGATGACGCGTCGTTCGTAGCGAAAGGCGGGCGCGGTGCTCCCCTCTGGCGTCACCGTACCGACGTAGACCAACTCACCATGATTGGCTGCGGGAGTCGTCAGTCGCGACGCCTGCGCGGAGGAGAGGGGGACGTGCCCACAGCCCACTGCGCCGCATGCAAAAAAGAAGAGCGAAACCAGTCGGTTCATGCGGAGATGATGCTGAACGAGGGAGCCGCCAACAATGTCGCAGGCCGCCAAACCACTGTCCGAAGGCGACATCGCCGCATGCAACGTCATCCCGGCATTCGAGACGTCGCTCCGGTTCGGCGCCACCGAGGGCGAACTGGCAAGTCGGCTCGGCTGGCGCCGACAGGCGTTGCTCGAGCCTGACGCGCGCGTCAGCGGCGCGTCGACGTACGCGCACATGGAGCTGATGTTCGAGAAGCCCCGCTATCCCGAGTTCGTCGTCGCAGCGGTGCGAGCGTATGACGCCAAGAGCCTCGGTGTTGTCGGCCTCGCCTGCAAGACCGTGCCGACCCTCGGCGTGGCGATGGCATGTCACGCCCGCTTCCAGAGGCTGACCAACCGCACCGCGACCTACCAGACGGTTCTCGCAGCCGACGGTTTGCACATCCGCGAGCAGCGAGACGATCCTCGCTTCGGCAGCGAGCTCATTTCCGACTACACGATGCTCGTTGCCGTCCGACTGCTTTCCCTGCTGAGCGACTCCCCCATCCCCGTGAGGGCGGTGTACAGCCGCCGGGCGGGGATTCCCGCGCGGGAGCGCGCGCTCTACGCGGAGACACTCGGCGCCGCCGTGACGACCGGCGCTGACTGCGCCGCGCTGGTCCTGGAGCCAACCGTCTCGGAGTTGGGCGTGCGCAAGGCGGACGCCGAGATGGAGAGCTACTTTCTCGGCATCCTCGAGCGCGCCCTGCCGACGCCCGATGACGCTCCGAGGCTGCTCGTCCAGGTGCGCGCCGTCATCCGAGACCACCTCCAGCAGGGCGCGCCGACCCTGGGGGGTGTCGCCCGAGTCCTGGGCCTCGGTGAGCGCACGTTGCAGCGCCGCCTTGGCGAGCTCGGTCTTGGCTTCCAATCGCTGGTCGACGACACGCGCAGGGCGCTGGCGGAGGGGTATCTGAAGCAACCGGAGCTGTCACTGGCCGAGGTTGCATACCTGCTCGGCTTCGTCGAGCAGGCGTCGTTCTTTCGAGCCTTTCGACGCTGGTACGGCATGACGCCTCAGGCCTACCGGAAGCGTCTCTCGCCGCTGTGACGCCCGCCGCCCGCGCTCTGGGCGAGAGGCGCGGGCCTGCCTCTTCTTCTACTTGGGAATCATCGCGTAGGCATGGGTCGCGCCGTTGTGCACGCCGGTGCCGACGATGACGCCGGTTTCGCTGATGCCGAAGGCCGAATTCGAGGTGCCCGTCAGGAGGTTCCAGCCGGAGCCGGCCGGCAGGAGGTCACCCAACCGATAGGTGGTGACACCGTCGAAGAGGAAGGGGACCGACGACGCGCTGGAGGCGTTGCCCACGACCCAGCCCGCCGAGTTCACGCCACGCGCGGAGCCCTGCGACGTGCCCGCGGGGAGGGGAATCGCCCGCATCCCATTCGCGCTGTCCCAGATGAAGGGCACCCCAGAGCCCTGGTTGTTCATGCTCACACCCACCACGCGGCCGTTCTCGCTCACATCGTAGGCGATGGCGCCGTTGCGTCCCGGCAGGCCGCCCACATCGGTCGCGGTGTTGGTCACCGAGTTGTAGACGATGCCCACGTTGCGCGCGCTGTTGTTGGGGTCGACTCCGATTCCCACAACCAGGCCGGCGTTGTTGATGCCAAAGGCCGAGACCAGGTAGCACCCGGTCGGCGTGGTCTGGGTGATGAGCTTGCTGGCGCCGCCCGAGTACAGCACTGCGCGCTCCGAGGTTCCGCCTCCCGCCGAGCCGACCGCCACCATGGAGCTGTTCACGTCGTTCGCGCGCCCGGCCGACTGTCCGGGCGGGAGCGGCAGCTGCGAGACGGCTCCGCCCTGCCAGAGCAGCGGCAACGGGTTCACGCCGGACGCGGTCGTCGTCCCGGTGCCAACCACGGCGCCGGCATCATTGGCCCCGTTGCCCGCGCTGTAGATTCGAGACGGGGAGGTGAGGTTCGGCAGGCCGACGAGCCCGGTGGCCTGGGTCCAGCGATAGGTCCGGTTCTGGCTGGTGCCGAGTGAGCGCCCGGTGACGACGCCGCCCGGGGAGATGCGAAAGGCCTGCGAGGCGATATCGGACGACTGGACGGTGCCCAGGTCGATGATTGTGTACTGCGGCGGGGCTGCATTCGCCACGCCGCCCAGGGCCAGCAGGGACAGGGCGAGGGTTCCCAACCTTGAAGCATTCCGCATGGTGCTCCTCCTGATGAATGGTGCGCGAGCTGCCCGACTCCCCGAAAAAGCCGTGAGCCGGGTAACTGTTGTAGCTTCACGTGGAGTGCGCGAGCCATCAGGGCGCCCCCTAGAAGGGCCTAAGGAATCCCCTACACGCGCCCGGGCTCAGGAGGGTTCGCCCGGCACCAGCCCGTGCCAGACAGCGAGGCGGACGAGGGCCGGCACGTCGCGGATGTCGAGGCGCTCCATCAGCTGTGCCCGGTGGGCCTCCACCGTCTTCACGCTCACGCGGAGCCGCTCGGCGATGGCGCGGGTGGCATGCCCCTCCGCGATGAGCTGAAGGACCTCGCGCTGGCGGGGCGTGAGGAGGTCGAGGGGGCGCGCGGCCGGCGCCTCCTCGGTGACACGCAGGAAGCCCTCCACCACGCTCTGCGAGACGGCGGGGCTCAGGTACGTGCGGCCCTGGCGCACCGCCTCCAGCGCCACCTTGAGCTCCGCCACGGCCGCGTCCTTGACCAGGTAGCCGGCCACTCCCGCGCGCAGCGCCTGGGCCACATACTCCGCCGCGGTGTGCATGGAGAGCACGAGCACGCGGGTGGAGGGGCTGACCTTCGGCACCCGGCGCGCGACCTCGATGCCGTTGAGCCCCGGCAGCGAGATGTCCAGCAGGAGGACGTCCGGCTGCAGGCGGTCCGTCAGCGCAAGGGCCGCCTGCCCATCACCGCACTCGGCCAGCACCTCGATGTCGCCGAACGTGTCGAGCAGGGCCCGCAGGCCCGCTCTCACCAGTTGGTGGTCATCCGTCAGCACCACTCGCATGATTCTCCTCCATGGGATTCTCGTCCCGGGCCATCGGCACCTGACGGGGTCGTCCGAGCTGTGTGCCAGGCCGGCGTCGGCTCGAACTCCTACGACGTCTGCAAGAGGAGGGTGGCGTAGGTGCCGCTACAATCCATCGCATACAGCTGCTCATTGCCGGTTGCCATGATTCTGCAGGCCTGGCTCGGGTCTCCCAGGCGCTTCCGGCCTGAAAAGATGTTGCGCCCAGTCACTCCCTTGGCGAAGTGTCCAAAGAGCGTCTTCCATCCCTTCTCGGGCACGAACAGCTCCAGCTCGACGCCGCGGAGGGTCTGGGCTCTACGGGTTTCATGGACAATCACCGTGGCCACGAAGTGCGCGAAGCTTGGAAAGCGTCCCCCCTCGTACGCGTCGATGGAAAATGAGGCATCGCCATACATGACGATTCCCGCCCGCTTGCCCTCGGAGAGCGCCATGAAGCTGATGTTCTGCTTCGTGCCGGTGAGGTCCGAAAAGCTGTCCTGGCTTCCGGGGTTCTTCGTTCGGAGCTCAAGAGCGGCGCCGTCAGGGCTGGTGATGAGCATGTGGGGCGAAAGGAGCCTGATGACTTCATCCCGAAGATTGTTACCCATGATGGCCTTCCCTTGTTGACCGCGTGGCACGGTGTCTCTCGACGAGGTCATGGGTGGGCTCGACATGACGCGCTCCCTGGGGGCCTCCGGGGGTGGCCACGAGCTGCCGGTACTGGCGCGGGCTCAGGCCCGTCACCTGCTTGAACTGGCGTGACAGCGCGCTCTGGTCGCAGAACCCCACCGCCAGGGCGATGGCGGCGATGGATTGCTCCGAGTCCACCAGCCGCTCCGCCGCCGCGTCGATGCGCGTCTTCATGATGAACTGCCCGGCGGAGAGCTGGAAGATGCGCCGCATCCTTCGCTCGAATTGCGCGGCGGACATCCCAGACCGACGTGCCAGCGCGTCGATGCGCAGCCGCTCCCCGTAGTGCGCCTGGATGTGGTCGATGGTCGCCGCGAAGCGCTCGTCCACGCGCCCGGCCCGTCCGGGCTCGTGCACGTCCCTGGACAGGCAGGCGAGTCCCATCACCTTCCCCGCGGCGTCGAACAGGGGCACCTTGCTCGTCAGGCACCAGCCCGGCTTCCGGTTGTTGAAGAGCGTCAGGTCCAGGTTGTCGACCAGGGCGCGCCCCGTCCGGAACACCCGCTGGTCCTGCCGCACGTAGCGGTCCGCCATGTGACGGGGAAACAGGTCATGCGCCGTGCGGCCCACCGCCGCCGCCTTGCTGTCCAGGCCGCAGCGCTCCGCGCAGGCCTCGCTGATGCACACGTACCGTCCCCGGGTGTCCTTCACCGAGAAGACGATGTCCGGCACCCGGTCGAACAACGCCTCCGCGAAGAACGGATTCGCCACCTGCCCCATGAAGTCCGCTCGCCAGTGCTCCAGGTCCGCGCGTGCTTTGGTGGTTTCCATACGCCCTCGCAAGGGAAAGACACAAGAATCACAGATTTACTCACGACTACCTTGATTACCGCGTGAAACCCCACGCGTCCCAGTCGAGGAGCACGAAGCCATGAGCCCCCCATTCACGAACGGGTATCGCTGTCATATCGCCCTCGCAGTCTGTCTCACCCTGTTCGGAGCCGGCGCATCCGCCCGCCCCGGCGGCCCCGCTCCCGCCGAGGCCCTGAGGACACATGGAATCGACCACCCCCACCAGCGAATCCGCACCGACGAGCGCCCGCCGGATGTCTCCCCGGAGCGGCTGCGGGAATCCCTCGTGCCGCATGCCCCCGCGAGGGCGCAGCTCGCCGCCTGTGACACGGCGGCATTTGCTTCCGCCAGTGGCAGCGCGCTCGTCACCCTGGTGAAGGGCTCCACGCTGGAATGTGTCAACACGCTGTTCAGTGTCACGGGCACCCTCGCGGCCCAGGTGTTCGTCGAGAGCAAGATGGTCACCCTCGCCAACGCGCTCACCACGGACGCGCGAGCCTACACGGGAAGCAACACCGGCGGGACACTTCAACTCATCCTCTTCCTTCGAGCCGGCTACTACGTGCAGTTCTACAACCCGGACGTCGTGGGCAGCTACGGCACGGCCCTGAAGAATGCCATCCGCCCTGCCCTGGCCGCCTTCGTGGCCAACAGCCACTTCACCGATGTCAATGACAGTCATGGCAGCGTGCTGCGCGAGTTCGTCACCCTCATCGACAGCGCGGGCGAGAACGCCCTTCACCTGGGCACCTTCAAGGGACTCCTCGACCGTTTCAACAACACGGCGCTGTCCTATTGGTACATGCGCAGCGCCACCAACAACGTGTTCGTCGGCCTGTTTCGCGGCCACTACAACGCGGACTTCGTGGCGGCGGTGAACCAGGACACGTCCATCGTCGACACGCTGAGCAGCTTCGTGAGCCGGAACGAGCACCTGCTGGGAACCGACAACCAGTACCTCACCGTCAACGCCGCACGCGAGCTGTCCCGCTTCCTGCAATACACGGGCGCGCTGCTGGACAAGACACGGCCCCGGGTGAAGGCACTCATCGTCGGCCACTCCATGACGGGACCGGGCGCGGGCGTCTGGGTGGGCGCGGCGGAGATGGCGGACTACTACGACGGCGCCAACTGCGCGTACTACGGCATCTGCGACTTCCGGCGCGCGCTGGAGCAGGCCGTGCTCACGGTGTCCTACTCCTGCGGCGCCACCCTGCGCATGCGCGCCCAGGACATGACGGCCCCGCAGCTGAGCCAGAGCTGCGGCCAGCTCGCTACGCAGGAGACGGACTTCCACGACACGCTGAAGACGAACCGCGTGCCGGTGGCCGGCGACGGCAACACGGCCCTGGAGATGGTCATCTTCGACAGCAGCCTGGACTACCAGACCTATGCCGGGGCGCTGTTCGGCATCGACACCAACAACGGGGGCATGTACCTGGAGGGAGACCCCGCCGCCGCGGGCAACCAGGCCCGGTTCATCGCCTACGAGGCGGAGTGGCTGCGCCCCACGTTCAAGGTCTGGAACCTGGAGCACGAGTATGTCCACTACCTGGACGGCCGCTTCGACCTGAAGGGCGACTTCGGCGCCAGCATCAGCCAGCCCACCATCTGGTGGATTGAAGGCCTGGCCGAGTACGTCTCCAAGAAGGACGACAACACCCAGGCCGTGTCGCTCGGCACGAGCAAGAGCTTCCAGCTCAGCCAGGTGTTCCGCAACGACTACAACAGCGGCACGGACCGCGTGTACTCCTGGGGTTACCTGGCCGTGCGCTTCATGTTCGAGCGCCACGCGGACCAGGTGGGCACCATGCTCGGCCACTTCCGCGCGGGCAACTATACGGCCTACCGCCAGTACCTGGACGGGATTGGCACCACGCGCGACGGGGAGTTCCACCAGTGGATTGACTGCGTGGCCACCGCGACCGACCCGACCACCTGTGTCAATCCCGGTCCCGGCCCTGGCCCGAGCACGCCGCCCTGCACGGACCCCGACGTCCGGATCCTGGGCAACGGCTGCTACCGGGACACCCTGGCCTCCACCTACGAGCTGTACTTCTACCTCTGGGTGCCCTCCGGCGCGCGCAACCTGCGCGTCCAGATGAGCGGGGGCACGGGCAACGCGGACCTGTACACCCGCGCCAACCAGTGGCCGACCCTGACGGCGTATGACGCCCGGCCCTATCTGCCCGGCAACGACGAGACGGCGGTCATCTCCAACCCGGCGACCGGCACCTGGCACTACCTGATAGTCAAGGCCCGCGCCCCCTACGCGGGCGTGAGGCTGGAGGCCCGCTTCGACACGGGGCCCTGACCCAGGGCAGGAGCGGGGCATCCCGGGGGCCACCGCGCCACCCGGGATGCTCATTCCCGATTCAGAACGCCGTCCACCGTGCGCCACAGGCCCAGCGGGTTGGCCTCGCGCAGCTCCACGGGCAGCAGCGCCTCGGGAACGTCCTGGAAGCACACCGGCCGGACGAAGCGGCGCAGGGCCCCGGTGCCCACGGCGGTGAAGCGGCCATCCGCGCTCGCGGGGTACGGGCCGCCGTGCACCATGGAGGGACATACCTCCACCCCCGTGGGTACGCCGTTCACCAGCACGCGGCCCACCCGGTCCGCGAGGACGGGGAGCAACTCCGACGCCAGCGCGTGGTCCCCGGCCTCCACCATCAACGTCGCGGTGAGCTGGCCCTCCAGGCGCGAGGCCACGCGCGCGAGCTCCCGTTGCTCCCGGGCGCGGGCCAGCACCGCGCAGCTCCCGAACACCTCGTCCGTCAACGCCGCGTCCGTCAGTACCGCGACCGCGTCCACCTCGAACAACGCGGGCGCGCCCCGGGCCTCGCGGCACTCGCCACGGAGCCACGTGCGGGTGTCCTCGCGCGCGGCGAGCCGGTCCACGCCCTCGCGGAAGCGCTCGGCGATGCCGGGCGTCAGCATGGGCACCGCGGAGGCGGGGCCCAGCCGCTCCACGAGGCGGGCCCGGAAGGCCTCGTAGCCCGTGCCATCGGCGGCCACGAGCAGCCCGGGCGAGGTGCAGAACTGGCCCGCCCCCTGGAGGATGGAGGCGGCCAGCGCGTCCGCCAGCGCCTCGGGCCGCGCGGCCAGCGCCTCGGGCAGGAGGAAGACGGGGTTGATGGAGCCCATCTCCGCGAAGACGGGGATGGGGACGGGCCGCGCGGCGGCCAGGTCCATCAGCGCCCTGCCCCCGGCGCGCGAGCCGGTGAAGCCCACGGCGCGGATGGCCGGGTGTTGCACCAGGACGCGGCCCACCTGCGTGCCGGCGTCGAACAGGAGCGAGAACACGCCCTCCGGCAGGCCGCACGCGGCCACCGCCGCGCGCACCGCCTCGCCCGCGCGCTCGGACGTGGCCGGGTGGGCGGGGTGCGCCTTGACGACGACGGGACAGCCCGCCGCCAGCGCGGACGCGGTGTCGCCGCCCGCGACGGAGAAGGCTAGCGGGAAGTTGCTCGCACCGAACACCGCCACTGGCCCCACCGCGCGCAGCATGGAGCGCAGGTCCGGCCGGGGCGCGGGGCGCCGCTCGGGCAGCGCGTGGTCGATGCGCGCGTCCACCCAGCTTCCCTCCTCGAGGAGGCGGGCGAACTGACGGAGCTGTCCGGCGGCGCGGCCCAGCTCTCCCTGGATGCGTGCGGGAGGCAGGCCCGTCTCCCGGGGCGTGACGGCCAGGAAGTCGGCCTCGGCCGCCAGGAGCGACTCGGCGATGTGCTCCAGGAAGACGGCGCGCTGGCGCGAAGGGAGGGCCGCGAAGACGGGCGCGGCCTCCTCCGCGAGCTGACAGGCCCGCTCCACCTCGCGAGGGTGCGCCGAGTGATAGCGGGGCTCCAGGGCCAGGCCCGCGTCCGGATTCCATCCGGTGAAGGGCGTACCGCCGGGCTCACCTCGCCCGGCGCCAATCAAGGACAATCCCATCCATTCCATGCGCGGGTCCTCGCTTACAGGTTCGGCCGGTTCGCCAGCGCCTCTCGCAGCACGCGCAGGCACTCCTCGCGCTCGGCGCCGGCCAGCTCCAGCCGGGGGCCGCGGACGCGCTCGTGTCCCCAGCCCACTTCCTGCTGCACCAGCTTGATGAGCTGGACGAACTTCGTCACGGTGTCCAGCCGCAGCAGCGGCAGGAACCAGCGGTACAGCGCGAAGGCGGCGTCCTTCTTTCCGGCCATGGCCAGCTCGAACAGGCGAACCGATTCGTCCGGGAAGGCATTCACCAGCCCCGCGACCCAGAAGCGCGCGCCCGCCTCCACGCCCTCGACCAGGCAGTCATCCACGCCCACGCCCAGGGTGAGCCTGTCTCCGAGCAGGGCGCGGATGCCGGTGACGCGCCGGGCATCGGTGGAGGACTCCTTCACGGCGGAGGCGTTGTCGAACTCGGCGGCCAGCTCGGCCAGGTGCGCCGGGGTGAAGTCCGTCCGGTAGGCCACGGGGTTGTTGTAGAGCAGGCACGGCAGCTTCGTGGCGCGGAGGACGGCCGCCACGTGGGCCTTCATCTCGCGCCAGTCGCTGGAATAGACATACGGCGGCAGCACCATCAGCCCCGCGCAGCCCGCGTCCTCGGCGGCCTTCGCCAGCCGCACGGCCTCCACGGTGGAGAGGGCGGCGATGCCCGGGACGACGGGGGCCGTCACCGCCTCCGTGCAGGTGCGCATCAGCGCGACCTTCTCTTCGAAGCTCAGCGTCGCGCCCTCGCCCAGCGAGCCGCAGGGGATGATGCCGGTACAGCCCCGCGACACGAGCCAGCGCACGTGTGCGCGCACCGCGCCATGGTCGACGGACAGGTCCGCGTTGAAGGGGGTGGTGATGGCGGGAAGGACACCAGTCCAGGGGCTCATGACGCTCTCTTCGGGGTGGGTGGGGGTTCAGGAGGAAGGCGGAGGCTGCCGATGCGCGCGGGCAGACAGGGCGGGCGCACGTCCTCGGCGGACCAGCCGAAGAGGGCCTCCGCCGCGGCGCCGCAGGTGCGGCCCTGGCAGGCGCCCATGCCCAGCCGCGCGTACAGCCGGGCCTCGCGCAAATTCTGGCAGCCCTCCAGCGCGGAGAGCGGCACGTCCTCGCAGCGACACAGCAGCGTCTGTGGCGTGGCGAGCCGGCTCAGCTCGGGGCGCGGGGCATCGTGCCGGGCCAGCGCTTCAGCGAAGACGCGCACGCGCCGCCAGGCGCTCACCAGCGCGTCCGGGACGGGTTGCTCGGACGCGGCGAGGCCGGCCATTTCTCCGGTGACGAGGGCCTGGTCCACCCCGCCGATGCCGAGCACCTCGCCCACGGCGTGCACGCGCGGCACGCGTGTCTCCATCCGGTCGTCCACGACTACCGCGCCACGCGACACCTCGCAGCCCAGCAGCCGCGCCAGCTCCAGGTTGGGCACGAGCCCCCAGGCCGCGCCCAGGTAGTCACACGCGAGCTCCTCTTCGCGGCCGCCCACGGACATCCGGACGCTTTCGAGCCGGCGCTCGCCGCGAGCCTCCAGGACCCAGGACTCCGTGGCCGTGCGCACGCCCGCGAGCCCCGCCGACAGCACCGCGCCCTGGAGCAGCTTGTCCGGGTAGCGCCAGAGCTGGAGGGCGAAGCCCCAGTGACGCGCGGCGGGGGCCTGCTCGGCGATGAGCAGGACTTCGCCTCCGTGGGCATGAATCGTCGCGGCGGCGGCGAGCAACAGGGGGCCGGTGCCGGCCAGCACCACGCGCCGGTCGCGGATGGGAAGGCCGTCCTTGACGAGCACCTGCAGGCCGCTGACGCCCAGCACTCCCGGCAACGTCCAGCCGGGGAAGGGCAGGAAGCGCTCCCGCGCGCCCGTGGCGAGCACCAGCCTGTCATAGCGCACCGCGAGCGAGGACGCTCCCTCCTCGACGAGGAGCAGCCCCGGCTCGGGGGCGGCGACGACGCGCGCTCCGGGGCGGAAGCGCGCGCCGGAGGCCGCGAAGCGCGACAGCCAGCGGCGGGCGAGCCGGTTCGTGCCCTTCCGTGCCTCGCCGCGCCAGACCTGCCCACCGGGCTCCGGCTGCGCGTCCAGGACGAGCACGTCCAGTCCCGCCTCGGCCGCCCGGCACGCGGCCGCGAGCCCGCCCGGCCCCGCGCCGATGACGACGAGGTCGCACGCCTCACGCATCGGTGACCACCTCCAGGTCCTCTCGGCAGGGCGTGAGGCACGTCAGCACTTCGGGCACACCGTCCACGGTGGCGCGGCACTCGAAGCAGACGCCCATGCCGCAGGACGGCCCGCGCGGGCGCCCCGCCAGGTCGCTCCGGCTGATGAAATCTCCGGCCAGGGCGAGCGCCGCCGCCACCGAGGTGCCCGCGGGTACCGTGAAGGCGCGCCCGTTGATGCGCAGGGTGATGGCCTTCACCCGGGGCTCAGGCATGGAGGGCCTCGAAGCGCGAGGGCGCATAGGGCCGGGCGTCGATGGCGCTGGCGCGGCCGAGCAGTTGGTCCGCCACCAGCCGCGCGCTGCCGGTGGCGGTGGTGATGCCGAGCCCCTCGTGTCCGCAGGCGAGCCACAGCCAGGGCTTCCGGGGATGGGGACCGAGCAGCGGCAGGCCATCCGGAGTGGCCGGGCGCAGCCCCGTCCAGACGCGCAGGGCTTGCAGCGCATCCAGCCCCGGCAGGAAGTCGGCGGCGCGCTTCAGCATGCGCTCCAGGATGGCGGGCTCGACCTGGCCGCTCCCCACGCCCGGCTGGCGCGAGGAGCCCAGCAGGAGCTGCCCGGTGACTCGCGGCTGGGCGTTGAAGGCGACCGACGCGCCGTCCGAGCCATGCGCGCTCTTGAGATAGCCCAGCTCCACGAGCTGGTGGCGCACCACCGGCGCACCCCGCCGGGTGATGAGCAGGTGTCCCTTGCGAGGGGAGATGGGCAGGTCCGGGCAGAGCCGGGGGCTGGCCACGCCCGCCGCGAGCACGACGTGTCCCGCGGCCAGGACCTCGCCGTTCTCCAGCACCACGCCGTCGGGGCGCAGGGCGGCCACGGGGCAGCCGGGCATGAGCCGGGCGCCACGCTGCTGAGCGCGGCGCGCGAAGTGGAGCGCGGCGAGCGGCGGGTACACCACGGCATCGTCCGGAACCCGCAGCGCGCCGACGAGGTTGGGAGTGAGCGCGGGCTCCGCCTCACGGAGCGCGGCGGCGTCCAGCACCTCGGCGCGCACGCCCGCGCCACGGTAGCTCGCGACCTTCGCGGCGATGGCGGCCAGCTCCTCCTCGTCCGTGGCGAGCCAGAGCGTTCCGCACGCGTCGTACTCGACGGCCATCGGCAGCTCGTCCCGCAGCTCGCGCCAGAGCGCCACGGACCAGGCCGTGAGCGCGAGCTCCGGCGCGTTGTCGTCCATGGCCACCAGGTGGCCCATGCCGCAGGCGGTGGTCCCCGCGCCAATGGAGCGGGCCTCCACCAGCGCCACGGACATCCCCTCCGCGCACAGCACGTCCGCGAGCGCCGCGCCGACAATGCCACCGCCGACGATGACGCAGTCGACGGCGCTCATCCGATGCCCCAGGCGAAGGGGTCCGAGTCGTCGACGAGCAGCGTGGCCTCCGCGTTCACCGACGCCGTGCCGGTGATGGTGGGCAGGATGTGGTCTCCGTCGCGCACGTAGCGCGCCTCGAAGCGGCTGCCGATGATGCTCTCCTGCACCCACGTCGCGCCTTCAGCGAGCGCGCCCTCCGCGGCGAGACAGGCGAGCTTGGCGCTCGTTCCGGTGCCGCAGGGCGAGCGGTCATAGGCGAGCCCCGGGCACAGGACGAAGTTGCGAGCATCCACGCCGGGCGTGGGCGAGGGCGCGTACAGCTCCACATGGTCCACCTCCGCGCCGCCGGTGCCGGTGAGGCCCTGGACCGCCAGCGCGTGCTTGATGGCGGACGTGTACGTGGTGAGCGCGGGGATGTGTCGCGGCTCCAGGGGCAGGTGGTGTGCCCGGGAGAGGAAGAACCAGTTGCCACCCCAGGCGATGTCTCCGCGCACCTCGCCGTGGCCGGGGACGGAGAGGGCCACGTCGTGGGCTAGCCGGTGACTGGGCACGTTGGCGATGCTCACACGCCCATCCGGGTGCAGCGTGGCCCGGACCACGCCCACGGGAGTCTCCAGCGCGTGGACTCCGGGCGTGATGCGGCCCAGGTACTCCAGCGTCTTCACCACGCCGATGGTGCCGTGGCCGCACATGCCCAGGTAGCCGACGTTGTTGAAGAAGATGACGCCCGCGACGCTGGAGGGATGGGTGGGAGGGCACAGCAGCGCGCCCACCATGACGTCCGAGCCGCGAGGCTCGCAGACGATGGCCTTGCGAAAGGCGTCGAACCGCTCCCGGAAGCGCTCGCGCAGGGTCGCCATGTCGCCCGCTCCCAGCTCCGGTCCCCCGTCGGTGACGACGCGAGTGGGCTCGCCGCCGGTATGGCTGTCGATGACACGAATGCGCCGCATGTGGGGCCCTCCCTCCGAGCCGCTCGGAAGGCTACCCTAGGACCCCTGGAGAGCGGTTTCTTGAGGGTTTCGCGCACGGCGGCGAGGGAATCGCGCAAATGCGGCGTGGTCCCCGTCGTGGGAGCATACGACGGATACGATGCGGCTGGTGAGCTCGGTGAGCCGGGCTATCTGTCCAGGTCTTGCCAGACCTGAGCCGGCCCACCGGTACATTCCTCTTGTTCCAGCTGGACATCGTGCGCCACGGGGTCGGCGGTGGCACAGAGCCCACTCTTCTTGTTCACCAGGCACTGGCCACTCCCGTCAGGGCACCTGTCGAACTTCCATTGCTGATTAGCATTATTGTCGCACTCGAACTGCTTAAGGTTCGCGCCGGGTTTCTTGCTCGCCTCATTCACTCCCATGCACAGACTGGACGCGTTATTCCTCAACCTGAAATAACCCGACCCTTTGTCCTCTTGGGACCACCCTTGATTTGCTCTGTTATCACACCTGAATTGTTTGATGTTCGCGCCGGCAACCTCACTCGCGTGATTGACGCCGATGCAGTATTGGGAGTTTCCGGTCTTGAGCGAACGCGCCTCCGCCGCGAATGACGCGAAGAAGCACAAGGGAACGGCCCACAGCAGAGCCTGCATCGAACGTCTCATGACTATCTCCATGGATGGATGAGCACCGGGCGTTTCGAGGGAGCAACTCATGCCGCCGTGGCCATGCACATCTTGCTGGCGCTATTCCTGGCTGCCTGGCACGGGACTTCCCCGGCATGTGTGTCTTCCCTTGCACCTCAGGTGGAAACGATGGGCAGCCGCCGCCAAGAGACAGAGGGACGGGCACTGCCATCCACGGCTGCCGCACTCGCCGCGCCAGCCTCGGTTCTTCGCGGCGTCTCCGCTCCAGGCGCAAATCTGCTCTCTCAGGAAAGGGAGGAGCCTGCAGCACGCCTGTCCACCCGGGGCATGCCAGGCGGGTCGCCTACCCCTCTCGCGCTCCACGGAACCGAGAGCGAGCAGGCGACTGAGCCTCCGCGACACCACCGGCGCACCACGGCGACTCGAAACCGTGGAAGCGGTGCCAACCGGCACCGCCCCTGCTCCTTGTCCGGTCCTCAGGCCCCGCCCGGGGCGTCGTGGAGCTTCAGCACGTAAAGGAAGTCCGGGAGGGTGCGTCCACGGGCCACGACGAGCCCGTCGCGCAGGATGACGGTCTCCTCCAGGGTGTCCTGGAAGTGCGCCATGGGCGCGGGGCTCCTCCGGCGATGGAAGGCGACGGGGCCCTCTCCCAGGGCCTCCCAGTACTCGCGGCGCATCACCTCCTCGGGCTCCGCGTTGCCCTGGAGCACCGCGCGGGGCGCGCCCGTGGCGAGGTCGAAGAAGCGCGTCGTCTGGTCATCGGAGCAGGTGACCAGCAGGTCTCCCTCCATGGCCACCGAGAACGGCAGCGCCGCGTGCGGCACCTCGTAAAGGAGCCGCCCCGTGCCCGCGTCGTACAGGCGCACGACCTCGTCCAGCGCACAGGCCGCCACCCGCGTCCCATCCCCGGAGAGCCGCGCGGCGATGACCGGCTCCCTGGAGACCTGGAGGACGCGCCGGGAGCCCGCGGGCAGGTCGAAGAGCTCGAGCTCCCCCGAGGCCCGTCCCACGGCGATACGGGGCACGAGCGTCGCCGCCCCGTAGGCCGGCGCGGGCTTCATCAAGGCCTGGGTGTCGAGCACGAGCGTGCCCGTCCTCGCGTCGTGCAGCATGAGCCGGGAGGCCTCGCCGTAGCCCGAGATGACATGCACCCCATCAGGCGTGAACTCCACCATCGTGACGAGCTGCGGCGGCCCTCGCAGCGTGTGCAGCAGGCCCCCGTCGGCGACGCGCCACACGCGCACCACGCCCACCTCGAGGACTCCCGCTACCAGCTGCCCATCCGGCGAGAAGGCCATGGGCGGCTCCATCGTCATCCGCTTCGACGCGTCCCGTCCCTCCAACGTCGGCGCGGACAGCTCCTTCCCCGGCGACAGGCGCCCCACGTCGAACAGCTGGATGGCCCGGCGTCGTGGCTCCTCATGGAAGCGCACGACGGGGTACGCGGCCAGGGTGCCGTCCGGACTGAAGCGCCAGGGCTGCAGCCCGGACTCGTCGGAGCCGGGGGGCAGCGCCCGCACCTGGCCCCGGGCGTCGATGGCGACGGCCGCGTCCAACCGCTTCGCGATGGCGACGCCGCCCTCCGGCTGGCCCCACAGGTGTTTCACGCGGTGCTGCTCGGACAGGAGGGTCGGCGGCACGGGCGCATCGAGCGCGCTCAGGAGCACGCCGCCGTCGGCCGCCGTCAGCGCGAAGTGCTTCAGGTCCGGGGAGAAGGCCGCGCCGCGCTCGCGGCCGTCCGAGGTATAGGGGCGCGACCACACCGAGGCGCCCTCCTTCACCTCCAGCACCTCCAGCCGGTCGAACCCCAGCAGGCCCAGGCGCGACGTTCCCAGCCAGTGCAGCTGCGAGTAGCGCGAGTTGCCTTTCAGGCCCCTCACCCGCTTCCAGTCTCGCGTCTCCACCAGGGCGACGTCATCGAGGTCCGCCCACGCGAGCCACTCGCCATCCGGACTGAAGGCCAGCGTGCGGACGGACATCTTGGAGTCCAGCCGCGCCACCTGCGCGCCCGTGGCCACGTCCCAGACGCGCACCGTGTCGTCCGAGGCGCCCGAGGCCAGCCAGCGGCCGGAGGGATGGAAGTGCACGCTCAGCACCGACTGCTGGTGTCCCTTGAGCGTGCGGACCTTCTGGCCCGAGGCCACGTCGTACAGGTGGACGCACCAGCCCAGGTTGGCCACCGCCAGCAGCCTCCCGTCGGGGCTGAAGGCCACCGACGTCACCTGGCCCTCCTGCCCGGTGAACGCATGCAGCTGCGCCCCCGTCTCCACATCCCAGAGGCGCGCGTCATGGGCCCGGGAGCCCGACGCCAGGCGCTTGCCGTCCGGGCTCCAGGCAACGTCCCGCACCTCACCCTCGTGGCCCGCCATCACCTGGAGGCTCCGTGCCGTGGCCACGTCCCAGACGCGCACGTTGTCCCCGTCGGACCACGAGCCGGTGGCCAGCCGCGCACCTGACGGGTCGAAGGCCGCGCACAGCACATGGGCGTCGTGCCAGAGGAGTTCGTCCACGCCCTCCAGGGCGCCTCGCAGGGGCAGCAGCGACTCCACCCAGGGCGCGCCGCCACCGGCGGCCTCGCGCTGCCGGCGCCACCAGGTCGCCAGCTGGTACAGGTGCGCCTCCGGGTCGCTCCAGGGCGCCGAGCCCTGCGTGGCAAAGTACGGCGCGGCGTCCGGCGCGTCGTACCAGCGCAGCCGGTTGTAGAGGCACTGGAAGAGGGCCTCGGGGTGGGCGCGCAGGAAGTCCGCGTCGAGCGCGACGGCCTTGCGCAGCACGCGCAGCGTCCTGGGGCCCACGGTGGGCCCGGCCTCCATGAGCACGCGGGCGTCGGCGGGCGTCTGGGCGAGCGCCGTGTCCAGGGCGGCGAGCAGCGCGTCCACGCCTTGGGTGCTCACGAGGGTTTCGAGGGTGGAGAGCTCGATGAGGGAAGAGAGGTCGTGGGGCATGGAGGGTCCTTCGCCGCGAGGCGTGGGGCGCATTCTCGCGGCGACCCTCTTCCGGGTCCAATGGACGGGTCGCGAGTGCTGCTCAACGGCCCCATGTCATTCCAAAGGGGGGCTTTACTCACGGAGAAGTCAATCATCACCCGTTGTGAATAACCCCTGAGACATGCAGGCTGCCGCGGCAATCCCCTCACGGAGGTCCTGCATGCAGCCGCACCCGCTCTTGTCTCAGTCGAGAATGTCGACGTTCGTACTCCTGGCGTTCCTGGGCAGCTTCGCCTGGAGCACGCCGGTCTTCGCCCACGCGAAGGGCGTCATCGGCTATGGGTATCTGGGCTACCGGGACCCGCCGAGAGGGTTTGAGGAGTATTGCAAGTTCAAGGAGACTCGCACCTGTTTCTGCAAGTGGGCCAACAGCACCTGGTTCGACACCGTCGATGGCTGCTCCAACGTGAGCCAGGAGATGGCCGAAAAGGAAGCTGTGAACACCTGCACCATCCTCTGCATGAAGGCGCAGCAGGAGTCGGGGAACAACAACACCGGCGGAACCCTTGGACGGCCCGGTGGCTCGACGGGCGGGGGCGTCGTGCTCGAGGGCGCGGGAACCGTCGCCTTCAAGGAGTCGTGGAGCTTCCTGGCCTACGTAGCGTCCAGCCTGGAGCCCGTCGCCTCCTCGAACGAGCCGGAGCCACTGGCGGCGCTGCTCGCCGAGCAGACCGCCGTACCCTGGGTGTTCCTGGAGGGGCCGTGGGACCAACTCGAGTGGAATGACCCGCACGGCTCGGCGGCCTTCGTGCAAGCCTTCTGGAGCAAGAACGGTTCGCCCAAGCCCATGGGCAAGTGCGAGTACGCGGTGCAGCTCCCCTGCCCCCTCGAGGACGTGGACCTGGGCGACAGCATCCAGGTGTGCTCGGGCGAGGGCGAGCAGGACGCCCTGCTCGTGGCGCAGACCAGCTGCGCGCCGCTCCGCTACAACGCGCTGGGCCGGGACTGGCGGACCTTTGCCGTCTTCGGGGAGACTGCGGAGGGCGGAGAGCAGCTCACCCCCGCGGCGACGCTCCTGGCGGTGGAGCAGGGGCAGTTCCTGGGCTTCGAGCCGGGGAGCCTGGAGGCCATCGGCCCGTCGGAGGACTGGGCGAAGCTGGCGGAGGAGCTCCTGGAGCGGACCCAGGGCAACGCCGTGAGGCTCGCGGGACCGCCGGAGTTCTACGCCCCCAAATAGTGACGGCGTACGCCCCAACCCGGGAGGAGGTGGCAGGTGGCCTCCCCCGGTTCTCCCTGTGAGCGGACCGCGCTACTTGCTGGCCGCCACCGGGGCGCCAGCCCCTGACTCCTGGCCGGTCGTGAGCATGGCCTCATGGAGCGCCTCGGCCATTTCAAAGTAGGGAATCTTCGGCTCCAACCCCAGGCCGCGCGCGTACTGCGCCAGCGCGCCCCGGTGATGTGCCGTGTGGTCGATCAGGATCTCGAAGACATGGGATGCCGTGAACCACGGCGGGAAGATGGGATTGGGAGGCAGGGGCACCTGCACGAGTTCTTCCATCGTCCTCGCGCCGAACATCGCGCTGGCGGAGTCCATCGACCGGTCGAACAACTCCGCCGCCTTCTTGAGCGAGCGGCCAGCCTCCTGCACCTCGGGAGCAGTGCTCCGTTCCTCGATGCCGGTGTTGGTGCCCTGCGTCCAGGACATGTCGACGAAGCCCCGCTGGCGTTGCGACATCGCAGACCAGCCCTCGAACACGCCGAACACGCCCGAGAGGAAGAACTCGATGGCCGCCGCCGCGTGCAGCACCTGGCCCGCGGCGGTCATGGTCTCCGGCGCCACTCGGAAGCTGGCGTCCTCATCCCTGAAACACTCCAGGGTGCGGTGAAAGAACTCCCGGTGCATGCGGAGCTTCTGGACGAAAGGGTGGGTTTGGGCCGGGCTCTCGGCGCGCTGGGAGGTATCCATGGACTGCTCCTATCCTGATGCTCACCTGATTCATGACATGTCCCCCTGACAGGCGAGCGGGGCGCGGCCACCGGGCGCTACGTGCTGGCCTGGGCCTCGCGTTCCACCGGAGGGCCGTGGCACAGTCAGTCCACTTCACACGTTGGCAGAGCACAGAGGCTTCCATGGGTATCGATTCCGTCGGTGGTTCAAGTCGGAGCTCCTCGTCGTCGTCCGCGAGCGACACGTCTTCGAATGCCACATCGGACGCCGCGAGCGCCGCGGAGACGGCGAGGGCGACCGCCGCCGAGGCCGAGAGGAAGGCCACCGAGGCCGCCGCCGCCGCGGAGAGGGCCGCGATTGCCGCGAAGGTGAACTTCGACGTCAGCTCCTTCACCCCCGCGGCCGCGCCCAACGGGATGCCCGCGCTGACGGCGCCCCAGTTCACCAAGGACATGTTGAACCCCGCGCCCGTCGCGACGACTCCCACGCTGACGGCCCCCCAGTTCACCGACAACCTGCTCCAGGCCACGCCCATGGGGCCGCTCGCTTCCTTCGAGAAGCCCGCGCCCATTCCCATGCCGAGGCCCGAGCGGCCCGCGGAGGCCACCAACCTGACGTTCGGCGCCAACGCCGACGCCGCTGCCGTCAGCGCGCACTCCCAGCAGGTGCTGGGAGACATCATGACCACCGCCGGAGTGACGTCCGCGCGCATCACCAGCACGGCGCGGACGCCCGCGGACCAGGCGCGCGCCATGTACGACAACCTCCAGTCCCAAGGCGTCGCGGCGCAGAAGGCCCTCTACGGAAGGTTTGGGGACCAGGTCATCGACACCTACTCGGCCTCGGTGGCGGCGGGGATGACGCGGGCGCAGACGGAGCAGGCCATGGTGGACACCATCAACGCGGTCGGGCCCTCCAACGTGTCGCGGCACCTCGCGGACCCCGCCCGGAGCAACGTCGTCGACATCGCCCCCAGCTCGATTCCGGCCGACAGGCGCGAGGCGTTCATCGCGGCCATCCAGGCGCACCCGGACGTCTCGCGGTTCCTGGGCCCCGCCGACGGCGACCCCGCGTACCACGTCGAGATCCGCCAGCCCCAGGCGGAGTGAGCCGACGCGGACGGCCTCGCTGCCCGGCTGACACGAGGGCAGCGACGCGCCTTCCGCCGCTACGGCTGGGTGGCGTGGCCCCGGCCCCGTCGAATCGTGGGCATGATGTACCGTGGGCATGATGTCAGGAGTGCTTGGGATGCATGGGGCTGACTCCGAGTCCTTCGAGAGGGTGTTGCAGTCGGCCGGCGAGCTGTCCTCCGCCCGCCTCCGTGAGGCTCAGGGAGCCAGGGAGGCCGTGGAGCGCGCCGTCTCCCAGGCCGCGGCCCTCCACGACGCCGCGCCCGAGCCGAGGGCCTTCGCGCGACACCTCGGGGCCCTGCTTTCGCGGGCGGAGGACCCGATGCTCGCGCTGGGGCGCCTGCATGCCCGGGACCTCGCGCTCGCGCTCTCCTGCGCACAGGGGCTGCCGGCGGCCCGTGCGCTCCTGGAGCAGGAGGTCTTCCTCAAGCTGCGCGTTCCCCTGTCTCGCATCCATCCCTCGCCGGTGTTCGCGGACGAGGTGCTGCAGGTGCTCCGGGCCAACCTCCTGATGCCTCGCGCGGAAACACCCTCACGGCTGCTCGGCTACGCGGGCGTGGGCCCGCTGCTGCACTGGGTGAGCATCTCCGCGACGCGGCTCGCGCTGAGGATGCGCAAGGCGCTGGGAGAAGAGTCGCAAGTCGAGGCCGAGGTGCTCGCCGCGCACCCCGCACCGGGAGGGCTGGAGCTGGGCTTCGTCCGGGAGGAGGCCCGGGGGCATGTGCGCGCGGCCTTCATCCGGGCGGTGGCCTCGCTGGACGACGAGGACCGGGAGCTGCTGCGACTGCACTTCGTCGAGCGCCTCTCCCTGGAACGCATGGGCGCCCTCTACAGCCTGCACAAGTCCACCCTCTCACGCCGGCTCTCCGCGGTGCAGGCGCTGCTGGAGAAGCGGACGCGGCGCGCGCTCGTCGAGCGCCTGTCGCTGCCCGAGCCGGAAGTGGACAGCCTGATGCGCGCCATCCATGGACGGCTGGACCTGAGCCTCTCCGGCCTGCTGGCAGGGCGCGAGTGAGCTGCCCGGACGAGAACACGCTCTCGGGTTATGCGAGCGGAGTGTTGGACCCCGAGGGCACGACGAGCGTGCGCCAGCATGTCGCTGGCTGCCCGGAGTGCCGGAGCGTGCTCGCCGCGCTGGGCGGGCTGGAGGCGCCTCCACCGCTGGTCGACACGGGGCTGCTCGTCTCCGGCGCACGCGTGGGGCGGTACATCGTGCTCGGGCTGCTCGGCGAAGGCGGCATGGGGCGCGTCCATGCCGCCTATGACCCGGAGCTGGACCGCAAGGTGGCGCTCAAGCTGCTGAACCTCGCGAGGCTCGGGGAGGGCTCTCTTGCCCAGGCGCGTCAGCGACTGGAGCGCGAGGCCCGCACGATGGCCCGGCTGTCGCACCCCCATGTCGCCCGACTGCACGACGTGGGGGAGTTCCAGGGGCAGCTCTTCCTGGTGATGGAGCTCGTCGAGGGGGGCACGCTCCGGCTGTGGCTGGCGGAGAAGCCGCGCACGCGCCGGGAAATCCTCGCGCGCTTCATCCAGGCGGCGGATGGGCTCGCGGCCACCCACGCGCTGGGCATCATCCACCGCGACTTCAAGCCCGACAACGTCCTGCTGACCCGCGACGGGCAGGTGCGCATCACCGACTTCGGCCTGGCCAACGCGGCGGTGGCGCTGGAGCCTCCTCGGGAGGACATGGCCTTCGTCTCCGGCGAAGCGCCGCTCACCGTCACCGGGGCGTTCCTGGGGACCCCCGCCTATGGCGCGCCGGAGCAGCTTCGCGGAGAGCGGGGGGATGCCCGCTCGGACCAGTTCGCCTTCTGCGTCGCGCTCTACGAAGCGCTCAACGGGCAGCGGCCCTTCGCGGGAGCCACGCGCGAGGAGCTCCTGTCGTCCATGGTGCGCCAGGAGGTGCGCCCCGAGAAGAGCGGTGTGCCCTCGTGGCTCAAGGCCGTGGTCCGGAGCGGCCTCTCCGTGGACCCGTCGCGGCGCTTCGAGTCCATGCAGGTGCTGCGGGCCCGCCTCTCACGGGAAGTGGGGGGCTGGAAGCGCAGCGCCGCCACGGCGGTGCTCGCGGGAGGACTGGTGGGCCTGGGGTTCCTCGTGCTGGGGCCTTCATCGGAGACGCCGAGCGAGACCTGCCAGGGCAGTGAGCGGCACCTCGCGGGCATCTGGGACGCGTCCGTGCGTGAGTCCACACGTCAGGCCTTCCTGAAGACGGAGGACCCCGCGGCCGAGGCCTCGTTCCAGGCCGTGGCCTCCACGCTGGAGCGGTGGACCCAGGACTGGACGCGTGCGCATCAGTCCGCGTGCGAGGCGACTCGCGTCTTCGGCGAGCAGTCGGAAGCGGCGCTGGGACTTCGGATGACGTGCCTGGACCAGCGCCTGGGAGAGCTGTCGCGGCTGACGGTGGCGCTCCAGGGCGCGGACACGCGGACGGTGGAGCGGGGCTTCGGGCTGGGGGCCTCGCTCGGAGGCGTCGGCCGATGCGCGGACGTGCGCACGTTGCAGGAGGCCGTGTCTCCTCCTGAAGACCCGACGGCGCGCGCGGAGGTGGACGCGGTGCGCACGGAGCTCGCGCGGGCGAACGCGGAGCTGCTCGCGGGACATACCGCCGAGGCGCTGCGAATCGCGCTGCCCGCCCGGGAGCGTGCGCTCGCCACCCGTCACCGGCCCCTGGAGGCGGAGGCGCATCATCTCTGCTCGCGATTGCAGGAGGACGCTGGAGCGCTCGAGGACGCGCGCGCGTCCCTGGCCCAGGGCTCGCTGGCAGCCGAAGCGGGGCGACATCTGGGCGTGCTCGCGCGGGTGCTGAATTCCCAGGCCTGGCTGCATGGGTACGGCTTGGGGCGCCCCAAGGAGGCGTGGCCCTTCCTCCAGCGCGCCCGTGCCGTGGCGGAGACGCTGCGAGACACCGAGCTGGACACCCTGCTGGACCAGGTGCAGGCGGAGCTCCTGGAGCAGGAGGGCCGATTCTCGGAGGCGGAGCCGCTGCTGCGTGCATCGCTGGAGACCGCCAGCACGCGGGGCCAGACCCACGCGCACGCGGAGCTGAGCGGTCGGCTGGGCCTGCTGGCCCGGCAACAGGGGCGGCTGTTGGAGGCGAAGCATTGGCAGGAGGAGGCGCTGCGGCTCCATGAGGAGCACTTTGGTCCGGCGCACCGGGACACGGGACGGGCCCTGGCGAATCTGGGGGGCACGCTGGCCTTCCTGGGCGAGCTGGCGAGGGCCGAGGCCGTCCTCCAGCGGGCGCTCGGAATCCTTCGCAAGACGCTGGGCGAGGAGAACCTGTCGGTGGCCCGGACGTTGTCCAACCTGGCCGTCGTCTACTTCGAGTGGGGGCATGGGTCCCAGGCGCGGGAGGCCGCGGAGGGAGGCTGGGCGCTGGCGCGCAAGAGCGTGGACGCCGACAGCCCGGTGCTGATGGTGATGAGGTCGAACCGGCTCGGCGTCCTGGGAGAGCAGGGCGAGCGTCTGCTGGAGCTGGAGCACGTCCGACGCGTCCTGGCGCATCGCGAGCGCGTCTATGGCGCCTCACACCCGGAGGTGGCCCTGGACGTGCACGAAGTGGGGAGGCTGCTGCGCCTGCTGGGACGTCCGGACGAGGCACGCGGCTTCCATGCGCGCGGCGTCTCGCTCCAGCGGCCCCTGGCCGACAAGGGCGAGATGGATGGCGCGGGGCTGCGCTCCCTGGCCGATGCCCTCCTCTTCCTGGGGCAGGTGGACGAGGCCCGGCGTCATGTGGAGCAGGCGCTCGCGAGCATCGAGCGGGACCTGGGGCCTTCGTCGTCCGAGCGCATCGAGGCGCTGCTGCTGCTGGGGGACGTCCAGCTCGCGCGAGGCCAGCCCGCGGAGGCCCTGCCGCCGCTGCGGACCGCGCTGGAGGTGCTCACGGCGCGGCAGGTGGTCTCCGCGCGCGTCCCGAGGGTGCGTCGCCGGCTCGCGCGGGCGCTCCGGCTGACGGGCGCGGTGGAAGAGGCCTGCGAGGAGGCACGGCGCGCCTGGGAGGAGCTGACCGTGTGGCACAAGGCCTATGCCCAGGAGACGACGGAGACGCGGGCCGAGCTGGGGCACTGTCGCGGGTAGCGGTCGACTTCATGCGCCGCGGGGCCGGCGACCCGCCCGTAGCCGTCACGCTCCGGGTGGCGGCGCGGCGCGGCGGGGAACTCCGCCTGACCGCGCCGCCCCGACTCCCGCGAGGCTCGTCAGGCGAACCGGTAGATGTAGTTCGCGACGTCCCGCACCGGAGCCACCCAGTACTTGTTCTCCTGGGTGATGGCCTGCGACAGGCTGCTGACGAACCGGGTGAACTCTGCCTGGCTCACGGGGATGACGCTCCCACCGATGCTGTGGAAGATGACCACCGCCCAGCCCCCGACGTCAGCAGCGGCGCTGCAGTAGCTCAGCAGGTGATCGACGGTGACCGAGCCGTCGACATAGGCCTTGGCCTGGATCTTCAGCGGCTGCTGCCTGACGCTCGTCGGCGTGTTGATGTAGGGGCCGATGTCCTGGGAGGTGAACGGTGCGCCATCCCCGATACGGGCCGCGAAGTGAATGTTCCCAGACAGCCCCGCTCCGCCCTGACGGCCAGCCAAACCCACCGCTGGTCTGCGCGACGCTCACCCCGGGCGTCACGACGGTCGCTGCCCCCAGCGGCAGCGCAGCAAAGAGCTTCAACAAAGTGCGCTTCGAATCATCCACCTTCATTTGCATTCCTTTTGCACCGGCCCCTGCGGTGGCACGGTAGGTGAGCGCCCCACCCCACACAAGCCAGGACCGGGAGACCTCCGCGGACTCGCGTCCGCCGGAAATGAAGCGCCTGGGCAACATCGCCGGAGGCAATGCGCTCGTGCGAGGAGGGCTGGAGCCGGAGCGACTCTCCCTGGCCGTCAACGTCGATGCCGAAGGAATCATCGCAAGGGCGGCGTCCTGTACACGCAGGAGCTGGACTTCTAGGGCATGCCCGTCATGGCCTGGCGCAAGGTGGAGAGCCTCTGTGGCGAGGCCCTCGTCAGGGGGAGAGGCCGCGCAGCCGCCTGACTCCTACGGCTGGCCGTGCTCGCAGCCTCACTTGCTACCGACGCCACGAGCGCCAGCTCGCGCGTGCTGTCGAGCGTTGCGCACTGGCCGTTTCCCCCTGCAGTCCTCACCGTTGCACCTGGGTGCGACACACTCCGCGCCGAGCGGCGACCTTCCTCCGCGGTCGCATCCAGGAGACAGTCATGCGTGCCACCACCGTCGGTAGTCCCAGCGAGACCCGCCCAGCAAGCATCGGGAGCGTCGACCTGAAGCTCGAGGCGGTCGTCATTCCAGTCTCGAATCTCGACCGCGCGAAGCAGTTCTATACGGGGCTCGGATGGCGGCTCGACGCGGACTTCAGCAAGGGCGATGCCCGCGTGCTTCAGTTCACCCCTCCGGGCTCCCCTGCTTCGTTCCAGTTCGGCACGAACCTCACGCCGGCCACGCCCGGCTCGGCCCAGAACCTCCTGGTCGTCACCGACATCGAGGCTGCGCACAACGAGCTGGTGGGGCGCGGCGTCCAGGTGAGCGAGGTGTTCCACTTCTCCGAAGGCCCGGGGCCCTTCGGTGACAAGGTCCGGGGTCCCGCGCCCGCCCACCAGAGCTACGGCTCGTACGCGTCGTTCAAAGACCCGGACGGCAACTCCTGGCTCTTGCAGGAAGTCACAGCCCGGTTCCCCGGGCGGGTGGACCGCTCCCAGATGTCGTTCAGCTCCGCAAGGGACCTGTCGAGCGCGCTCCGGCGTGCAGCGGCCGCCCATGGCGAGCACGAGAAGCGCATCGGCAAGGCTGACGAAAACTGGCCCGACTGGTACGCGCGCTACATGACGGCGGAGGAGTCTGGAGAGGGCCTGCCGTCGTAAGCGATGACCTCAGTGCCGGATGGCGCCCGCCCGCCGGGGCAGCGAGCGCGGGGGAAGCGGCCGGCCTACAGCCCTGCCTGGAACAGGAGGATGAGCCGCGAGAAGGAGTCCGTGCCCTCCTGAAGCGCCGGATAGTGGTCCCAGCTGAGTGCGGCTCCCAGCGGACCGAAGTGAAGGTCCGCGAGGAGCCGCAGACCCGGCCTGACTTCGGGAAGCACCTGCACCGGCACGCCCAGCCCGAGCCCGAGACTCGGGATGATGACGACCTGTGGCGTCGCATACTGCGTGAGTGGCGTGAGGACGAGCTGCTCGCGAAAGTCCGTTTCCACCGAGAGCGAGTGCAGGAGGGACTCGGGCGCGGCGAGCTGGTAGCCGAGCCGCGCCATGAAGCGGGAGCCGTCCCCGAGCCGCGCGCCCAGGCCCAGCTGCACACCACCCGGAGTCCACCCCGGCTTGCGCTTCGTCAGCGTGACGTTGAGCCACTCGGGCGCGCTCGCCGCCTCGAGGCGCCGCTCCGCCACCGCCTGCGCGCCCTCGTGCCGGAGCCGCCAGTCCGTGGCCACCGGCAGGGTGCGCGCAGATGCGTCCGGGCTGCTGCCCACCTCCCACGCGGAAGGGACACGCACCGTGACGTGGAGTTCGGGGTTGCCCGCCCAGGTGCGGATGGGCCCCAGCAGGTAGTCGATGTCCCAGTGCGTGGCCCGCCCCGGTTCGGGGGACAGCAGCACGTGGCGCACCTGCACCGCGGGCCACACGTACCCCGAGGGCAGGAAGCGCCGCTCGAGCTGCACCACGCCGCGCACCACCAATTCTCCCTCCCGCCCGGGTGGAAGCGTGAGGGTGAAGCCGAAGCGCTCCACCGGAGTATCCGCGAGCCGCCCGAGCGCTTCCCGCGGTGACGACGGCGCCGGTGCGGCCTCCCTGGAGCCTGACGTGGGGCCGGGTGGGTCCGCCTGCGCCTCTGCCACCGGAAGAGGCTCCCCGTCGAATCGCACGCTCACCTCGCGCGTACGGAGCCCCAGGAAGGCGGCGTCGATGACCTCCGCCTCGGAGGTTCCGTTGCGCAGCCGGTAGCGCGCCTCGAAGCGGCAGGCCGCCTCGCGCTCCGCCTCCGCGCAGTCGAAGTCCAGCTTCTCGCCGAGCACCTCCGAGCGCGTGCGCGCAGTGCCCGAGGACAGGGTGAAGGCCGCCGGCGTGCGTGTGGATGCGGCCACATTGGCCGCGGCGGGCAATGCAGCGAGGAGACAGACGAAGGAAGCGAGGCGGACCACCATGTCCGCCATTGTCGCTCAAATCCAAGGTCCGGAATCAGTCCCCCTGAGGACGAGCCCCCGCGACACGCCGGCAGCCGTCCCCTTTCCCCGATTGACTCGGACCTCGGGAATCGCGGACTCGCGGCGGTCAGTAGACCCAGACGCTCCTGGGCGCGAAGTTCAGGGGGCTGACCCACTCACCGGGGCCAATCGGATAGGGCCCGCCGACGCAGTCCTCATTGAGGAACAACGACGCGGTGTAGGGGCCCGTGTTGATGGCGGAGACGGCCCTGTCCTCCCAGCCGTGCTCGGGAAGATTCACACACGTCCCCGAGCCGGGCGGCCAGGCCATGACATTCCAGACCTCGCCGGTGAAGTCCGGGCCATCGAACAGGCAGAGGACCCCGGAGAAGGGACACGGGTTGCTCTCCTCGGCCTCGGCGGCCGCGGGCGCCAGCAGCGCCACGGCGGAGAGCCCAAGTGTCACCGCGGCGCCAAGCCCCAGGAGTGCGGAACGCTTGAAGCTGTCATTCTGTTGCCGGAACGTGAGCCAGTTCATTCGGATGTCTCCCCTGCCCGGAATGGGCGCGCAATGCCAGTACACGGTGGCACGGCGTCTCAAGGACAGCCGGGGAGATTCGGACAGGGCGCGGTGTTCATCCGGTGGTGAACGCCACGACTTCACTGCCCTGGCGAAACTTCAACTTCATTGCATCTACATCCGAATTTCAAACACTCCGCCACGCGCGAAGTTGGGACAGGGGCCTGCCCTCACGGCTGACCTCAGCCGGGTTGGACATCACCAGCCATTGCAGCCGTCGTACCCCTCCGAGCACGGCGGCGTGCCGTAGCCGCTCGGGGCGAGGATGGAGCTGCACTCCGACGCGTTGTCGACGAAGTCGACCACCCTGACCGAGTAGCTGCTCGACGGGGTGCCCGACAAATCAATCGGCATGTAACAGAACGAATTCGAGCCAACGGTCGACTCCGCCACCGGCCTGCCCTCGCAGGAGTCGCCCAGGTAGACATAGACGTAGTCGTTGTATTCGGAGGTAACCTCCAGGACCGGGCTCCCCGAGGAGTACTGGCCGGGCACCCACTTCAGCACTGGCCGGGGCGGCGGGTTGAAGTCCACCTGGAACCGCTCCCTCCCCACGTGGGAGTTGTTGCCCTCCCTCCCCTCGCTGACCCGTAGGTCTTCATCCGCGACCGCGACCAGGTGATAGCGCGCGGACGGGACCTCCGGCTGCGGCAACCACACACTCACAGCCTGACAATCGCCTGCCGTCACGAAGTGAGGCCCCGTCGTGGCCACCGGTTTGTCGAATGGCTCGAAGGCGTCGTTGTAGGAGAAGTAGAAGGACACCTCGGTGCGGCCATCGGTGTCCCCGCGATTGCAGAGCAGCGCCCGCAGCGGGCCACTCGCCCTCGGTGACAGCTCGGCGGGGCCCTCCACGTCGGCGAACTCGAAGTCCGGACGGCCCGGGATGAGCTCCTCCTGCCCCGGAGCGTCAGGCGCGTCCGGAGGAGGTGCTTCAACACAACCCACGAGGGACCCTACGAGCGCACCCAGCAACGACCGACACAGCTTCATGGGCGGACTGCCTTCTGAGGTGAAGAGCTTCCGGTCGCGCCCCGTGTCCTTCGCCCCTTCTGCCCCGCGAACCTGACCGCTGTGTGGACGTGGACCCGGCGAAGGTATTCAAACCATGCTCGCCCAGGCCCGCGCGGCCTCAGTCCCCGTGCGGCTCCAGCAGCCGGGAGTCTTCGCTGCCCGGGGTGAGCAGCAGCCACAGCCGCTCGGCGCCAGAGAGCCCATCGCGCGCGCTGTACACCACCGCCACCGCGCGCCCGAGCAGCTTCGCGCGCGGCACGAGGCCCCACATGCGGCTGTCGGCGGAGTTGCCCCGGTGGTCGCCCAGCATGAGGTACTCGTCCGCGGGCACCTGCAGCGGGCCGAAGCCCGGGCCCTGGTCCTCCTCGGAGGCGAGCGGGTGGGGCGCGCCGGGCAGCGCCTCGTGCCGCACGCCCTGGGCGAGCGTCTGCGCCACCGGAGCACCGTTGAGCCAGAGCTGCCCCTGGACCAGGGCCACACTGTCTCCAGGAAGCCCGACGAGGCGCTTCACCATCGTCTTCCCCGTGCGCGCTCCGGTGGCGGGGCCGTGCCACAACGCTCGCCTGCTCCCCCAATTCCCGCGCCCTGCCGCTAGCGTCGGGCGCTCTTCGCCTTCGGCGTCTTCTTCGCCTTCGGCGTCTTCTTCTTCGCCGCGGGCTTCGCACGCTTCATGGCCGCCGGCCCCTTGCGCGCCGGGCGCTTGGCGGCGCGGACCGGGCCTGCCCACACCTCGAGCGCGGCGCGTGTCTCGGCCGCGCGCGTCTTGTTGTTCAGCGCCTCCTGCAGTAGCGCGAGCCCCTCCATGGCGTGGCGCACCTGCGCGTCCGTGAGCTCCTCGTGCTGGAAGAGGTTGCGGTAGGCCTTGGCGAGCCGGGCAAGCGCGACGACCGACTCGGTGACCACGCCGCTGCCCGTGGCCTGCGGGGAGCGGAAGTGTCCGAGGCGATAGCTGATGCTGCCCCAGTCCCAGCGTTCGCTCACGGGGCGGCCCTGCGCCAGCCGGTCACGCTCCAGCGTCGCCTGCCAGTCGGCGCCGAACTGGGCGCGCAGGGCCTTCTCGAGGAAGGCCTGGAGCGCGTCGCGGGCGCTGCTCAGGGCCGGGTCGAGCATGGCGCTGATGGTGGCGTTGCGGTTGCTGGAGGTCGTTCTGCGGATGGACACCGGGTGCAGCTCCTTCGAGAGAACGGGGTGCACAGGGTACCGGAGCTGTCCGGGGGCAGCCAGGAATGGGCCCTCCGGACTCGAGCGCGTCGACGATGCGGCGCATCCTGCCCGCGGCGACAACCAACTCGTGCCCGTCTCGCGGGCGCAGCCAGAACTCGCCGCGCGCGCCCTACCGCAACTGCCAGTACGCGTGGGAGAGCAAGCTGGCTCCTCCGCACGCCGGACGGCCCGGCTGGCCGTCCGTTGGCCCCGAACTCACAACCTCCTGCGGGTGAACTTCGTCAAACGTGGGAGCAGGGTCCACGCGACCGTCGACTGGCCGCGGAGACAAACCACCCGGCTTCCTCAAGGCTGCCGGACGAAGTGATCGCGGGCGGGTCGCTGCACGGGAAGGACTCCATCGAGGCCTCCAGCACGAGGTCGCGCTGTCCCCCGTCCATCAGCGTCTCACCGGGCGCGATGTCCCAACCGCCCACCCACCCGCGTGCCTCCAGGCTCGGGAGCTCGGCCGCCGCGACCGGCTCCGCCCGGCGACGGCGTCCCGCATTCCCCGTTGGCCGGCCGCGTGCCCCCCAGCCGTACCCCAGGAAGCCACCTGCCAGGGCTCCGAGAGCGAAGACGGCGCTCCAGGAAAGGCGATGCCATGCTGCGCCCGTGCCTCTTCTCGTCAGCTCCATGATGCGAAAGCTAGGTCCAGCCCCCCACACCGCAGCAGTCTGGCAGACGGGCGTGCCGTCCCCTGGTGTGCTCGGACTGTTGTTGACGATACGACCCCAGCGTCTACGACACGCAGGTGACAGGCCCCTTCGAGGTCATCCGCCACACGACGAAGCTCCCGGGTCGCTACGCCACGCTGACGTGAGTCGCCCTGGGCCCGTCGAAGCGCTGGCCCGAGAGCCAAACCGCCTGCTGGCGGCGCAGCAGGCAACCCTGGCCGAGCCCCTGCCCCTCCTGCGAAGTTGGGAGCATGGAACGCTTCGTCGAGGTCGCCGAGGGAGTCTCGCTCTGGGTCGAGTCAAAGGGTCCGGAGGATGCGCCCGCCATCCTGCTCATCATGGGCTCCACCGTCTCGGGACTGGTCTGGCCCGACGAGTTCGTGGAGTCACTGGCCCGCGAGCACCGGGTCATCCGCTATGACCACCGGGACACCGGCAAGTCCACCTGGGCTTTCGACACGGCCCCCTACTCCACGACCCGGATGGCCGAGGACGCACTGGCCATCCTCGATGCGCTCGACATCGAGCGCGCGCACGTCGTGGGCCTGTCGCTGGGAGGCTTTCTGGTGCAGTGGCTCCTGGTGGCGCATCCCGAGCGGCTGCTCAGCGCGGCGGTCATCGGGGCGCCCGCCCTCGAAGGCGCGCCCGCCCGCGCCAACATGACGGCGCGAGCCCCCATCGACCCCGGCCTGTACGCGTTCTGGGGCCACATGTTCGAGCCGCGTGAGCGTGAGGCGCAGATTGAATGGCGGGTCGAGAACTGGCGCAGGCTCAACGGTGGGGCGATTCCCTTCGACGCCGAGGAGTTCCGTGCGCTCGAGCGGCGCATCATTGCCCATGCCAGCCGTCACGACACCTCGACGGCCCATGCGCGGGCCGACCCCTCCGGACTGGCGCGGGGGGCGGAGCTCACGCACGTCACCGTGCCCACGCTCGTCGTCGCCACTCCGGAGGATCCCACCAACCCCGAGTCCAACTCGCGGTTCCTGGCGGAGACCCTGCAGCGGTCGACCCTGGTGACCATCGACGGGATGGGGCACGCGATTCCTCGTGCCGTCGTGCCCCAGCTCGCGGCGGCGCTCCTGAGCCACATCGAGGCCGTGGAACGCCGCTGAGCAGCTCCGACTCCACGCCTCCCAGCCGGTGGACCGCCCCGAAGGCCCACAGGCGGGAAGCGGGTGCACAACGTCCTCGACCCTGGTGGATGGGAGTGCGCTGCTTGCCACGCTGCCGGCCCTGGTCGCGCGCGACATCCTCCTGCTGCGGCCGCACCTGCGGACGACGCCGGTGCCCCTCGCCCTGCGGGGCGCTCCGCTGGAGCTGCTCTGGCGGGGCGCTGGCGGAGGCTCGCGGGCTGCCGTCAGCGGAACATCGAGCGCAGCTCGTCCTGCTGCGCCTCGGTGAGCAGCGGGCCGGTGCCTCCCTCGAGGTTGTCGGCCTGCCGGTTCGGCTTTCCCGTGGCCGGAATCACCGCGGTGACCGCGGGGTGACTGATGGCGAACTTGAGGAACAGCTGCGCCCAGGAGCCGGCTCCGGCCTCCGCGGCCCACCCGGGAAGCGGGCGGTTGGAGACCTGAGCGAACAACTTGCCGTCCTCGAAGGCGCGGTTGACGAGCACCGCCACGCCGAGCTCCTGCGCCATCGGCAGCAGGGAGCGCGCCGCCTGCGGCGAGGCGACCGAGTAATTGATCTGCAAGAAATCCGGCCGCTCTGCCCGTACGATTCGCTCGAGCTCGGCGTGGCTGCTCTCGCGAAAGTGGGTGAGGCCAATGTACTTCGTCAGTCCCTGCGCCTTGAGCTCACGCGCGTAGGGCAGCTGAATCTCCCAGGCGCGCAGGTTGTGCACCTGCAGCAGCTCCACGCGGTCCGTCTTGAGCCGGCGCAGGGACTCGGCCCACTGCGCCTTCGCGGTGGCCAGGTCGTCGGCGGCAAGCTTGGTCGCCAGGAAGCAGCGCTCGCGATGGCCGCCCCGGGCGAGCAGCTCGCCCAGCACGCTCTCGGCGGGGCCGTAGTTGGGCGAGGTGTCGATGAGCCGTCCGCCCCCGGCGAAGAAGACCTTCAGCACCTCTTCGAGCGCGGCGTACTCCGGCGTTCCGGCGTCGACCTCGAAGCTGCCGGAGGTCCCCATGCCGATGACCGGAATCGCCTCGCCCGTCGAGGGAATGGTGCGGGTGAGCAGCGCGCCACGGGTGGGCCGGGAGGTGGAGGCCGCCGGACTCCTGGGCTGCTCGGGCCGTGGGGCAGGTCCCGGCTCTCCGCCCTTTCTGCAGGCGCCGAGCGCGAGCCCGGCGGCGGCGAGGGTGCTGTGGGTGAGGAAGTCGCGGCGACTGCGCATGGGGGCCTCGCTTTCGAACCGGCGCGTACTCCTTCCACTCCGGGGTGTACAGCCTGCGTGGTCGCCTCTGCATCGTCGTGGACACAGGCCTCCTTCCTCGGCTCCTGCCTCGCCACTGCCTGGGACGCTTGACTCTCCCCCAGGGGGAGACCGCCACCCTCCGCGCATGTCATCCAGACAGCGGTTGCGGAGGAACATGATGGTGTTGGCATTCGGAGCACTCGTCCTGCTGGTGGGCGTGGCGGCAGGCGCGTGGTGGTGGATGGGTCGCGGACTCTTCCAGCCGGGCACGGTGGAACAGTCGCTGGCCGCGCGGAGTGAGACGCTGGAAGTGCCCCCCGGACAGCGGGCCGACGCCTCCCACTGGCAGGTTGCGCCGGACGTGCAACTGCACCACGTGGCCGTGGGCCAGGGCCGGGACGTCGTCGTCGTACACGGCGGTCCAGGACATCCTCCAGCAGCACCGTGGCGCGCGGCCGTCCTCACCGGAGATGCGCTGCGCTGGCACTTCTACGACCAGCGCGGCTGCGGTGCGTCCTCCCGGCCCCTCACCCACGCTCCGCCGGACGGAACATGGAAGGCCATGCAGCAGGTGGAGGCGCGGCTGGGGCTCGCCGCGCAGCTGGCGGACCTGGAGCGCATCCGGCGCCTGCTCGGGCAGGAGCGCCTCACGTTGGTGGGGCACTCCTTCGGGGCGCTGGTGGCCGCGCTCTACGCGGCGGAGTGGCCAGAGCGGGTGGAGGCCCTCGTGCTGGTGGCGCCCGCGCCGCTGGTGACGATGCCCGCGGGCGACGGGGACCTCTTCACCCAGGTCGGCGCGCGGTTGGACGCGGAGGGGCAGCGAGCGATGGATGCGTGGATGACGCACACCTTCAACTTCCCCGCGCGTTTGAAGGAGGATGAGGCCACGCTGGCTGAGCACTTCGCCCGCTTCGGTCCCCTCTACGCTCAGGCCGTGCGGAAGGAGCGTCCCGGAGCACGGCTGCCCGACTCCGGCACACCAGGAGGACTGCTGTCCCTGGGGCTCTACCTCAGCCTGGGGCGCCACCACGACTGGAGTGCCTGGCTCGGGAGGGTGCGCGCGCCCACCCTCGTCATCCATGGCGCCGAGGACCTGCAGCCGCGTGCCGCCACCGCCCGCGTGGTACAAGCCCTGCCTCATGCGCGGCTGGTGGAACTCGCGGGCAGCGGGCACTTCCCCTTCGAGGAGCAACCCGAGGCCTTCGCGGCCACCCTGCGCGCCTTCCTCACGGAGGAGAAGCGGTGAGTGGACTGCTGTACGCCATCGGTGAGGTGTCACGCATCACCGGCTTGAGCGTGAAGGCGCTGCGCCTCTACCAGGAGAAGGGGTTGCTGCTGCCCTCGCGCGTGGACCCCTCCTCCGGCTACCGCTATTACACCGAGCGCGACATCGCCCAGGCCCACACCCTGCGGGCGCTGCGAGACCTGCGACTGTCGCTGGAGGAGATTCGTGGGGTGCTCGAGGGGCTGGACCAGGGCGCATCCCCATCCGAGCAGCTCGCAAGGGTGCGCGCCCGGCTCGCCGACGAAGCGGCCAGCGCCCAGCGGTCGGTGCTGGCCCTGGACACACTGCTGCGACACCAGGAGCAGGCGGAGGCGTACCTGCGCGCGCCTCCTCCCTTGCTGGAGCGGTGGCTTCCCGGGGTGCGTGCCGCCGTGCACCGCGCGAGGGGGCGCTATTCGGACGCGTCGGTGGTCTTCCCGCGCCTGTTCGCCGCATGCGGCCCGCACGTAGGCGGTGCGCCCTTCTGCCTCTACCACGAGGCGGAATTCCGCGAGGACGACGCGGACATCTCCTGGTGCGTGCCCCTGGTCCCTGGTGCCCGGCCCGAGGGCGTCCACGTTGAGGAGGTGCCCGAGGTACAGGCGGCCACGCTCGTCCACACCGGGCCTCCCGACTCGGTGGGCCCCTCCTGGGCGCGACTTTTCGCCCAGCTCCATGCGCACGAGCGCGTCCCGGCCGTCCCCCTGCGCGAAACCTTCCTGCGCGTGGGCGCGAACGAAGCGGCGTCCTCCGCCACCTGGCTTACCGAGCTCGCGCTGTCCTGGGAGGCGTCGGGCCTGCGCGCGCCTTGTCCATCGGGGACCGGATGGCCGAAGAAGTAGCGTCGGCCGGGCACGTACTTCTTCGCTCCGCCACGGGCTTCGAACTCTTCGATGATGGCGTGCAGCAGACTAGGATGCGATTGGCGGAAACGAGGTGGCCCCATCAAGCCGCGAACGCTGTTGATGCTGCAGTGCCTATATCCGGCGATGGCGATTGCCTACCTGGCGGTGAGCTACCTGCAGGTGAGGAGCGGCGGCGCGCAGCTGAGTCGGGCGCCGCCCCTTCCGGCGATGGGGCTGTTCGTCGTGTATGCCGCCTGCCTGCTGTTCGGCGTGTACCGCAAGCACATGCCCTATCGCATCGCGATGGGGGCCGCGATACCGGCATTGGCGTATGGCGGTGTGCTGATGAACATCGTGAACTACGTCCAGACCGGATTGGACGGCTACAGCTCGTTTGCCGCGTGGGCCATCGGCACCGCCATCAACACCTATGGCCTGCTCTGGAACGCCGTCGCCGCGGCAGGCGCTTACAGGCGTCAGGCGCGGTTCCGCCCGTGATTCACCTCCTCGGCACGCGACTCTCGACGGACAAGGCGCTCAGCGTCGAGCCGTGACTCCAGCCGAAGTACGCGCCGCTCAGTCCTCCACGGTGACGCCGCGCCAGAAGGCCACGTGTCCCCGGATGTTGGCGGCGGCGCTCTTCGTCTCCGTCGCCGTGCCCTTCCAGGGGCACCGGCACTCCAGGGCCGGTGCTGGATGGAGTTCGGCGCGGGCAGTGGCGTGGTGTCCTTCCTGCTCGTGAAGAGCATAAGACGGATAGGGACGCTGTTGAGGGTGGCGGGCTGGAGCAGAGGGGACGCGGACGGACCGCGGACGGGTGATGCAGTCGGACCACGTGAGCGAGCGCGTGCTCCCACGGGCAGGCCGTAACGCTTCGCCGTGCCCCGTCCCGGTGCAGGCCTGACCCGGCCGGGAAGTCCGGCGGGCGTGGACGTCAATCCTGGCTCTCGGGGAGCGTGACAGCTTCCGGGTTCTGAATGGCAGCCAGCGCGGCACGCCGGAGGTAGTGGCCCGGCTCCTCACCGCGCAGGCGTGCCGTCTCGATGAGCGAGTAGAAAAGGGCGGCCACCTCGGTGCCTCGCTTCGACTTGCTGCCGTAGTGATTTTTCCTGCCCATCACCATGTCGCGCATCTGCCGCTCGACGTGGTTGTTGTGTGCGCCTTGGCAAGGCGCACACAACAACCGGGCGGAGGGCGCGCTGAGAAAGGCGGCCCTGGGCCGGAAGAACTTTCTCTTTGTCGGCCACGAGGCCGCGGGGGAGAATCTCGCCGGCCTCTACGCGCTGGTGGCCACCTGCGAGGCCAACGACGTCAACCCCGAGGAGTACCTCGCGGACTTGCTGCTGCGTGTGCGGACGCACCCGCAAGCGCGCATCGGCGAGCTATTGCCTCACGAGTGGAAGCGCCTGCGCGCCACCGACTCCTCCTGAATTCCACCGCTGGGACGCTTCCCCGCCGCCAGTTCACGTCCCGGCTCGAGAACATCGCCGAGCCAGCGACCGTCCGCCCCTCAAGTGGCCCGGCCACGGCATTCACCGGACGGATACGTGCCGTCCACCGTGAAGTGCTCGGCGGACATCAGCCCCTGGCCCTTGGCATGGCCCACCATGCCCTCGAAGAATCGCCGGGCTACGTCGGCTTCCAGCAGCCGCTGCTTATTCTTCGCGAAGCTCGACGCATCGAAGCCTGGCTCATCCAGGCCCATGTCCAGGAAGAAGCGGAAGAGGAGGTCGTACTCCAGCCGCTCACGCAACTGCCGCTCGCTTCTGACGCTGTAGAGCGCGATGAGCAGGCACGCCTTGAGCAGCACCTCGGGCGGAATGCTCGGCCGCCCCTTGCCCGAGTACATGGCGTCGAAGACGGGCGAGAGCGCTGCGAGCTGGGCGTCCGCCAGCGCTTTGATGCGCCGGATGGGGTGGCCCTGCGGCACTCGCTGCGCCGGCTGCACCAGGCTGAAGCTCGACTGACCCCTGACCTCTCCGCGCATACCTGCAACCCTCCAGGTAAGGAGCAGATCAATGCCCCGGTGCGGGAGGTCGACTCCGCACCGGAGTTTTTCAGCAGCCTGTTAGTCGGGCTGGAGACTGCACAGCCCTGTGCTCAGTGTGTATACGGGACTGTGCGGCCATCCGCCCTTATCACTCGTTGGTGGCACTTATACGTTGCTGAACATGAACGCGAACTTCCCCCGGGGCAATGCAAGCGTTGGAGCATAAAATGGGCAGTCATCCCATTTGTACTTCTTCGCCGTTCCTCTTTGCTTGCGAAGAAAGAGGATTGGCACAGTCTGACCATACAGTTTTTTTGCTTGTGCGAGTTCCTTGCCGTCGGCGGTATCCGTAGGAGTTCCTATCTTCCTTTCGACTTCGTGACCAGCGCCCTTTTTTGTTGAGATATGCAGCAGCCCGCGGTTGATGCCAATCTTCGTCCCCTCTAACGCGCGTAGGATTTCCCGAACACGTCCATCGGTCCAAATCCAACCGTCTCGCTCTTCCCCGGGAGTCAAGGCAAGGATTTTAGCGATAAAACTCACGGACACGTCGTGGTATTTCTTGTCTTCATATCCCTCAAGAAGGCTATCAAGCTCCTTGGTGAGGGAGACTACTTCTGTGGCCTTGTATTTTGGGCACCAGGGATAAATGTTTCGCCCAGGCAAAACCACCCCTAACTCAAAAGGATTCAAGACGTTGGCGCGGGTCGGCTTCAACTTAGGACCGATCCATACCGGCTTGAGCTCCAAGTTGGTCGGGTCCTGACCAATCGCCTCGCGCAAGCCCTCGTCTGCGTCATGAATGATTTTAAATGAATCCAAGATTGCCCGCGTCGAAAACAAGCGTGTGGTCGCCCGGAGTTTTTCGCGATAGCCAAACATTCGAGCGTGCTGATGCACTGTATCCATCAACTTAACCTTTGCATCTCGTCCGTAATAGGTGACCATGAGATTGTCGATTCGGACGCCGCGACTAAGACGATTTCCGCCGACAAAAATGTTCGGTCCGTTTTGATATGGGACCTGTTGTCCACCCGTGTCGGAATTGATGATCTCCGCACGGACGTTGCGAAGGCTGCGCTCGACACTCTTCCGCAATTCATTCAACGGCCTCAGCCCTTTTGTTGTCTTCTTTAGGTCGTCGCACGCGCGAGCCAAGTCGGCTTCCGCATCTTTGGTGTCGCTGGCGGACAGTCGCCCGCGAAGGGATTTGTCGAGCCAGGTTACGTGGTCGTTAATGACGGTTCGAAGCTCCCCATGGTTCACTCTTGTGATATCGATGTGTGCCAAGAATGAAAAGCGAACCAAGCTTGGATCCTGTAGGCGCATTTGCGCGCACCCGAGAAAGAACAACGTGAGCGCGTCGCGCAAGCCGCGGGGTGCCCTCGGTCCAGTTCCGACTGTTATTTTCCCGGAACGAAGCGCGTCGAACTCGTCGGGATCGACCTCGCGCTGCATTACGGAATCCTCTGAGAAAAAGTCGCGGCCGCCGACGTATCCATCTCCCGGCTTCGACATCACGCAAAATCGGGGTTTGCATGGGTCATCAACCGCCTGCAGAAACAAACTCTGCGGAGTAGCGGTTATTTGAAGATACACATGTTCCACTAGCTCTTTTCGAATGTCGCCGATACGGGCGTAAGTCGCTCCGGGCTCAATCTCGTTCCCGCGGGAGCGAGAGGCCTTGGTGGTATCGAGGCTTGCGTTATCAGCTTCGTCGTCCAAGATGAGGGCCGGGAAATTGCGAGCCCGGGCTTCTCGGAGCACGACGGAGAGGTTCTTAAGGTGATGGGTGTTCTTGGTAGTAATGAAGACGACGCCGGTGTCTTCGAGGCGGCTGTCCTGGCGGATGCGCTTGCCGAACTCCTTGGGATCGGTGTGCCACTCCTCCCAGTCATAGACAACCGGTCCTGAGGCGAGTTGATCCTTGAAGTCCTTTGCGATCAACGTTCCGAGCAGCGTATTGTCCGAGGTAAGGACTACAAAGCAGCGGAACCCGTTCTCCAGAGCCAATGCTACCGTAGCCATGGATGTATTCGTCTTTCCACTCTGGACCTTTCCATAGAGAAGCCCTGTGACGTTCGCGACATTGGAAGACTCGCCAGGGGCCTTCGGAGCAAGCTTGCCTGAGGCATTCTTGCCCACGCGCCCTTCGCCAAAAGCTTCTACGTACGCGGACACGCAGTTTGATACCACGGAGATCGCGGTCTCCCTGGTCTGCGCTGCTGCTGTGTCGCCCATGCTTGATGCGATGCTTTCTAAATACTCATTAAACAGGTCCCCCACTTGCGTGATGCGGGTTGATTGCTGGGGATGAACAGGCTTACTCATTATTTTCCACCTCGCAACTGGTAACAGTCTGGTTTTTGGTCCACAAGGCCCGAGGCCATGCGCTTTTGGGAATGATTTTTCGCAGTAGGGTTTTTCCAGGTCCACTGAGCCGGTAGCCGCTATCGGGTGGTCGAGCAACCGACAGTGATAGTCCAGTCCATTTACCTGGACCCATCACCAACCGGAGGTCCGCCACGGGCACGCAGCAAACCCCGTCCTTGCCACAGATGAGTGTGATGAAGGTGGCCGTTTCTTCATATTGAAGGGCGAGAGCCTCTATGGCGGCATCTTCAGCTGGTGAAAACCCGAAGCGCCATGGTGTCTTCGCCGCAGTGGAGTACTTGAATAGGACGGCCTTGGGCCCATCCGTTATTCGCTGAAACATGTAGGCATAATCATGCATTTTCTCAAGATGGTGAATCGTGACCGGACCCTCCGCGTTAATGAGTGCGGTCATGGCTGCACCATGCAGGAGTTGCCTGTCGTTCATTGAATCCTCTCGGAGACGCCTCCTCCTCCAAGCAAGAAGGTCTCACCGGCCGACTGGGTCCTCAATTAGCAAATCAATAACCCCACCGCAGGCTGGCGTCAACCCGCACTCGCAGCTGTTTGCAGACGTGTTCTGCAATAGCGCGATATCGATTTTCTCAGGTGGGGAAGGCGCGCCGAAGAGGGTAAGTCGGTACGTTTATCGCCTCGTTTCCCCTTGGCACTAAGGCCTATTGGGCGTTATTTCGTCGGTTGGTCCTCGGCCGAGGTGAGTCCGAGTAGCATCGAGTGTGCCAAGAAGATTTCGACCAACTCTCTGTCGAGGACAAGGCGCGGGAGAATTTCAGGATGCTGGGGGAATGCAGAACGTAGGGTTGAGCGAGCACGGCAACCATTCAAGGCTGCTGGGCTTCTCGGAATGAAGGCTGCGGAAATCGAACCCGCCGCCTCATGCCCGCTTCTCAGCTCTTCGGGAGGAACGCGCCTTCCACCATCTCCGGCTCGAAGCCCTGGCTGAAGGTGCCTGCGGCGGCGTAGCGAGACAGCGCCACGATGTAGATGCCGGACAGCGTCGCATTCACCAGCATCAGCAGGTGGAAGCTCAACACCAAGCCGCCCACTTTGCGCCCGATGAGCGCGCCCGACTGCCTTGCCGCCGCCAGGAAGCTCAGCGGACTGCCGATGATGATCAGCCTCATCATGGGATGATGAGGCCCTGTAGTCGTGCTGTTTCGCCATAAGGCCAGGGACCGGGAACCGCTGGCCACGCGTCAGCGACGCCCCCAGGGCAAGAAGCGCCTCCAGCGACGCGGCCTGGATCAGATGGACCGCCCGCCCCACACCCGCTCCATTTCCTTGCGTGCGAGGAACGCTTAGATGGTGGCCCGGCAGGCGGCCAATTCTTCCGCTACCTCACGCACCGTGAGCATCCACTTGGCCACTGGCCGCACTACGTTCCGAACCACCGGCGCACCACGCCGAGTCGAAGTCGTGGAAACGGTGCTAGCCGAGACCACCCCCATCCCTTGGAAGCCCCAATCTTTTCCGCAGGTTGCGAGGCGCCGACAGGAACTGCTAGCCCCTACCAACCGGCCCCCTCGACTCATACCCGATTGGTCCCTGGTTCGGATCCAGGCGGGCCCACTCCTCTTCCCTGCCTCGCAGCAGTCGCACCGAAGAGCCGGAACGCACCGGCTCCCCGGGCAGCGCCGCTCACGCCTTGGCAGGCTTGCCGTGCGCGTCCTTGCCCTCGTCGCGGCCATGCACCGAGGCCGGCGGGCTGGTGGCCTCCACGGCGGTGAACGTCTCCAGCACCTTGTACGTGTGCGACGAGCCGCGCGGCACGAGCCACGAATCACCGGGGTTGAGCAGGATGACCTGCCCCTCCAGGTGCAATTCGGCGCGGCCCTTCATCACGTAGCCGACCGTCTCGTAGTCGCGGGCGGAGGCGGGCGCGGGCTCACCGGGAGGCTCGTCCTCCCACAGCCGCATGGACAGGCGGACGCCGGACGCCAGGTACTTCTGCCCCATGTCTCCCTTGGGAGAGTGCCGACTCTCGACCTTCTTCACGCTGGTGTCGCCCATGCCTGCGTCTCCTTCGCCTGAGGCGGTGAATGGCGGCGGGTGCGCCGCGCTCCTGCCGTGAAGGTAAGGAAGGAGGCCGGGAGTCGACGGGTGGACACCCCAAGCCCGCCTGCATGCCCACCTGGGAGGCGGAAAGACGAAGGCCCAGCCTCCACGTGGGAGACCGGGCCTCGAAAACCCCTGAGGGGTGGCTGCGGTGGGTAGGAGCTACCCTGCCGCGCGGACGTTCTGCGCCTGCAGGCCCTTGGGGCCCTTGGTGACCTCGAACTCCACCTTCTGCCCCTCCTGGAGGGTGCGGAAGCCATCCATGTTGATGGCGGAGTGGTGGCAGAACACGTCCTCACCGTTGTCCTGAGCGATGAAGCCGAAACCCTTGGCGTCGTTGAACCACTTCACAGTACCGATTGCCATGTGACCTTCTTCTTTCTGCTTTGCGGCGGTCCGGACTTCCGGGCCGCCCGTGCGGAGCGGACATCGCCCCAACACCGAGACGACAATCCACCCCGAGGTAGATGTCCACCGACCCCCGCCCGCCGGGCAGGCAGGCGTCAGACGGAGGACACTCCGGGAGCGGAGCATCGCTCGATATCAGAACCGGCCGGGCATTTCCCTCCATTCCGGAGCCCGCGGCCCCCTTCACACTTCTTCACGGGGCTCGGGCGCGCCCTTCACACCCGTTTTCTACCTTTCTCCCCGTCAACAGCGCCGGCCCCTCCCGGGCACGGCCACTCTGGGGAGCAGCACCATGTTCGGATTCTTCTTCGGTACCGCATGCCTCGCGGGCCTCATCTACACGCTGCGCGGCGGGCGTCGCTGGCACCACCATCACCGCGGCGGGGGGCGCTGGGGCCGCGCCCGGCTGCGCTGGCTGTTCGAGCGGCTGGAGACTTCGCCCGGCCAGGAGAAGGTCATCGTCAAGACGGTGGAGGAGCTGACGGAGGCCTTCGCCAAGGTGCGCGACGAGGTGGGCCCGAGCCGCACCGCCCTGGGCAGCGCGCTGCGGGGTGAGCAGTTCGACGGGGCCGCGCTGCGCGAGCTGTTCGCGCGTCACGACGTGGCCATGGACAACCTGCGCCGCACGGTGCAGGGCGGCCTAGCGCAGGTGCACGAGGCGCTGGACCCGCGGCAGCGCCGCGAGCTGGCGGACCTCATCGAGCTCGGCTTCGGCTACGGCTGGCGCGGCGGCTACGGCGGCCACGGCCGTTGTGGCGGGCGCGGGGGCTGGCGCGGCGATGGCCAGCAGATGGTGTGAGCCCCGGACCTGAAGCCTGAAACGAACGAGAGCCGTCCCGTCCACGTGAAGGAGAGAGCACCATGCGCCGTCGCCTGCTAGTCGTCCTGCTCGCCCTGGGTACCGTCGGGGGCTATGCCTCCGGCTTCGCCAGCGTTGCCCGCCACCGCTACCGCTGCCACGCGTCCAGCTCCTGGGGAGAGCGCTGGGAGAATCGGGGGGAGCACCGCTGGGACTCGCGAGGCCCTCGCGAGTCGTGGGAACCTCGTGGCTACCGGGGGAGCGCGCCCCCGCCCGCTGAAGCGCCCATTCCCCCCGCGTCCCCCGCGTCCGCCGAGGGGCCGCGCTAGAGTCAAAGGCCGTTCATGTCCACACGAGTCCTGCTCATCGACGACGACACCCGGCTGTACGAGCTGCTCGCGCAGTATCTCGGGCAGAACGGCCTCAGTGTCACCCACGCACCCGACGGAGGGCGCGGACTGGCGGCGCTGGAGGCCGGGGCCTACGACGCGGTGCTGCTGGACGTGATGATGCCGGGCATGGACGGCCTGGAGGTGTGCAAGCGCATCCGGGCGAAGAGCCGCATCCCCGTCGTCATGCTCACCGCCAAGGGTGACGAGACGGACCGGGTGGTGGGACTGGAGCTGGGCGCGGACGACTACCTGCCCAAGCCCTTCAGCCCGCGCGAGCTGCTGGCGCGCCTGAAGGCCGTGCTGCGGCGCTCGCAGCCGTCGGCGGTGGCGGACCGGCTGGAGGCGGGCGGCGTATCCATCGACGTGGCCGGGCGCGAGGTGCGCGTGGAGGACCGGCTGGTGGACCTGACGGGCCTGGAGTTCGACCTGCTGGTGGCCCTGGTGCGCCGGGCCGGGCGCGTCATCCCGCGTGACGCCCTGCTGGGCGAGGCGGGCCGCAGCGACACCGTGGTGGGCGAGCGCACGGTGGACGTGCACATCTCCCATCTGCGCCAGAAGCTGGGTGACGCCGGGACGCGCCTCATCAAGACGGTGCGCGGCGTGGGCTACGTCTTCGCCAAAGAGGGGCCATGAGCGGCCGGCGACGCTGGGGGCACCGGCACGACTGCGGGCCCGACTGTGGCCCCCTGGGAGCGGAGCAGGAACACGCTCCCGAGGACGAGGCCCCGGAGGAGCTGGGGAACGGGCACGGCCCTTGGAGCCACCGCGGGCACGGCCCCTGGGGACACGGGCACGGCCCCTGGGGACACGGGCATGGAGACGGCCCCTGGGGGCACGGACCCCGGCATGGGCCCTGGGAGCACATGCGCGCCCACGCACGCTGGCGGCACCAGTACTGGCGCATGGGCCGGCTGGGGCACTTCGTGCGCGCGCGGCTGCACCGGCGCCTCTTCCTCTGGTTCGGCCTGTCCATCCTGGCCACCGGGGCAGTGGTTGCCACGGTGATGAGCCTGGTGGGCGGCAGCGCGTGGAAGCAGGAGCAGGACCGGCTGCGGACCTTCACGGCCCACCGCTTCGAGGAGGTCTGGGACGAGCCCGCGCGGCGCGACGCGCTGGTGCACTCCATCGCCACGGACCTGGAGGTCGGCGTGGCGGTGCATGACACCGCGGGCGCGCTGCTGGTGAGCGCTGGAGAGCCCTGCCGCCGGCAGGAAATCAGCGTGCCCGTGGAGCGCGCTGGCGCTCCGCTGGGGATGGTGCGGGCGTGCTACTCGCACTTCCGGCCGAAGAACTTCTGGCGGATGGTGCTGCCGCTGGCGCTCGCGGGAATGGTGCTGTGGCTGGCGGCCGGCAAGCTGGCTCGGCGGCTGGCAAAGCCGGTGGATGCGCTGGTGCGCGCCACGCAGCAACTGGGCGCGGGCAAGCTGAGCACGCGAGCGGAGGTGCTCCCCCGCGCCACGGGAGAGTTCGCGGTGCTGGCCGAGGCCTTCAACGACATGGCGGGCCGCATCGAGAAGCAGGTGGCGGACCAGCGCGAGCTGCTCGCGGCGGTGTCCCATGAGCTGCGCACGCCGCTGGCGCGCATGCGGGTGTTGACGGAGCTGCTGCGCGACGGCGGAGGCAACCCGAGGACGTTGGACCAGGTGGACCGCGAGGTGGTGGAGCTGGATGCGCTGGTGGGCGAGCTGCTGGCCAGCTCTCGTCTGGACTTCGGGCAGCTCACGTCTCGGGTACTGGATGGGCGCACGCTGGCGGCGCAGGCGTTGGAGCGCGCGGGACTGCCGGTGGACCTGCTGGACGTGGAGGCGGTGGACGCGGGGCTGCTGGGAGACACGACGCTGCTGGGCCGGGCGCTTGCCAACCTGCTGGAGAACGCACGCAGGCATGGCGAGGGCGCGAAGGCGCTGCGCGTCCAGGACCGGGGCGAGCACCTGGCCTTCTTCGTGGACGACCGGGGCCAGGGGCTCCAGCCGGGCGAGGAGGTGCGCATCTTCCAGCCCTTCTACCGGAAGGACCGGGGCGGCGAGGCGCGCGAGGCGGGCTCGCTGGGACTGGGACTGGCGCTGGTGCAGCGCATTGCCCGCGCCCACGGCGGCGAGTCCTTCGCGGAGAACCGGCCCGACGGGGGCGCTCGGGTGGGATTCACCGTGCAGAAGGCGGGTCCGCCCGGCATCAGCGCCCCGACCCAGGGCGCCGTGGCCTGAGCGACGAGGACTCACGGGTCCGCGCGCTGGAGCTGGCCGTCCTTCAAGGTCAGGGGTGGACAGAAGGGCCCGACCGCCTGCCGTGTCCACCAGGATCCCGTCGCACGCAGGGTGGCGAGGTCCGTGAAGCGATAGTCGAAACGGCGCGTGCGCACGTAGCGCGGAGGGCTGTCCGGCAGCGAGCCTTCGCGAAAGAAGTCGCGCACCCGTGGCTCGCCCCTGAGCAGTGCGTCCTGGAGGCGCAGCAGCCACGGGTTGTCGCGGCAGGTGGAGAGCGCGGCGAACCACAGCTGCCAGTCCAGCCGGGGCATGTGCGGCGCGGCGACGCGCGGGCGCTCGTCCACCGGGCCGGGGCGCCAGCGCAGGAGATACTCCTGCCACGTCTGCCCGTCGTCACTGCCCTCGATGACCACCTCCTCGCGCTTCGTGGTCATCACCGCAAAGAGGCCATAGGTGTTGATGCTCCGGAAGGGGCTGACGACTCCGAGCCCCGTCGACACCGGCTCCGGAGGGCTCCAGCGGAAGACACGGCGCGCATCCTGGGACAGCGCGAGCACCGCATAGACCGAGGCGAAGACAGCGAAGGCCCCGGTTGCCCACCGCGAGCGAGGGGCGGGCTCAGTCATCTTCTCCATGGGACCGGTGGATGATGATGCAGCTTCCGCAGAGGCGGAAACAGCCGCACCACCCTGCCCTTCTCCGCGCCGCACCGCCGCATCCTGCGCTTCCGTACCACGCACGTCGCCAGCCACTCGAGGCCCGGGGACCCGCAGCCAGCGCAGCGCGTCGTCATCCAGCGCGGCGATGCACAGCACGAGCGTCAGCAGGTTGAAGAAGCCGTAGCTCCCCGTGGCGAGGATGCCCACCTGGAGCTGCGCCAGCAGCGCCACGGCCGAGAGCCGCACACGCCGGGGACCGAAGAGGAAGAACGGAGCGACCAGCTCGATGGCGAACATGGCCACCGTGCTGGCGCGCTGGAGCCCCACCGGAAGCTGGTGCGCGAAGTACGCCAGCACATTCGGCAGCGGCTGCGTCCAGTAGTGGTACTCGAGCGCGGTGAAGTCGCGCCACGTCGGGTCGCCGCTCACGAGCTTCACGAGCCCCGACATCAGCATCAGCCGGAACAGCAGGAAGCGGACGAGGAACACGGCGCCACGCCGGGGCTCGGAAGCCACCCGTGGAGGCCACAGGTGCCCGGGCGCGAGCGGCAGGGAGACGAGCGCGGTCTCCAGCAACAGCACGTCCCACTGGAAGCTGAGGAACTCGCCGCCCACGGTGGTGATGGACAGGTACGCCACCCACGCGCCCACCAGCGCGTAGCGCGGCGCCACGTCCACCAACAGCAGTGTGCCACACAGCAGCCCCAGGAGCGCCACGCCCCACAGGGCCCCGGTGCCCGCCCCCGTGAGCCACAGCAGCGTGGGCAGGCGCAGGACGCGCTCCACACCGCCCAGGGACCTACCGGCCCAGTCGAGCCATGCGGAAGCGGGGCTCAGCCCTTCGGGCCCCAGCAGCTCCGGCAGCTGGGGCAGCAGCGACGCGAACGCGAGACAGAAGACGAGCCCGAGCCCGCGCAGGTACCACCACCGCACCCGCGCGAGCCCATGCGTCCTCATGTCCGCGCCAGCGACATCCTCACTTCTTCGTGGAGGCGTCCGTCGCGGCGAACGCGAACGAGACCTCGGCCGGAGCGCCATCCTTCACGGTGACCTCGGCCGTCTTGGTGCCGAGCGACTCGTGCCAGGCCTCCACCGTGTACGTCCCGGCGGGCAGGCCCTGGAGGCTGAACGCCCCATCCTCCCCCGTCGTGGCGAAGTACGGGTTCGGGTTGGTCACGACATACGCCGTCATCCACGGGTGCACGTCGCACTTGAGCTTGAGCACGTCCGCGTCGGCGGGCACGGGCTTCTGCACCGGCGCGCCCGAGGGCGGCTGCGCGATGTTGAAGGCGGACTTCGTCCCCACCATGCCGCGCACGTTGTGCAGCGTGCCGTCGCTGTTCTTGAAGGCCACCGGCTGGCCCGAGACGGCGCCCTGCACGCGCGGCACGTAGGTGCACTTCGTCTGGTCCACCATCACCGGGGTGCTCGGCGCGGGCGGCGCGCCCGGCACCTGGCCGCGCACGCGCACCAGCACGTTGGCCAGCTTCCCGTCCTTCACCAGCACCGACGCGTCCTGGGTCGACATGCCCTCGCAGGCAGGGTCATTGCTGGGCGGGACGTCGGCCGCGGCGGGCACCGCACCGGTGAAGGTCACCGCCCCACGCACCACGCCCCGGCCCTCGGGCACGGTAGGCGCGGGGCCCTGCGCACCGGGCTCCTGGATGGGACTGGCCGCATGGGGCTTTGGCTCAGCCGAGGGCGCGGCGGGCGCCGGAGCCGCGGGCACCGGAGTCGCCGGAGCAGTCGCCGCCTCCTCCTTCTGGCAGGCGGGAAGGACCAGCAGGCCCGCGGTTCCCAGCAGCGTCAGGCCGAGCGTGCGCAGCGTCATCGTGCAGTCTCCTCGGTAAACAGGTTCATCATCCGCCCCCGTCGTACTGAATGGGGCGCCGCATGTCCAAGCCGCAGGCGCCCCGCCTACTCGCGGCGGCTGACGCTGAAGGCGGCCAGGCCCACGAATACGGTGGCGAAGGCCAGCAGCACCGGCACCTCCAGGCCCGCCACGGACGTGGGGCCCACGGCCACCGCCGCCTCCGCGCCGTACAGCGCGCGCCGCACGCCCTCCACGGAGAAGCGCATCGGGTTCACCCGCATCACCCACGCCAGCCACGAGCCCGCGCCCTTCAGGGGGAACATCGCCCCCGACAGCACCCACATGGGCAGCAGGACGATGCTCATCACCGCGTGGTAGCCCGCGCTGGAGCGCACCCACCACGCCAGCGACATGCCCATGCCGGTGAGCGCCAGCGCCGACAGCACCATGACGGTCAGCAGCAGCGGCAGGTTCAACGTGGCCGCGCTCACCCCGGCCAGCGGGGCCAGCAGCAGGAACAGCGACGCCTGCATCAGCGCAATCGCCGACGAGCCCAGCGCCTTGCCCAGCACCACCGCCAGCCGTGAGCCGGGGCCCGCGAGCACCGCCTGGAGGAAGCCCTCGCGCCGGTCCTCGATGACGGTAATCGTCGCGAAGATGGCGCTGAACAGCAGCACCATGGTGACGACGCCGGGGAAGAAGAACTGCTGGTAGCCCAGCCCCTGCGCGCCCTCCACGCGGAACGAGCCCGCGAAGCCGGAGCCGATGACGAACCAGAAGAGGATGGGCTGCGCCAGCGCGCCGACCACGCGGCTGGGCTGGCGGAAGAAGCGCACCACGTCCCGCACCAGCAGCACGCGCACCGTGGCCCACTGGAGCGCCAACGAGCCGGGCGCCACGGGAGCCGGCACCCGCGTCTCCACCGCGGGAGGGACCTCGAGGGGCTGGGGGGCGGCGGAAGCCTTGGCGTTCATCGGCGTTTCCTCGGTGCGGGCTCCGCGGTGGGCCTGTCCGCCCCCAGGGCGCGCCCGGTGAGCTGGAGGAACACGTCCGCCAGCGTGGGCCGGCGCAGCGACACGGAGGTCAGCCGCCCGGCCGGAAAGGCCTCCACCAACCGTGGCACCAGCGCATGGCCCTGCGCGGCCTCCACCTGCACCCGCCCCTCCACCACCTTCGCGTCCAGCCCCAGCCGCTCGCGCACCTCGCGCGCCAGCGTCTCCGGCTCGAGCGCCTCCAGCGTGAGGATGTCCCCGCCCATGCGCGAGGCCAGCGCCGCCGGCGTGTCGCAGGCCACCAGCCGGCCCGCGTCCAGCACCGCCAGCCTGTCACACACTTCGGCCTCGTCCGCGCGGTGCGTGGTGAGCAGCACCGTGACGCCCTCGCTGTCGCGCAGCCGCTTCAGGTGGGCCCAGAAGGCGCGGAAGGCCGCCTCGTCCAGACCCTGCGTGGGCTCGTCCATCAGCACCACGCGCGGCTGGTGCACCAGCGCCCGCGCCAGCTCCAGCCGGCGGCGCATGCCTCCGGACCACGTGGACACGCGCTCGTCGCCCCGGTCCGCCAGGTCGATGAGCGCGAGCATCGCCTCCACCCGCGCGCGCGCCCGCTCGCCGTCCAGGCCGTACAGCCGGGCCCCGAGCATCAGGTTCTCCCGCGCGGTGAGCAGGTCATCCAGGCTGCTGCGCTGGAAGATGATGCCCATCTGCCGCCGCAGGGACGGGTCGCTCAGCGCCAGCACGCGCCCGGCGAAGCGCACCTCGCCCGCGTCCGGCGCGAGCAGCCCCGCCAGCACCTGGAACGTGGTGGACTTGCCCGCGCCGTTGGGCCCCAGCAGGCCCAGGATTTCGCCCGGCCGCACGGACAGGGAGAGCCCGTCCACGGCGGTGCGGCCCTTGAAGCGCCGCGTGAGCCCTTCAATCTGGAGCAGCGGTGCGGGCGGGGTGGAGACCGAGGTGTCAGGCATGGGCGGTGTCCCCCCGGGCTCCCCGCGCTAGCCGCGGGGGATGCGGTCGAGCGTCATCGCGACGAACAGACCGGTGAGGTAGATGAGCGAATAGAAGAACGTCTGGCGCGCCCAGGGCTTCCCGAGCCGGCGGAAGAAGCCCCACGCCCCCAGGCCCAGGAAGCTCAGCCCCAGCACCACCGCCGACGCCAGGTACCACGGCCCGGAGATGTTCAGCTGGAAGGGCAGCAGCGACATGGGAATCAGCGCCACCAGGTAGAGGACGATTTGCGCGCGGCTCGACTCGTCGCCCCGCTCCAGCGGCACGGACTTGAGGCCCGCCGCCGCGTACTCCTCCTTGCGGAACAGGGCGATGGCGATGAAGTGAGGCATCTGCCAGAGGAACAGGATGGCGAAGAGGGCGAAGCCGCCCGCGTCCAGCACGTTCGTCACCGCCGTCCACCCCATCAGCGGGGGCAGCGCGCCGGGCACCGCGCCCACCAGCATGGCGGCCGAGGTGCGCGCCTTCAGCGGCGTGTAGGCCAGCACGTAGCTGAGCAGCGCCAGCAGGCCCAGGCCCGCGGTCAGTAGATTCGCGCCCAGCGCCAGCGCCGGCAGGGACACCAGCGCCAGGGAGATGCCGAACCACAGCGCCACCGACGGCTCCATCCGCCCGGCGGGCAGCGGCCGGTTGCGGGTGCGCGCCATGAACTGGTCGCTGTGCCGCTCCCAGTAGCAGTTGAGCGCGTTGGCCGCGCCCACCGTGCCGGCCGTGGCCAGCAGCGTCACCAGCGCCCTCGGCGTGGCCAGCGAGCCGGGGGCCAGGAACACGCCGCCCGCCGTGGTGATGAGCACCAGGCTGGACAGGCGCGGCTTGGTCAGGGAGATCAGGTCGGACGCGGTCGTCGACACGGTCTCTGCACGCGCGCTCACGCAGACTCCAGGGCAGGGCGCGACAGGCGGGCTGCCGGCGCGGTAACGGCCTTCCCATACAGGCACCACCGGGGGGTGGGCAAGGACACGGCGCCCCGGCGTGACGACGGCGGACGGCCGCCCGGCGGGCAACCCCGCCAGCCCAGGAGGCCTTCCGGCCCCCACTTCACGTCCTGGTGCGCTCGGGAAGGCAAACGCCCTGGGCATACCGCCCACCGGAGGCGCCTTCAAGAACGGCGACGGGGCTGACCGCGCGTCGTACTGCCCGCGCGCATCAGCCCCGCTTGTCCGGCATGGCCCCCGGAGTGGGAGCCGGCCGTGTCGCCTCAGCCGCCGGCCAGGGCGCGGGCCGCGTTGGCGTGCTCGCCGCTCGGCTCGCGCTTGAGGTACTCCTGGGCCAGCATCTTCGCCTTGGGGCCCTGCTTCGCGTCCTTCGACAGCAGGGTGGCGTAGAAGTAGTAGGCCGGGCCGTAGGCCTCGTCGGCGGTGAGGGCGCGCTGGTACGTCTCGTCCGCCTTCGCCGCGTCACCCTTGCCCTGGTAGACGCGGGCCAGCTCGGTGAGGGCCATGGCCGCGCGGTCCGCCTGGCCGAGGAACTCCTGGCTCGCCCGCTCCAGCTGCTCCTGGGCCTTCGCCCAGTCAGAGCGCTCGCGGTAGATGGCACCCATGGCGAGCCGGGCCTCCGGGTTCTTCGCCTTGGGCTCCTTCACCGCGCGCTGGTACTGGGCGAGGGCCTCGTCCAGCTTGCCCTGGCGGCGGTAGGCGTCGCCCAGCATGACCACCAGCTTGGGGCTGTCGCCCATCGTCTTCAGGGCCGTCACCAGCGCCTCGGCGGCTTCCTTCTCGCCGCCCTGCTTGCTCATGAGGGCGCGGGCCAGCTCGACGTGGAACTGGGCGCGCGAGGAGTCCATGCGGATGGCCTTGCGAATCTCCTCGGCGGCCGCGTCGAAGCTGTTCTCCGCGCGCAGCCGGCGGCCCTTGATGAGGTGCAGCTCCGGGTTCTGCTTGTCGAGCGCGAAGCCCGTCTCCTCGCTCTTGAGCATCTCCGCGCGCGCCTTGTCCTTGTCCAGGGGCACGGCGGTGGCCTCGGACAGCTTCTGCTGCACGTCCGGCTTCAGCGCCGCCATCTCCGCCGACACGCGACTGATGAGCAGCGAGCGGGCCAGGTGCGCTGCCGCGAGCTGGCGCGGCGACGGCGGCGGGTCGGACTCCAGCAGCTTCTTCAGCATGGTGTGGACCAGGCCGTAGTTGGGGGCGTCCTGCTCCAGCATCAGCAGCGAGCGGCCCAGCAGCGACTCGGGGTGGTCCTTCTCGTACCGGAGGGCGAAGTCGTAGTTCTTCCAGGCGGTGTTGTCCTGGCCCAGCCGGCGGTACACCGCACCCAGGCTCGCGTAGATGCGCGGGTCGTCCGGCGACAGCACCTGCGCGCGCTCCAGGCTGTCCCGCGCGCGCTCCATGTCGCCCGCGTTCATCTGGATGAGGCCCTGCGTCAGATAGAGCAGCGAGCTGGAGCGGCCCTGCGCGTCCAGGCCCTTCACCGTCTCCTCCAGCTTGCCCAGCGCCTCCTTGCCCTTGCCCCCGTACGTCAGGATGAGCGCCTCGGCGGCGATGAGGTGCGAGCTGACGTCCTTGCCCTGCTTGCCCGCGGCCAGGTGCTCCTCGGCCTTGCGGCGCGCGTCGTCACCACCGCCGTGCTCACCCCAGCGGATGGCGTATGCGTAGGCCAGGTAGCCGTGCGCCACGGTGGAGTCGGCATCCACCTCCAGCGCCTGGTCCGCCGCCTCACTCGCCTTCTTGTAGCTGTCGAACGAGTCGTGCTTGAGCAGGGCGCTGGCCCCGTCGAGCGACTTCTTCAGCGCGCGGGCAGTCTCCGTCGAGTGCTTGGAGTAGAAGTAGTAGCCGCCGAGGGAGAGGACGATGCCCGCCACCAGGGCCATCGTCACCGTCCTCTGACCGCGCCCTGCCGAGGCCGGGCGGCGCCGCGAGGACGACACCTCGTCGTCATCGTCCTCGTCCACCTCTTGCACCACCACCGGCGCGCGGCGGGGCTGGGGTGCGGGACGGGCCGGCTGGGCCTCGCCCCGGGCGGCGTTGCCGGCACCGGGGGCGCGCTGCGGCGGGGCCGCCGGGGCGGTCCTCGGCGTGGCGGACGGCTGCGAGGAGGTCCCTCCCGTCGCCGCGACACTCGCGAGGGCGGCGGCGGACTGCTGGGTGGCGGACGGGGCCGGAGGCGCGGTCGGCGCGAGCACCGGCGGCGCGGCCACGGGCGCCGGGGCCGCCGGCCGGGGCAGGTCAATCTTGTACTGCTGGAGGAGCGTGACGGTGTCCGGGTCACCCGGGTCCGCCGCGTACGCCTTGAGGAGGTTTGCCTTGCCGGGCTCGGCCTCGCCCGTCTTCAACTGAAGGGCGCCGGCCATGCGCAGGGCGGCCTTGTCCTCGGGCTGCGCCTGCAGCGCGCCGAGCGCCTCTTCCAGCGCCTTCTTGTCCTTGCCCTGCTCCGCGTAGACGCGGGCGAGCAGCAGTCGTGGGTCGGAGGCGTTCGGATGCGCCTTCACCCCCTTCTTGCAGACGACCATCGCCTCCATGAAGCGACCCATGCTCAGGTACGCTTCGGCGAGGGGCTTGTAGGCGGCGGACGAGGGGTCGGAGGCGAAGGCGTGCTCCAACTTCGCGAGCTCGGCCGGGCTCAACGTCTTCGAGGGGGAGATAGACATTACCGGGGGAGGTGAAGCGGGCGGGAAGGATACGCCTGAGACGAGGGGTTTTTATGGCACCCGCTGCGCGGCACGTCAATCGCAGGAATTCTAGTTGGCTCCTTGCGCTTGACAGCATGAAAGGGCTCCGGTACTAGCCCATCCACTTCGTCGGTCCCAACACCGCCGGGGCGCAGCAGGCAGGCAGGCAGTCAGCAGTCCGGTTGTGGGGGTGTAGCTCAGTTGGGAGAGCGTCGCGTTCGCAATGCGAAGGTCGTCGGTTCGATCCCGTCCACCTCCACCATGAAGTACGAAGGGCCTCACGGGCAACCGTGAGGCCCTTTGCATTTGGGGCACATCCCTCGAACTGCTGAATTGCAAAGCAGGCGGGCTTTGTTATCCGGAGTCGATGACCGACCCGTCCGCCTCCCTGTCGTTCTTCGCACGCTTCTGGCTCGCCTGGCTGTGCTTCTGGCGCTGCCTCGTGTCCCGCGAGTTCGCCCAGGCGGTGCTGCCGGCCAGCCGGGCCTATGACGCAGGCCAGCTCGCCCAGCTCCCCGCAGGCGGCTCCTCGCCCGCTGCCCTTCCGAAGGAGCCGCCCAAGCCGGCGGTGGTGAAGGCCCCCGAGCCGCCCCCCGCCCCGCCGCCCGAGCGCGAGCACGCCAGCGCCCTCTCCCTGCTGGGCATGCTCCAGCGCGAGGGCCGCTTCGTGGACTTCCTCCAGGAGAACGTGGCCGCCTTCTCGGATGCCGAGGTGGGAGCCGCCGCCCGCATCGTCCATGAGGGCTGCCGTAAGGTGGTGAACCAATACCTCACCCTGAAGCCCGTGCTGCCCCAGTCGGAGGGGGACGGCGTCACGGTGCCCCCCGGCTTCGACGCCCAGCGCACCCGCCTCACCGGAAACGTGGCCGGCCAGCCTCCCTATAACGGAACGCTGCGCCACCACGGCTGGGTGACGACGGAGGTGAAGTTCCCCTCCGTGAGCCCGGCGCTGGACCCGCGCGTGCTGGCGCCCGCCGAGGTCGAGCTCGCCTGACCGCCGCGCCGCCGTCCCGCTGAGCGAACAAAGGGGAGCCCCCCAGGAGTTCACGTCCGATATGGCCCGCTATTCCATCGGCATCGACCTTGGCACCACGCACTCCGCGGTGTCCTACTTCAACCTCGAGGAGGGCAAGCCCCGGGGCCCCGCGCAGTCCATGCTGCCCATCCCCCAGCTCACAGCGCCCGGCACCGTGGAGGCGCGCCCGCTGCTGCCGTCCTTCCTCTACCTGCCCTCCGGCCAGGAGTTCCCCGCCGGCAGCCTCGGGCTGCCGTGGAACCCGGAGGCCAGCACGATTGTGGGCGAGTTCGCCCGCACGCACGGCGCCAAGGTGCCCACGCGCCTCGTGTCCTCCGCCAAGAGCTGGTTGTCCCACCCCGGCGTGGACCGGCGCGCGGCGCTGCTGCCCTGGCAGGCCCCGGAAGAAGTCCAGCGCGTGTCGCCACTGGATGCGTCCGCGCGCTACCTCCGCCACCTGAAGGAGGCGTGGGACTCCACCTTCGCCCGCGCCCGGGAGGAGTCCGGCAACGCGCTGGCCGAGCAGGACGTCATCGTCACCGTCCCCGCGTCCTTCGACGCGGCGGCCCGGGACTTGACGCTGGAGGCCGCCAAGGCGGCGGGCCTCCACCACATCACCCTCCTGGAGGAGCCCCAGGCCGCGCTCTACGCGTGGCTGGAGGCCATGGGGGAGAACTTCCGCAAGCAGGTGCAGCCCGGCGAGGTCATCCTCGTGGTGGACGTGGGCGGCGGCACCTCGGACTTCTCCGTCATCACCGTGAGGGACCGCGAGGGTGACTTGGAGCTGCTGCGCGTGGCGGTGGGCGACCACATCCTGCTGGGCGGTGACAACATGGACCTGGCGCTGGCGCACACGCTCAACCAGCGCCTGACGGCGGAGGGCAAGAAGCTGGACGCGTGGCAGTTCAACGCCCTCACCTACGGCTGCCGGCACGCGAAGGAGACGCTGTACGGCGACCCCTCCATGGAGCGGGCGCCCATCTCCATCCCCGGCCGGGGCTCGTCGCTCATCGGCGGCACGCTGCGCACGGAGCTGACGCGCGAGGAGTTGGACCGGGTCCTCACCGACGGCTTCTTCCCGGTGACGTCCGCGGACGAGCTGCCCCGCACCGCGCGCCGCACGGGCCTGGCGCAGATGGCGCTGCCCTACGCGCAGGACCCGGGCGTCTCGCGGCACCTCGCGGCCTTCCTCACCCGGCAGGCCCAGGCGCTCGCGGCCAGCCAGGACGCGCCGGTGGACGTGAGCGGCAAGGCCTTCCTCCACCCCACCGCGGTGCTCTTCAACGGCGGCGTCTTCAAGGCCGGTCCGCTGAAGGCGCGCGTCATGGAGGTGCTCAACGCGTGGCTGGAGGCCGACGGCGGCCAGCCGGCCAAGGAGCTGGAGGGCGCGGACCTGGACCTCGCCGTGGCGCGCGGCGCCGCGTACTACGGCTGGGTGCGCCAGGGCCACGGCCTGCGCATCCGCGGCGGCACCGCCCGCGCCTACTACGTGGGCGTGGAGACGGCGATGCCCGCCGTGCCCGGCATGGAGCCGCCCGTGAAGGCGCTCTGCGTGGCCCCCTTCGGCATGGAGGAAGGGACGCAGGCGGACGTGCCGCCGCAGGAGTTCGGCCTCGTCACCGGCGAGCCCACCAGCTTCCGCTTCTTCTCCTCGTCCGTCCGCCGCGACGACAAGGTGGGCGTCATGCTGGAGGACGTGGACAGCGAGCTGGCCGGCGGTGCGCTGGAGGAGCTGGCGCCCATTGAGACCACCATGCCCGGCAAGCCGTCGGCTTTTGGCGACCTGACGCCCGTCAACCTCCAGGCGGCGGTGACGGAGGTGGGCACCCTGGAGCTGCGCTGCCTGCAGAAGGACGGCCCGGGACGCTGGAAGCTGGAGCTCAACGTCCGCATGAAGGAGTAGAAAGCCGCCCGTCAACCGGAGGCGTATGCGAATCGTCGGAATCGACCTGGGAACCACCCACTGCGCGGTGGCATCCGTGGACCCCACGAAGGGCGCGGGCGCGCCCGTGGAGGACTTCCCGATTCCCCAGCTCGTCCGGCAGGGAGAGGTGGCGCCCCGCGCGCTGCTCCCCTCCACCGTGTACGTGCCCGCGGGCCACGAGCTGGCCGCCGGGTCTCTCGAGCTGCCCTGGGGCGATGACGGCAGCGCGTGGGTGGTGGGAGAGCTGGCCCGCTGGCAGGGCGCCCGCGTGCCTGGGCGGCTCATCGCCAGCGCCAAGAGCTGGCTGTGCCACCCGGGCGTGGACCGCTCCGCGCCCATCCTCCCGTGGGGTGCTCCGGCGGACGTGCGGAAGCTCTCCCCGGTGGACGCCAGCGCCCTCCTGCTGACGCACCTGGCGCGCGCGTGGGACTTCGCGCACCCGGACGCGCCCCTGTCGAAGCAGGAGGTGGTGATTACCGTCCCCGCCTCCTTCGACGAGGCGGCGCGCGCCCTCACGGTGAGCGCCGCGCGCAAGGCCGGGCTTGAGAAGTTCACCCTGCTGGAGGAGCCGCAGGCGGCCTTCTACGACTACACCGCGCGCCACCGGACGGGCCTGGAGCAGACGCTCGGCAACGTCCGGCTGGTGCTGGTGGTGGACGTGGGCGGCGGCACCACGGACTTCACGCTGGTGCACGCGGGTGTCTCTCCCGAGGGCCCCATGCTGCGGCGCCTCGCGGTGGGCGACCACCTGCTGCTGGGTGGCGACAACATGGACGCCGCCCTGGCCCGCCGCGTGGAGGAGAAGCTCTTCACCGACGGCCGCCGCCTGTCCGCCACGCAGTGGACGCAGGCCATCCAGGCCGCGCGCACCGCGAAGGAGGCGCTGCTGGGCAACGTACCCCCGGAGAAGTACGGCGTCTCCCTGGTGAGCGAAGGCAGCCGGCTGCTGGGCGGCACGCTCTCCACCGAGCTGCTGCGCGACGAGGCGCAGGCCCTGGTGCTGGACGGCTTCTTCCCCGCCACCGGCCCCACCGAGCGCCCGCGCCGCGCCGCGCGCATGGCGCTCCAGGAGCTGGGCCTGCCGTACGTGCAGGACGCGGCGGTGACACGGCACCTGGCGGCCTTCCTCGCGCAGCACGCGGCGGCGGGCTTCGCGGCGCTGGGGGAGACGGCTCCGGCCGAGGGCGCCCTGCCCCGCCCCGACGCCATCCTCCTCAATGGAGGCGTCTTCAACTCGCCCCAGATTTCCGCGCGGCTGGTGGAGGCCCTCTCCGCATGGTGGCCCGGCGCGCCGCGCATCCCCCTGCTGCGCCATGAGTCGCTGGAATTGGCGGTGGCGCGGGGTGCCGCGTACTACGGGCTGGTGCGGCGCGGGCATGGCCTGCGCATCGGCGGTGGCGCGGCGCGCGCGTACTACGTGGGCCTGCAGCGGCCGGCGGACAGCGCGGAGCAGCCGGCGCTGTGCCTCATCCCCCGTGGCTTCGAGGAGGGACAGAAGGTGGACCTGGGCGAGCGCCCCTTCACGCTCACCCTGGGGCGGCCGGTGCAGTTCCAGGTCTTCTCCACGACGAGCGACCGCATCGACAAGCCGGGAGACCTCGTCCCGCTGGCGGAGGACCTCAAGCCCCTGCCCCCCATCCACACCCTGCTCAAGGGCGCGTCCGGCAAGGTGGCCGAGGTGCCCGTGCACCTTCAGGCGGCGCTGACGGAGATTGGCACGCTGGAGCTGTACTGCGTCTCCAACGTGGCGGACGAGCGGTGGCGGCTGGAGTTCGAGCTGCGCGGCACGGGCGGCTCGCACGAGCTGACCGTCACCGAGTCCATGCCCGCGCGCTTCGTCGAGGCGAAGGACAACATCGAGCGCGTCTACGGCAACAAGCCCCTGCCCATCGGCCCCAAGGACGTGAAGCAGCTGGGACGCACGATGGAGAAGGCGCTGGGCCCGCGCGAGACGTGGCGCGTGCCGGTGCTGCGCGAGATGTGGAGCACGCTGTACGCGGGCGCCAGCAAGCGGCGCCGCACGGAGGACCACGAGCGCGTCTTCTACAGCCTCACCGGCTTCAGCCTGCGCCCGGGCTTCGGCTACCCGCTGGACGGCTGGCGCGCGGAGCAGACCTTCAGCCTCTTCGACGCGCTGGTGCAGCACCACACGGACAAGGCGGTGTGGACGGAGTTCTGGGTGATGTGGCGCCGCATCGCCGGCGGCCTCACCGAGGCGCAGCAGCAGAAGCTGTACGCGTACCTCCAGCCGCACCTAGCGCGGAGGGTGCCGCCGGACGCGCCGCCCGCTGGGAAGCTCAAGGGCATCCAACCGGAGGGGCTGGAGGAGATGGTCCGCACGGTGGCCTCGCTGGAGCACCTGTCGCCCGGAGACAAGTCGGAGGTGGGCCGGTGGATTGCCGCGCGGCTGAAGGCCGAGGCGAAGTCCGGTGGCCCCTGGGCCTGGGCGCTGGGCCGGCTGGGTGCGCGCGTGCCGCTCTACGGCAGCAGCCACAAGGTGGTGGACGTGGAGACGGCCGAGGCGTGGCTCACGCTGCTGCTGGAGCTGGATCTGCGGAAGGTGGACGGCGCTCCCTTCGCGGCGGCGCAGCTGGCCCGGCTCACCGGCGACCGCACCCGGGACCTGGACCCCGCCCTGCGTGAGCGCACGGCGCAGGCCCTGGTCGCGGCGAAGGCGTCCGAGGCCTGGGTGCGAATGGTGCGCGAGGTGCTGGCGCTGGAGGAGGCGGACGAGGCCCGGGCGCTCGGTGACACGCTGCCGGCGGGCCTGCGCCTGTCCTGATCGGGCTCCCGTCCGGGTGCAGGCCAACGGCGGTGGAGAAGGCCCACCCGGGCGGCCTGCGCTGAAACGGAGACGACCCGGCGAACCCAGGGCCCGGAGCTACCGGGGCGTGAGGTTGCTGCTCGTGGTCGGATCACTCCCATCGGGTCGGTGCGGTGAGCCCGACCCTGCGGGAGTGTGGCTCAACGGTGGATCAGCTCAACCCTGTGCGGCGACGGGCGGAGCGACGACAGTCTCCGCGGCGTCACCCGCGCCGGCGACCACCTGGAGCACCGGCGGGGCCTCGGGGGCCTTCGCGGCGGCTTCCTGGCCGGCCTTCGGCTTCTTGGTGCCCGCGCCCGAGCGGCACGTGCGGCACCAGGGCTGGTTGCGGATGGCGCCATCCGCCATCTTCCGCAGGCCGAACTGCGCCAGCGGCTTCAGGGTCCTGCACTTGATGCACATCAGCGAGATGAGCACCTCGTGGCCATCCGCGTCGTAGACCGCGGACTTGCGCCGCTTCCGCGGCTGACCCTGCCCCGGTTCACGCTGCTTGGCCTTGTCAGGCGCAGGCGGCGCCATCATCGGGGTCACTTTGTAAAGCATGTCGGTCCCTCCCACTCACGCGCGCCCGCACTCGCAGGCCCAGCCAAGGGCCACCTCGGTTCAAGCGCTCGCCTGCCCTAGACTAGGGACTCTTCCTCCCGTTGAAAACTGATCCAAGGCCGAAAAATCGGGCCCTGGCGCGTTTCCGCTGATCTTTCGCCGGGTTGGCTCTCCTCGTTCAGTCCCAGCGGATCACACCCGAGCTGAATTTTCGGCCCGGGCTCCCTCAGCGCGACGCGCCAGGACAGTCCGCGACACCCATGTAGCGCACACGCCCCAGCGGAGGTGCCTGGAGGGTGCCGCCACGGGCCTTCCCGTAGGCGATGACGGCCTCGCGCAAATCCATGTCGCGCACGGGCGTGAGGTCCACGCGCTCGGGAGGCAGCGCCCGGGTGACGGGGCCCACGCCATCGCCCCCCCGCGCGAGGAAGTCCGGCACCGCCACCCGGTAGGTCTTCCCCGGCGCCAGCGCGGTGCCACCCACCAGGGTGGCGCCCTGGAACCGCTGGGGCCCCGGGCAGCGCGCCAGCGTCAGCTCCAGCCCGGAGACGGCGAAGACGGCGCCCCGGTCGGACGCATGGGCCAGCTCCAGCAGGCGCCGCAGCTCCGCGCCGGTGAGCTGGAGCAGCGCCACGGTGTTGTCGAAGGGCAGCACCTCGTACACCTGGCCGAAGGACAGCGGGCCTGCGGGCAGATCCGCGCGGATGCCGCCGGGGTTCATCACCGCCACGTCCGCACCGGCCGCCTCGCGCAGGGCATCCGCGATGAGGTTGCCCAGCGCGCCCTCCGCCGTGTAGCCGCGCGCCAGGGGCGTCGCCGCGGAGACGCCCAGCGCGCGCTGCTGGGCTTCGCGCGCGGTCGCCAGCGCCGGGGCCAGCAGCCGCGTCACCTCCGCGTCCGGCACCACGGGCGCTCCCAGGAAGGTGGCCGGCACCAGGCGCACCGCGGGCTGCTCCCGCAGGCGGCGCCCGTCACACGTGCCGCGGGTCGCGTCCACCTGGGCGCAGAGGGGAATGGCCGCCTGGATGCGGGTGCGCTCCGTCAGCACGCGCCGGCTCGCCGGGTCCACGTACAGCTCCACCACGCCCAGCGAGCGCGCCTGACCGGACGTCTCGATGACGGGCACGCCGCCGAAGAAGTGGCCCATGGGCTGGTGCGTGTGCCCCGCCACCACCGCGTCCAGCGTGCCCGGCGGCAGCGCGTCCAGCATGGTCAGGATTTCCGCGTCGCCCCCCCGCTCACAGCTGGACGTGTCGCGTGGGTTCTTCAGGTCCGGGCACCTGCCCCCCGCGTGCGCCACGGCCACCACCACCTCCGCGCCGCGCGCACGCAGGGAGCGGGCCCCCTCCATCGCGGCGGGCGCCAGCGGAAGGAAGCGCAGCGAGGCCACGTTGGCGGGGTTGGTGACGTCGGGAGTGGCCTCGGTGGTGAGCCCCACGAGGCCCACCTTCACGCCCTTCACCGTCAGCAGGCGCGTGCCGTCATTGCCCGTCCACGCCGGGCGCTGGCCGGTGGCCGCCTCGCGGAGGTTGGCGGACAGCAGCGGGAAGCGGGCCTGGCGGACGCGGGCCTTCAGGGCCCCCAGCGCGTCATCGCCGGGGCGGGTCGCCATGGCGCCGGGGCCCACGGGCCCGTAGTCGAACTCGTGGTTGCCGATGGCCGCCGCGGCGACGTCCAGGTGGTTGTACACGTCGATGACGACGGCGCCCTCGGTGAGGTTGGACGGCAGCGTCCCCTGGAAGAGGTCCCCGGCGTCCACCAGCAGCACCCCGCCCGGGTTGTCCTGGCGCAGCCGGGCCACGTAGGCCGCCAGGGTGGCCGCCCCACCCTCCTCCACCACCTGCCCGTCCTTGAGGGGCGTGCGGTGGGGCTCCACCTGGCCGTGGAAGTCGTTGAGGCCCACCAGGGTGAGCCGCACGGGCCCGCCCAGCGCGGCGCTCGCGGTGGGGCCGGCTTCGGGAGCCGGGGCCGTGGGAGGAGTGCTGGCGCAGGAAGCGGCGAGGGCCGCCAGGACGAAGAGGACGGGGTGCGGGGAACGCATGGAGGCGCGCACTTCAGCGCCTCCCGTGTGCCCTGGCAACGCGCTTCAGCTCCCTTCAGCTCCGGCGACGCCGACGACCCGTCATCGCCAGGGCGAGCAGCCCGAGCAGCGCCGTCGCGGGAACGGAAGCCGAGGCGCAGGAGCACCCGTCGCCATCATCGGGAATCGTGATGGGGTTGGAGGGAAGCGGCTCAGGCCCGCCCACCACGGGACCGGCGTCCCTCCCCGTGCCTCCATCCGTCCCGCCGTCGGTGTCCTGCCGCGTGTCGATGCGCAGCGGCGGGTCGAAGGCGTTGGCCACCGCCGGCCAGGAGACGAGCTTGAGGTTCTCCGGGCCGGCCACGCTGTCGTGCGCGATGAAGAGGCCATCCGGGAAGGTGGCACCCACCGGCAGCGAGGTCACCGACAGGGCGAGCGGTCCGTCCACCGCGTCGCGGATGCCGGCGTCCGCATTCGACGCCACGCGGAACGCGCCGATGAAGGCGAGCGAGCGGCGCTCGAAGACGACGAACGCGTTCGCGTCCCGGTCGGCGGCGATGAGGTAGCCCTCGCTGCTCCCCGCGCGGTACAGGCCCACCCGGCCGATGGTCGTGGAGAGCTGCCCGCCGTCCGCCGCCGCCACCACGCGCCCCTCGCTGCCCGCGTCGGGCTCGGCGCCGAAGCGCAAGAGTCCCTGACCGGACACCATGGCGAACAGGGAACCGGTGTCCTCGTCCGCCGTCAGACCGGCGATGGTGCCGAAGGCGGTGCCGACGCGCGTGTCGATGCTGCGCACCTGGGTGCCCGACACGCCTCCATCCGCCCCGCTCAGCTCGAACTGGTCGATGAACCGCTCCGAGGCCCTGAAGGCGTAGAAGCGGCCCGAAGCGGCGCTGCGATAGAGCGCCACGGACTGCAGGCCCGAGCCCGAGACGTCGAAGGCCACGGGACCGATGGGCTGCACACGGTCCGAGGCCAGGGTGGAGAGCCGGTAGGCCATCACCCTGCCAGCCTGGGCCGACAGCAACAGCGTCTGGTTGCCCCCGGCCAGCGGAAAGCCGTCATGCACGGCCAGCCCGCGGGTGGGCCCGTCCGCCTCCAGCTCCAGCCGGTCCCCATTCAGGCCATAGGTGACGAGCCCCGAGTTGACGCTGTCGTACGCCGTGAAGATGAGGCTCGAGCCTCCATCCGGGTTCACCCAGAGTGCCACGTCCCGAAGGGCATTGGCTCCGGCGGCGACCTCTACGTCCGTCTGCGAAGTGGGCACCACGGAGACCGGCTGCCCGGACACGGACGCGCTCGCGAGCAGCGCCACCAGGGCCAGGGGAAATGGATTGCGCATGACTGGCTCCTTGAGCGTCTTGGGAGCACCTACCTTGTCACGGGAGGTGTGCCTTTCAAGTACGAAGTCCGTGGGAACGGTTGGCTATAAGAACAGCCTCGGGTAGAACGCCCGCGTCCTCCAGCGAACATAGAAAAAGACCATGGCGACCAAGCGCGCACTGATTACGGGCATCACGGGGCAGGACGGCAGCTACCTCGCGGAGCTGCTGCTTTCGAAGGGCTACGAGGTGCACGGCATGGTGCGCCGGTCCTCGGAGGAGAAGTTCGAGCGCATCCAGCACCTGCACGGGAAGATCCAGCTCCATCAGGGCGACCTGCTGGACCAGTTCTCCCTGGCGGCGCTGCTGAACCTGGTCAAGCCCGACGAGGTCTACAACCTGGCGGCGCAGTCCTTCGTGCCCACCAGTTGGAACCAGCCCGTCCTCACGGGTGAGTTCACCGCGCTGGGCGTGACGAAGATGCTGGAGGCCATCCGCCACACCCGCCCGCAGGTGCGCTTCTACCAGGCGTCCTCCAGCGAGATGTTCGGCAAGGTGCTGGAGGTGCCCCAGACGGAGGAGACGCCCTTCTACCCGCGCAGCCCGTACGGCGTGGCCAAGGCGTACGGCCACCACATCACCGTGAACTACCGCGAGTCCTTCGGCCTGTTCGCGGTGAGCGGCATCCTCTTCAACCACGAGTCCCCGCGCCGGGGCCTCGAGTTCGTCACGCGCAAGGTCACCCACAACGTGGCGCGCATCAAGCTGGGCCTCCAGGAGAAGCTGCCCATGGGCAACCTGGACGCCAAGCGCGACTGGGGCTTCGCGGGCGACTACGTGGACGCCATGTGGCGCATGCTCCAGCAGCCGGAGCCGGACGACTACGTGGTGGCCACCAACGAGACGCACACGGTGCGCGAGCTGGTGGAGATTGCCTTCGGCCGCGTGGGCCTGGACTACCAGAAGTACGTGCACATCGACCCGGCCTTCGTGCGCCCCGCCGAGGTGGACCTGCTCATCGGCGACTACGCCAAGGCGAAGAAGAAGCTCGACTGGGAGCCCACCGTGCGCTTCAAGCAGCTGGTGGAGATGATGGTCGACGCGGACCTGGAGCGGGTGAAGGCGGGGCAGCGGTAGATGCGCATCCTCGTCACCGGAGCGGACGGCTTCGTCGGCCGGCACCTGTGCGCCATGCTGCGCGCGGCCGGTGACGACGTGGTGGAGGCGCATGGGCCTCGCGGGGAGGGCATCAACAGCAGCGCCCTCCACTTCGACGTGTCCAACGAGGCGGCGATGAAGGCCGCCGTCGCCGAGGCGAAGCCCGAGGGGGTCATCCACCTCGCGGGCTTCAGCTCGGTGGCCAAGAGCCACAACAACCCCTCGCGCGTGTTCGCGGTGAACACGATGGGGGTGGTGCACCTGCTCACGGCACTGCGCGACACCGCTCCGAAGACGCGGGTGGTGCTGGTGGGCTCGGGCGAGGTGTACGGCCCGGTGCCCGAGGGCACGCGCGCCGACGAGACCACGCCCGCGGTGCCGCTGAGCCCCTACGCGGCCTCCAAGTCCGCGGCGGAGCTGGCGGGGGTGCAGTTCCACCGCAGCTACGGGCTGGAGGTGATGATGGCCCGACCCTTCAACCACCTGGGCGCGGGACAGGACCCCACCTTCGTGGTGCCCTCCTTCGCGTCGCAGATTCGCGCCATCGGCCTGGGCACGGTGGACCCGGTGCTGCGCACCGGCAACCTGGAGGCCGTGCGCGACTTCTCCCACGTCCGCGACGTGGTGGAGGCGTACCGCCTGCTGCTGCTGAAGGGCGAGGCTGGGCAGGCCTACAACATCTGCAGCGGCGAGGGCCGCACCATCCGCAGCCTGCTGGAGGAGATGCTGGCGCTGGCCGGGGTGAATGCGCGGATTGAGCTGGACCCGGCGCGGCTGAGGCCCTCGGACATCCCGAGCCTCGTCGGCGCGCCGGACAAGCTGCGGGCGCTGGGCTGGACGCCGAAGCTGACGGTGACGGACGCGCTGCGCGACGTGCTCGGCCCCAAGGTGCCGGCCCGCGCCGGCTGACGCCGCGTGGAGCCCCGTGGCCCCCTTCTGATATTCCAGGGGGATGCACGAAGGCGCCTACAAGTTCGTGGCCCGGGTTGTCACGCAGCTCGAGCCACGCAAGCAGGTCCTGGAGCTCGGGAGCCGGACGGTGGCGGGGAACTGGCCCTACTCCGGCTCCATCCGCCCGCTGTTCCCCGGCTCGGAGTACGTCGGCGTGGACATCGCCCACGGGGAGAATGTGGACTTCCTCGGGGATGCCGCCACCTGGCGCCCGGAGCCCTTCCGCCAGTTCGACACCGTCGTCTGCACCGAGACGCTCGAGCACACGCCCGAGGCCGAGCGCATCTGCCACAACGCCCTGGCCCTGCTCCACGTGGGCGGGGTGTTCATCCTCACGGCCGCGGGTGTCGGGCGCACGCCCCACTCGGCGGTGGACGGCCAGGGGCTGCGGCCCGGTGAGTACTACCGCAACGTCAACCGCGAGCAGCTCCGGCAGTGGCTGGCGCCGTTCGGCTTCGCGATGATCGACACGGCTTCCACACCCGGGGACATCTACGCCCTCGCGGTGAAGTTGGGGCCCGGGACGTGAAGCCGGGCGTCACGGTGGTGATGGTCGCTTACGACAACGAGGACCGGGCGCTGACGCGCCTGATGCGCGACCTCATGCCGTCCCTGTTGCTGTACCGGAGCGCCCTCGACGCCGAGTTGCTGGTGGTCGACAACAGCGCGAAGCCGCAGCCGAGGCTGGCGGAGGCGGTGCGCGAGAATGGCGTCGTCCCCGCGAAGTACCTCTGGAACGAAGGCCGCAACCTCTACTACGGCCCGGCCCTGAACCTCGCGGTGAAGGCCGCGGCGCACCCGTTCCTGCTCTACGTCTGCGCCAACCACGGGCGGATGGTGGACCCGACGTGGCTGTGGGACCTCCTCGCGCCGCTGGTGAACGACACCACGGGCAAGGTGGCCCTCACCGGCACCCACGCCCCGAGCGGCCCGCCGTCCAAGCTGGGCTTCCCGAACTCGCTGCCGCACCTCCACATCCAGGGAGGCCTCTTCGCCGCGAGGACCGGCGTGCTGGCGCAGCACCCATTCCCTGATGGCGAATACGCCCACTGGAACTCGGACGTCTACCAGTCCCTCCAGCTCCTGCAGCGGGGCTACCGGCTGGTGGACGTGCCCACCGTCAAGTCCGTGTGGCGCTCCCGGGTGACGCAGGGCCACTACAAGTTCATCCACGACGAGGGCTGAGAGGGTGTGAAGCGCTCGGCCGAACCGGCCCGCGAGTGGCCGACTCCCCGGGGGCGACGTAGCAACGGCTCCGACTCAACCCACGGGCACTGAGTGCTCCCGGGCCGCGCGTGGCGCCGGCTTTCTCCGTGCGGGCCACGCGCTTATGCGCTGGAGGATGAACCTCTGGGTCCTGCTGGCGGCGGTCCTCGCCGGGCTGCTCGCCGCCGTGCCCCCGTGGTGGTTCGCTCGCCGTCGCCCCGGCTACAGCCACCTGCGGCACACGATTAGCGAGCTGGGGGAGACAGGGGCTCCCGACGCGAGGCGGGTGGCCTGGCTCGCGTTCGCGCCCCTTGGCCTCGCGGTCTGGGTGTTCGCGGCGCTGCTGGGTTCCCGGCTGCCCGAGGATGCAGGGACGGGCCTCGTGCTGCTCTCCCTGCTGGGCGTGAGCTACGTGGGCGCCGCGGTGTTTCCGTGTGACGTCGGAGCACCGTTCTGGGGAACCTGGCGGAACCAGCTTCACAACCTCGGCGGCGCGGCCGGCTACTTCGGCGCGGGAGCCGGCTTGATTGAGCTCGGGCGCGCCTTCGAGGACCTGGCGTCGCTGTCGGACCTCGCCACCGTCACGGCCACGCTTGGGAAAGCGGTCCTCGCCGGCATCTTCGTGCTGTCGTTCGAGTCGCCCGTGCGCGGGCTCGTCCAGCGCGTCATGGAGGCGATGGTGTTCGGTTGGATGTTGCTGGTGGGCGGGTGGCTGGTGCTGGCCTCCTGAGACCCGCCTCAGCCAGGGCGAGCTCAGACGTCCAGCGCCTGCCAGGCTTCGAGGCGGCGGTCCAGGGCGGTGAGGGCCCAGAGGTCCGCCGGGTTGTCAGGCCGGACGGCGGCCAGGTCCCGCTGGAGCGCGTCCCGGGCCCGTACCACGCCCCACTCGGACAGCACGCGCAGCGCCATCAGCGAGGGCTTGCGCGCCACCAGCGCGACGAGGGCCTCCACCACGCGCGGGCTGCGCTCGGCGGCGAGCCGCTGCACGGCCTCATGGCGCTCCTCGTTCGTGGAGCCCGCGTCCTCCAGCGTCGCCGCGAGCGACTGGAAGCGCGCGTCGTCCAGCAGGGGGCTCGGGCCGGGCCGCTCCCAGTGCTCCACGGTGACAGTCGTCTTCCCGAAGGAGACGCACTCGCGCTGAAGGCCGTCATCGCCGATGAGGTCGAGGATGCGGTCCCTGGAAGGCGTGCCCCCTTCGAGCAGCCGCTGCGCCCGCCCCGCCAATTCCGCCGAGGTGCCGAGCAGGTGGACGCGCAGCACCGTCGCCTCCGCCCCTGCGCTCTGCGCCAGCGGGACGCGCCCCCACTTGAGGAACACCTCCGCCAGGCCGCGTGCGTGGGCGTACCAGCGGTACTCCAGCCACACGGCGCTCTGGCGCAGCGTGAAGCGCGGGTCTCCAGGCTCGGAGAGTCGGGGCGCGCCTTCCGGCATGCCGGCGAAGCAGCGTTCCAGCAGGGACTGGGCGTCGGGGAGTTTCATGAGGGCGAGAGCCGGGACCTGGGCGGTCCGGTACGGAGGGACAGTGTAGTCCCCTTGTCAGGCTCGCGCGCCCGGAACGTTAGTGTATGCTCCACACCAAGCAGGAGACACGACACATGGCTGGAACGGAGCAGCGCGGGTTCACGTTCTTCTGGCGTGAGGAGTCCCCCTTTTCGCAGTGGCACCGCTCGGACTTCGTCGTGGATGGCGTCCGCTACATGTGCGCGGAGCAGTACATGATGGCGGGCAAGGCGCGCCTCTTCGGAGACGCGGAGGTGCTGGCGAGCATCCTGAAGTCCGCCTCGCCGAAGACGCACAAGGCGCTGGGGCGCAAGGTGCGTAACTTCGACGCCGCGCTGTGGGAGCGCGAGCGGGAGCGCATCGTCTACGAGGGCAACCGCGCCAAGTTCACCCAGCACGCGCAGCTCCTGGAGACGCTGCTGGCCACGAAGGGCACGGAGCTGGTGGAGGCCAGTCCGCTGGACCGCATCTGGGGCGTGGGCCTGGGCGCGGAGGACCCTCGCATCCAGGACCCGTCGAAGTGGCGGGGGCTGAACCTGCTGGGCAAGGTGCTCACGAAGCTGCGTGAGGACCTGCTCGCGGAGGGCGTCACGGAGGCCCGCCCCGCGCGCTGACTCGCGCCGCTCAGAACTCGTAGCGCACGGTGGGCTGGCCTTCCAGGGCCAGGTCCACCGCGCCAGTGGCCTTGCCGTACTTCTCGCGGAAGCGCTGGGAGATGGGCTTCAGGTCGAAGCGCGGCGTGGCCATGACAATGGCCTTGCAGCGGTCCTCGTTCCCATCGTGCACCAGCACGAGGTTCGCCACCGGAGTGCCGTCCGTCCCCCCCTGGAACTCTCCGTCCCACGCGAGCGTGTACGTGTGCTCCTTGCAGCCGCCCCCGTGCGTCACGCTCACGTCCATCACATCGCGGAACGCGCGGAAGCCCTCGATGTTGACGGAGTCCTTCGGCGCGAGCTGCTGCCCGATGACGAGCTGCTGGATGGGCGCCTTGCCCTCCTCGGACGTCGTGTTCTTGGGAGACTCGCCGGGCTGGAACTCGGGCTGGGTCGGCGCGGGCTCCTCCGTCCGCTCCGGCGTGCTCGCGCACCCGCCCAGAAGCCCGCACAGCACCACGCCAGTCCAGATGAGCTTTCGCATCGTGTCTTCCTCCGCTAACGCCGAAGCGCGGCCTCGTACGCCGCCAGGGTGCCCTCGGCGGTCCGCTTCCAGGTGAACTCCGCGGCGCGGGCCTTCCCCTTTTCCGCCAGGGCCCTCCGCTCCTCCGGCGAGCGCAGCAGCCGGTCGATGGCCTGGGCCAGCCCCTCCGCGTCGTCCGGCCCCACCGCCAGCGCCGCGTCGCCGCAGACCTCCGGGAGCGAGCCCGCGTTGGAGACGATGGTGGGCGTGCCCAGGCGCATGGCCTCCAGCGGAGGCAGGCCGAAGCCCTCATAGCGCGAGGGGAACACGAACACGGCCGCGCGGCGCATCAGCTCGTAGAACACGGGGTCGGCCTGGTAGCCGAGCGAGCGCACGTCGTACCCCTCCGAGCGCAGCCGGGCGATGCGCTTCTCCACGCGGCCGGAGCCGAACCAGCTCTGCCCCGCCAGCACCAGCGACACCGGCCGGCCGCGCGTGCGCAGCCGCTCCATGGCATCCAGCACCAGGTCCACGTTCTTCCGCGCGTCCAGCGAGCCCGCGTAGAGCACGTAGTCCTTCGGCAGCGACAGCGCGCGCAGGAAGTCCACGCTGGTGGAGTCCAGCACCGGCACGTCGACGTGGTCCACGCCGTTGGGCACCACCACGGTGCGCGCTTCCGCCTCAGGGAGGCGGGCCAGCAAATCCTGCCGGGTGCGCTCGCTCACGCACACCACCCGGTCCGCCAGCGCCACGCTGCGCGCCAGCCACAGGCGGAACTGCCAGCGGAAGGCGTTGGACACGGTGTCCCGCATCAGCAGCGGAATCAGGTCATGCACCGTGAGCACGTAGGCCGTGCCGGGCACGCGGGTGAGCGGGAGGTTGAAGTTGCCGTGCGCGTGGTACAGCGGCGCGCCCGTGTGCTGGAGCACCCGCGGCAGCCGGCCGAGCGTCCACGCGGTGCGACCCGCGTCACCTCGGGGGTGCTCGCCGGAGCCGTGCGCGCCCAGCTTCTCCAGGCGCACGCCCAGTCCTTCCAGGGCGGAGGCAAGACAACGGGTATACAGGCCGATGCCGGTGGTCGGCTCGTCCCAGAGTGTCGCGTCGAAGGCGATGGGGCCGGTGGACACGGTGCGCCTCATACCACGGTCGTGTGATAGGCAGGGCGCGCATGGCGATCCACCAGTTGATTCCAAGCTTTGTCCCCGGCGACGCCACCGGGCAGGCCGCGCTGCACCTCCAGCTCTTGCTGCGCCGGATGGGCCACGCGGGCGCGCTGTACGCGGACGAGGTGGGCTCGGGCCTGGAGGGTCTTGCCAGCCCCGCCTCCGCCCTGAAGCCCGGGCCCGAGGACCTGGTCCTGTACCACCACGGCATCGCCTCGCCGCTGAGCAGCCGGCTGATGCACCTGCCCTGCCGGCGCGGAGTCGTGTTCCACAACATCAGCCCCGCGCGCTTCTACACGGGCCTGCCGCTGGCGGATGCGCTGGTGGCGGGGCGGGCCCAGCTCGCCGCCATGGCGCCCTTCGCGGACGTGGCCATCGGCGTGTCGGACTTCAATGCCGCGGAGCTGCGCGCCGCGGGCTACCGCAACGTCCACACGGTGCCCCTCTTCATCGAGCCGGAGCGCTTCAGCCGGGCCAGCGCGGACGAGAAGCTGCTGAAGCAGCTCTCCGGCCCCGGCCCCGTGCTGCTCGGCGTCAGCCGGGTGATGCCGCACAAGCGCTTCGAGGACCTCCTCACCCTGCACCGCGAGCTGCTGCGGCTGCGGCCCCAGGCGCGTCTGCTCATGGTGGGCGGGTACGAGCCGGGCAGCCGCTACTTCCGCTCGCTGAAGCAACAGGCCCGGGGCTTGAGCGGGGTGCAATTCCTCGGGCGGCTGAGCCACGCGCAGCTGGTGGCGGCGTACCGCTCCGCGTCCGTCTTCGTCTCCATGAGCGAGCACGAGGGCTTCGGCGTCCCGCTCATCGAGGCCATGGCGGCCGAGGTGCCGGTGCTGGCGTACGCGGCGGCGGCGGTGCCGGAGACGCTGGGCGGCGCGGGGGTGGCCTTCGACCAGAAGCGCTTCGCCTTCCTCGCCGAGCTGGCGGTGGACCTGAGCGAGGACCTGTCCCTGCGCGCGCCGGTCATCGCCGGACAGACGCGCAGGCTGGAGCACTTCTCCGCGGCGTCGGCGCAGCTCGCCCTCTCCCGCGCGCTGGAGGGGCAGCTGCCCCGGCCCGCGCCGCGCCCGCGCAAGGCGCCGAAGCGGCCTCGGGTGGGGCTGGTGGTGCAGCGCTACGGAGAGGTGACGGGCGGCGCGGAGAAGCTGGCCGCGCAGATGGCCGAGCACCTGGCCCCGCACTGGGACATCACGGTGCTGACCACGTGCGCGAAGAACCACCTGTCCTGGGACAACGTCTTCCCGCCGGGGCCGGACGAGGTGGACGGCATCAAGGTGCTGCGCTTCCCGTCGACGCGGGTGCGCAACATCCGCGGCTTCAACGGGCTGTCGCGGCAGGTGTTCGACAAGCCCAACGAGCGGCTGCGCGAGGAGCAGTGGGTGGCCGAGCAGGGCCCGCTGTGTCCCGGACTGCTGGACCACCTGGCCACCTCGCGCGACGCGTACGACGGCTACCTGTTCTTCACGTACCTCTACGCGCCGACGGTGTGGGGGCTGCCGCTGGTGGCGGACCGGGCGCTGCTGGTGCCCACGACGCATGACGAGTCGCCCATCCGCTTCGGCGTGTACTCGGACGTGTTCGAGCGCCCGCGCGCGCTCCTCTGCCTCACGCCGGAGGAGCTGACCATCATCGAGAAGTACTTCCCGAACCACGCGCGGACGCGGGTGGTGGGCGTGGGCGTGGACCGGCCCGAGGCGGACGGCGCGCGCTTCCGGGAGAAGCACGGCATCCGCGGGCACTACCTGCTCTACGTGGGGCGGCAGGAGCCGGGCAAGGGCGTGGGAGAGCTGCTCCAGTACCACCAGGCGCTGAAGCAGCGGTACGCGGACGCGCCGGACCTGGTGCTGGCGGGCGACACCAACATGGAGCTGTCCGGCGAGGGCGTGCGCTACCTGGGCCGCATCGACGAACAGGACAAGCACGACGCGCTGGCCGGAGCGCTGGCGGTGGTGGTGCCGTCCCGGTACGAGAGCCTGTCGCTGCTGACGCTGGAGGCCTTCGCGCAGGGCACGCCGGTGTTGGTGAACGGGCGCTCGGACGTGCTGGTGGGGCAGGTGGAGCGCAGCGGGGCGGGCCGGACGTACACGGACCTGGACTCGTTCATCCGGGGCCTGCGCGAGGTGGGCGACGAGCGGGGCCCGCTGGGGAAGAAGGGGCTCGCGTACGTGAAGAAGCAGGGCTGGCCACAGGTGGTGGCGGCCTACCGTGAGGAGCTGGAGCGCATCCTCGAGGAGAATCGCCAATGAAGCTGCTGGGACGGGACATTCCCGCGAGGGAGCTCATCTCCCGCATCGAGGAGCGCCTGCGCACGCGCGGCCTTCCTTCCTCGGAGCCGGTGGAGGTGCCCGCCGGGGGCGTGGAGCCCCGGGTGGAGCCGCTGACGTTCAATCTGCACGCGCTGGAGGAGAACGCGGACGCCACGCGCTCGCTGCCGCTGCACACGCACCGGGGCGGCGCGGGCCAGCTGGTGCTGGTGGCCAAGTGGGCCTTCCGCAAGTCGTGTCAGGTGTTCATCAACGAGGCCCTGGGCCGGCAGCGCGTGTTCAACGGGCACGTGCGTGACTCGTACGCCCAGCTCTCCGCAGAGGTGATTCGCCTGCGGCGCGAGGTGGAGGAGCTCCGGACGCGCGGCGGCGGCAGGCCGCCCGAGGACGACCGGCGGCCCATCCCCGCCCAGACGTCGCCGGTGACGAAGGCGGCGCCGACGGAGAGGGCCGTGGAGAAGGCAGCGTCCTCCGCGACGGCGGGACCGGTTGCGAAGCCGACTCCGTCCCCCGCACGGGAGTCCGCCGCGAAGCCTGGCCAGCGAACCGCTTCTCCCCCGAAGCCGCCAGCTCAGGCGAAGCCCGCTACCAGCCGGAAGCCCACTCCCGAGGCCAAGGCCCCACCGCCGGCCGCCGGAGAGCCCGTCCTTCCCAAGCCCCGCCATGCGAGGTCCGAAGAGGGACAGTCTCCTCGCACACGGGAGGGCGCCCCTCGTGCACGGCCTGAAAGCCCGGCCCCCGCGACTCCCACGACAGGGAACGCCAATCCGCGCTCTCGCAAGCCGGGCGCCCGGCGTCGCGGTCGCCGGAAGTAGCGTCCACGGCAGCGCCGTTACTCAAGCGCCAGGCGCGGAACTCTCTCCTGGAATGAACGTTCCGTCCGCGCCCATCCACCCGGGGCGCCCTCGTCTCCGGGCACCCTGCCCTGGAATGAACGTTCCGTCCGCCCATCCGTCCGGGGCGCCACCGCCAGTTCCTCCGAGGTCGCTCGCGCGCTCGGCGCAGACACCTGGCGCGAGCGCCAGGGCGTCGTAACCCCGGATACCGCGCGTTGACGCCCCGGCGCCCGCGTGTCAAACCCGCCGCGTGGACCAGCCATTCATCAGCGTGGTCATCCCCGCGTACAACGAGGGCCAGCGCCTGCCACGCTTCGTGGGCGAGCTCACGCGTGTCTTCCTGGAGCGCCCCTCCCCGCCGGTGCAGTTCACCGTCGTGGATGATGGCAGCGCCCCCGAGCACTCCACCCTGCAGCGCGCCTGTGTGGAGGAGGCCCAGGGCCGACTCGCCGCGAAGGGCGCGCCCCACCGCTTCACCTACGTGGCCGCGCCGCGCAACCAGGGCAAGGGCTCGGCCATCCGGCTGGGCTGGCGCTCCGCTCCGCCCGGCTCCACGTGGCTCGCCTTCCTGGATGCCGACGGCGCCATCAGCGCCGAGGAGTTCCACCGGCTCGTGGAGCTGGCCACCAGCCCCACCGGCCGCGACGTGGACGTGATTGCCGGCTCGCGCATCCTCATGGCCGGCCGCCGCGTGGTGCGCAACCTCCACCGCCACCTGCAGGGACGCATCTTCGCCACGCTGACGGACTCCAACTTCGGCCTGCACTTCTACGACACGCAGTGCGGCGTGAAGCTCATCCGCGGCGCCCTGCTGCGCCCGCTGCTGGACGTGCTGCGTGAGGAACGCTGGCTGCTGGACATCGAGCTGCTGGTGCTGCTCAAGCGTCAGGGGGCCCGCGCCCTCGAGGTCCCCATCGACTGGGAGGACTTCGGCGGCTCCAAGGTCATCCCCGGCCTGGACGGACTGCGCATGTTCTGGGGCCTGCTCCAGCTCCGCCGTCGGCTGGAGCGGCTGTCCCTCCCCGCCCCCACGGCCCCCGAGTCCCTGCCCGCGAGCGAGTCGTCCCCGGCCGGTGTCATGGGAAGCGATAGACAGTGACGTAGCCGTCCTGGTGCGCCAGTTCCCCGCCCAGCTCCTCCACCACGAAGCGGTGCCGCACGGGGTGGTGGTAGTGCGTGACGTACCAGCGGAAGTGGTTCTCCTTCAGGAAGCGGCGCATCTCCTCGCGCTCCTCCGGAGTCACCCGCCCCGCGGAGCCGTGGAGCCCCTCCAGCGCGCGGAAGATGCGTGACTCCAGCATCTCCGCCTCGCGCACCGGCAGCCGGGACAGGCGCGCGAAGGACACCGGCTTGCCGTGGTAGATCTGCTCCCACTGCCCCACCACGTGGTCCGTGAAGACGGCCGCGGGCATGGGCGCGAAGCGAATCTCGTCGAACACGGGTGGCAGCTTCGGCAGCGCGGGCATGGGCAGCGGCTGGCCGCGGTACTCCAGGTTCGGCACCAGCGCCACCGCGAGCGCCACGCCCAGGCCCGCCCACGTGCCGCGCCGGGACGCAAGTCTCCCCAGGTGCGCCGCCGCGAAGGCCACGAGCACGCCCAGCGCCAGCGTGGTGAGCAGCTCGAAGCGCACGGGCATGCCTCCGCGCGAGAAGAGCGGCACCACGTGCTTGAACACCACGTACGGCATCGGCACCTGCACCAGCAGCGGCTGCTCGAAGGCGGTGAGCGGCGACCGCGACGACAGCAATGTGCACAGGCCCAGCAGCACCACCACGTCCCGATGCCACGGCCGACCGCGCCACGCCGGCGCCCAGCCCACCAGCAGCGTCACGGCCAGGAGCAGCACCACCGGGGACAGCTTGTCACTGAGGTTGATGTTGAGCACCGTGCCCATGGACAGCACCGCGAAGCCCAGGCCCAGGCCCGCCCAGCGCCGGCCCTCGGGCACGCCGCGCCAGAGCGCGAACACGGCCAACAGCGGCGTCAGCCACCCGAGGAAGGTGCCCGCCTCCTCCGCGTTGCTCGACATCTTCCCGCGCACCACATTCACCGCGAACTCCCGCGCCGGGTCCGGCATGGACTCGTGCCACCTGGAGAGCGTGTCCGGAACGAAGAAGGCGTACAGGTCCGTGAAGTAGTCCGAGTCCCCGTGGTGGATGGCCAGGGGCGCGGGGAACATGTGCAGCACCAGCGGCACCACGGGCGGCACGCACACCAGCCCCGCCGCCAGCGCCGCCAGCCCCGCCCTGCGCACGCCCACGTCCTTCAGCGTGTCTGGCGACAGCAGCGGCCCTCGGCGCCAGCGCTCGGCCACCACCCAGAGGAAGGAGAAGAGCGCGATGTAGAGCAGGTAGTAGTAGTCGGACAGCAGCGTGTAGAGCGCGGCCAGCGCCAGGCCCGCGAGCCACCGGCGCTTGCCCTCGTCCAGATAGCGCAGGAAGAAGTACAGGTAGAGGGGGATGCCCTCCAGCGCGGACAGGTTGAGGTGCGCAACCGAGTGGCTCAGGTGGTAGCGCGAGAAGTTGAACACGCACGCACCCGCCACCGCCGCCACCGCCGCCAGCCCGGGAGGAAAGTCCGCGCGCCGCAGCAGGTAGTCCAGCAGCAGCCACGCCGTGTACCCCGTCAGCACGAAGGTGCTGAAGAGCACGAGGTTGTAGGCCGTCTCCACGCGCATGAACGGCAGCAGCACCACGCCCCACAGCGTCTTCGCGGGCGACAGCGTGTGCCAGTACAGCTCCGCCCCCAGCGGCCAGTGCAGCAGGGGCGAGAAGAAGGGGTTCTGGGGGTCCACCCACGCCGACTGGCGCATCCACCAGAGGTGCCACATGTTCATCAGCACGTCTTCGCGCCCGCCCGCGACGTGGCCCTTCAGCTTCGACAGCAGCGGCCAGGTGTGGAACGCGGACAGCAGCGAGAACGCCAGCAGCACCAGCGGGTGGAGCACCCGCCGCGGGAGTGGTGACATAGAAGGTGAGGGTCAGGCCGGCCGCTCGGCGGCCATCAGCATGTTGTCGCCCAGGTTGAACGGAATGGCCCACGCGCCCGGCACCACGCGGCGCGCCAGCTCCAGCACCGGCGCCACCGGGCGGAAGCTCGCGCCCACCTTCCGCAGCAGGTAGTCCGCGGAGATGATGTGCGTGTACGTCCGCGTGTCCGTCACACGGAAGCCCACCTCTTCCAGCAGCGTCGCGAGCGTGGCGCGGCCGAAGTAGAACAGGTGCATGTCCATCAGCCACGGCCACTGGCCCCCGAGCAGTCGGGCCACGAGGCTTCCAGCATCAATGGTGGACAGGTAGATGCGCCCACCGGGCCGCACCAGCCGGAAGGCCGTCTCCAGCTCCGCGCGCGGGTCCGCGAAGTGCTCCACCACGTCCCACAGCGTCACCACGTCGTACTGCACGCCCCGCTCCGCCAGCTCCGCCAGCGGGACGCCGTGCACCGTGAAGCCCAGCGAGCGCGCGTGCCCCGCCGCCCAGCGCGACAGCTCCAGCCCCTCCGGGCGGAAGCCCGCCTCGCGCGCCACGTCCAGGAAGTAGCCACAGTAGGCGCCCACATCCAGCACCGTCCGGCCGCGCGCCGGCCCCAGCGCCTCCACCACCTTGCGGAACGTGTGGTAGCGGTTGTCCTTCTCCGCCACGTAGAGGGGGTCCTCCACGTCCTGGTAGGCCGACAGCAGCTCCTGCGCCGAGCGCATGGGCCACTGGAAGAGCATCCCGCAGTCCAGGCAGTCCCAGATGGGCGGGTGGCTCCGGTGGCCGAAAGAGGTGCAATTGTAGGCCGCCGCCCCCTCCGACTCCCCACCGCCGCGAGCGGGGAACTTCATCCGCAGTCGCCCCCCCTTGCAGAGGTAGCAGGCGTCGGGCACCGGGGCCAGCTGGGGCTCAGGGTGGCGGCGGTAGGCGCGTTCCGTCATGGCGGCGCACCGTATCCTCGGGAAATGCCCCCCACAACACGGCAGGTGGGGAAGAGCCGCCTTCCGCCCGCCCCCTCCCCGGGTACGACGCGAGGCGGAGTGCCTCCGGCGGCCCGACGCGTTACAACCGAAGCCGGGCCCATCGCTTCCATCTCAGCCCTTCACGCACGGTGTCGAGCCCGCTTGCTTTCCGGGCGACTCACCGCGAAATAGGCCCCGCCCGGGAGCCGTTCCCCCAGGTTCCTCCCACACCTTCAGTGATATGCGCGCCTTGACCGACCTGCCCACCGACCCCGCCCCCACGCTGACCCTGGGCCTGCCGGGCTTCACCTTCGAGGACCTCTACCGCCCGCGCGGCCTGCGCCGGCTCATGGAGCGCTTCGACGCGCAGCTCGCGGAAGACGAGCCCGAGCTCTTCCAGGCGTATGACGCGTACCGCAAGGCCGGGGGCACGGGCCTCGCCGGGCCCGCGGAGTCGGACCTGCTCATCCGCGTGTCCCGCCACGTGTCGCGCTTCGTCGCGAAGCTCTTCCGTCTCGAGTCCGAGCTGGAGCGGCTGGCCGGCCGGCTGAAGGGCGAGCTGCCCCTCTTCGACTTCAAGCGCGAGTTCATCACCCGCCGCGTCTTCAAGAAGGGCGCCGCGGACCGCCCCTCCCTGGCGGAGTTCCCCTCGCTGGACGCGCGCATGCGGCTGCTGATGCAGCTGGGCTTCCCCGAGGCGCTGGCCACCGGGGACCTGGAGCGCGGCCTGGCCGAGTCCGTCCTCACGCTGATGGACCTGGAGCGCCTGTTCGCCGGCAGCCTCCCCGCGGAGCTTCAGCCTCGCGCGGAGGCGATGCGCGCCCGCTGGGCGGCGCTGCGCGAGGGGCTCGTGTCCACCCCCGAGGGCCGGGACGCCTTCGGCTCCAGCCTCGTCACCCAGGGCGATGACGCCGCGGAGCTCCAGGCCGTGCGCGCGCTGCTGGCGCTGGCGGACCGCTGGACGTACGCGCGCGCCCTGCACCCGGAGACGAAGGACGTCTTCCACGCGTGGTCCACGCACCGGATTCCCAAGCCGCTGGTGTTCGACCAGCTCGTCCAGCTCAAGCGCCCGGACGCGCAGCTGCCCGAGGTGATGGAGGGAGACGAGCACCACCTGCGCCACCGCGATGGCTTCAAGCTCACCGACCGCCGAGGCACCCCGCGCGACGTGATGAACGAGGTGGACTACTGCGTCATCTGCCACGAGCGCTCGAAGGACTCGTGCTCCAAGGGCTTCCCGGCGAAGGACCCGGTGGCGGAAGGGCACAACTTCAAGAAGAACCCGCTGGGCATCCCCCTCAACGGGTGCCCGCTCGACGAGCGCATCTCCGAGGCGCACGCGCTCAAGCGCGAGGGCGACTCCGTGGCCGCGCTGGCCATGGTGACGCTCGACAACCCGATGTGCCCGGGCACCGGCCACCGCATCTGCAATGACTGCATGAAGGCGTGCATCTTCCAGAAGCAGGAGCCGGTGAACATCCCCCTGGCGGAGACGGCCACCCTCACGGACGTGCTGGATTTGCCCTGGGGCTTCGAAATCTACGGCCTGCTCACCCGGTGGAACCCGCTCAACGTCCGCCGCCCGTACGCCCTGCCCTACGTGGGCCGCAACGTGCTGGTGGTGGGCCTGGGCCCCGCCGGCTACACGCTGTCCCACTACCTGCTCAACGAGGGCTTCGGCGTCACCGGCGTGGACGGCCTCAAGATTGAGCCCTTCCCGGATGACCTGGTGGGCCGCAACGGCCGCGCCCTGCGCCCCATCCGCGACTGGTCCGCGCTCACCAGCGAGCTGGACGAGCGCGTGCTGGAGGGCTTTGGCGGCGTGTCCGAGTACGGAATCACCGTGCGCTGGGACAAGAACTTCCTCACGCTCATCCACCTGACGCTGGCGCGCCGCGAGGGCTTCCGCATCTACGGCGGCGTCCGCTTCGGTGGCACGCTGACGATTGACGACGCGTGGGAGCTGGGCTTCGACCACATCGCCATCGCCGCCGGCGCGGGGCGCCCCACCATCATCGGGATGAAGAACAACCTCATCCGGGGCATCCGCAAGGCGAGCGACTTCCTCATGGCGCTGCAGCTCACCGGCGCCTTCAAGAAGGACTCGCTGGCCAACCTCCAGGTGCAGCTGCCCGCCATCGTCATCGGCGGCGGCCTCACCGGCATCGACACCGCCACCGAGCTGATGGCGTACTACCCGGTGCAGGTGGAGAAGACGCTCTCCCGCCACGAGCGACTGGCGGCGGACCTGGGCGAGGAGGCCGTGCTGGCCCGCCTCGACGCGGAGGAGCGCGTCACCTACCAGCTGTTCCTGGAGCACGGCCGCGCGGTGCGCGCCGAGCGCGAGAAGGCCCAGGCGGAAGGACGCAACCCGGACTTCATCAAGCTGGTGCGCGGCTGGGGCGGGGTGAGCCTCGTCTACCGCCGCGGCCTCACCGAGTCCCCCGCCTACCGCCTCAACCACGAGGAAGTGACGAAGGCGCTGGAAGAGGGCATCCGCTTCATCGAGCGCATGAGCCCGGTGGAGGCCCTGCCGGACGCCTCGGGTGCCGTGCGCGCCCTGGTCTTCGAGCGCATGGTGACGAAGGACGGCAAGCTCAAGGGCAGCGGCGAGTTCTTCGAGCTCCCCGCGCGCACGGTGTGCGTCGCCGCCGGCACGTCCCCCAACGTCACCTACGAGAAGGAGTACCCGGGCACCTTCCAGCTCGACTCGCGCGGCGAGTACTTCCAGGGCCACGAGCTGGTGGAGGAAGGGAACGGCTTCGTCCTCAAGCCCGTGCAGGCGAAGGAGGACCCGGCGGCGAAGGCGGGCTTCTTCACCTCGTACCGGAAGGACGACCACCTCATCTCCTTCTACGGCGACAACCACCCCACCTACGCGGGCAACGTGGTGAAGGCCATGGCCAGCGCAAAGGACGGCCACCCCGAGGTGGCGCGCCTGTACGCGAAGGAAGTCGCCTCGCTCGACTTCACCGACGAAGTGGCCCAGGCCCGCCGCGAGGAGCAGCGCGCCGCGCACTTCGCGAAGCTGGATGACGCCTTCACGGCCACCGTCGTCGCCGTCAACCGCCTGACGCCCACGATTGTGGAGGTGGTGGTGCGCGCGCCCTTCGCGGCCAGCCACTTCTCGCCCGGCCAGTTCTACCGGCTCCAGAACTTCGAGCGGAACGCGCCCGTGGTGGACGGCATGCGCCTCACCATGGAGGGCCTGGCCCTCACCGGCGCGTGGGTGGACAAGGAGAAGGGACTGATGGGCACCATCGTCCTGGAGATGGGCTCGTCCTCGCGCCTGTGCGCCGCGCTCACCCCCGGCGAGCCCGTGGTCCTCATGGGCCCCACCGGCGCGCCCACCGAAATCGGCCACAACGAGACGGTGGCGCTCGTCGGCGGCGGCCTGGGCAACGCGGTGCTCTTCTCCATCGCCCGCTCGCTCAAGGCGGCCGGCTGCCGCGTCATCTACTTCGCCGGCTACCGGCAGAAGTCGGACTCCTTCAAGCAGGACGAAATCGAGGCCGGCACGGACCAGATTGTGTGGTCGGTGGACGGCGGGGACACGATTGAGCCCCGCCGCCCGCAGGACTCGGCGTTCCGCGGCAACGTGGTGCAGGCCATGCTGGCCTACGCGGAGAACCGGCTGGGCCCGGCGCCCGTCCTCTCCCTGGCCGAGGTGGACCGCATCATCGCCATCGGCTCGGACCGGATGATGCGCGCGGTGGCCGAGGCGCGGCACGGCGTGCTCCAGCCGCACCTCAAGCCCGGCCACGAGGCCATCGGCTCCATCAACTCGCCGATGCAGTGCATGATGAAGGAGATCTGCGCCCAGTGCCTCCAGCGGCACGTGGACCCGCTCACCGGCAAGGAGACGTGGGTGTTCTCCTGCTACAACCAGGACCAGCGGCTGGACCAGGTGGACTTCGTCAACCTCAACCAGCGCCTGCGCGGCAACACCGTCATGGAGAAGGTGGCGGACGTCTTCCTGGCGCAGCTGCTCAAGAAGGCGCCGCACCTCAAGCGCGTCTGAGGCGGGGCCTCCGAGCCCGAGCCCGAGGTCTTCACCGGCGCGTGCCGGTGAAGACCCGCAGCATCTCCTGGTAGTTCTTCATCAGCTCGTCCTCGCGGGTGAGGACCACGTCCACGTTGGCGTCGCCGTACTCGCGCCGCGCGTCGGCCAGCTTCTCGAAGGCCTCCACCTGGCGGCGCATGGAGGCCACCTGGGCCGCCATGCCCTCCTGCTGCTCGGGAGGAAGCCTCGCCTGGAGCGCCTCCAGCTTCTTCAGCTCCTCCTCGTACTGGAGCGTGCGCCCGAGCTGACGCTGGCTGATGACGGCCGTCACCACCTCGGCGATGCCGTTGACGTCCGCCTCGCTCAGCCCCGCCTGCGCGCGGGCCTCGGCTTCGGCCTTGGCCTTGGCCTCCACCACCTTCAGCCCGGCACGCGCGGACGCCATGGCCTCGGGCGTGCCCGCGTCCACCAGCGCGCCCAGGCCGTGCAGGCCCTTCAGCAGCGAGCCGTACACCTCCAGCATGCGCTGCTGGTAGCCCACATAGGCGTCCAGCTTTTCCTTCGTCACGGAATAGGGGCCCGCCGCGTCCTCGCCAGGCGCAGGGCCGCCCGTGGCTGCCTCGGCTGCCTCCCCAGGTACCGGGCGGGATGGACCCTCTTCCTTCTTACAAGCCGAGAAGGCCAACAGTACCAACAGTCCCGAGAGCACCTTGCGCATGCGTTCTCCTCCAGACGGGCCAGGCCCTCCAGGCGCTCCCGCCCCTTGCGCGGCGGGAGGAGGCGCCCTTCTCTCTCTGTCACGACGGGGTTGTTCCGGCCACTGAACAATCGCCGCATTACCTTTGACCAACCGGGCCACGCTCGTGTACGAACCGCGGTCCTGTCGAAAGCGGTGGAGGGACTTTGAGGATTTTCCTGGTTAGGCACGGCGATGCGGACGCAGAGATCCCCGAGGGTCTTGGCGACGAGGCGCGCGCGCTCACCGCGAAGTCCCGCGCCAGCACGGCCCAGCACTTCTCGTCCCTGTCGGAGCGCATGGGGCAGGTGGGGCTCATCCTGACCAGCCCGCTGGTTCGCACCGTGCAGACGGCGCAGATCCTCTCCTTCGTCACGAAGCACGAGGGCCTGCTGAAGGCGCACCGCTGCCTGCTGCCCGACATGCCCGTGGGCGCGGTGGAGCCGGTGCTGCTGGAGCACTCGGACCAGAACCTGGCCCTCGTGGGGCACCAGCCCTCCATGGGCGCGCTCGCGGCCCACCTGCTGGGCATGCAGTCCTTCCCCAAGCCCGTCAACCCGGGCACCGTCATCGCCCTGGAGCGCACGGAAGGCGAGACGCCGCAGCTGAAGTTCCTGTTCTACGCGGCTCCTGGCCAGCAGGTGCTCGACGTCATCCAGTGAGGCCCACGCGGCCATGATGGACGAAGCCCGCTACAACCAGCTCGCCACCGCTGCCTTCAAGCGCATCCTCGCCGCGGCGGACGCCATCGACCCGGACCTCCTCGAGGCCGAGAGCACGGGCGACATGGTGACGCTCACCACCCGCTCGCGCGAGAAGTGCATCGTCAACACCCAGCGCGCCGTGAGGCAGATCTGGGTGGCTGGCCGGGGCCAGGGCATCCACTTCACCTACGACACGGCCACCAGCACCTGGAAGGACGACAAGGGGCGGGGCCTGGAGCTGCTCGCCTTCGTCGCGGACGTGGTGCACGACATCAGCGGCGTGGACTTCGTCTACCCCGGCTGAGGCTTTCCGCCCGCCGGCTCCACCCGGTCTCCCCCGGCCGCCTGCGCGCGGCGCAGCGCCTCGCCCGCTTCCTTCAGCAGGCTGCCGAAGCTCACCTGGGCTCCGGCACCCGACGCGGGCGCCTTGCCCCCTGGCGGCTCGGACACGGCCACCCCCACGGACGCAGTCGCGCCCTGGAGGCCACGCAGGGTGCCCACCCGCTCGCGCAGGCGCCCGGCCACCACCAGCGCGCCGGAGCGCGGGGTGTGCGGCAGGAACACCACGTAACGGCTGTCCGCGAAGGGCACCGCCACGTCGATGTCGCGCACGCCCGCCACCAGCAGCCCCAGCGCCTCGGCCAGCACCGCCGTGCGAGCCGCCGGGGACAGCGACGCGGAGCGCTCCGGGAAGCGGTCCAGCTCCACCAGCAGCAGGGCAATGGGGTAGCGGTAGCGCCGGCTGCGCTTCACCTCCATCAGCATCAGCCGCTTGAGGAACTCGAAGTCCGGGGACGTGCCCACGGCGGGCATTTCCGGGCGGGTGATGCGGCGCCCCTCGGACTCCAGCGTCGTCAGCGAGCCCGGCACGGGCGTAATCGCGAACCCGGAGGCCCGCTGGGTAACGGACGCGGAGCCCGCCCCCCGCGACGCGGCGGATGCCACACCGGGCGCCACATCCGCGCCGACGAAGGACGCGCCATGCGCCGCGGCGACACCAGCGCCAGGTGCCCCACCCGCGCCTGGCGCGGCACTGGAAAAGGCTCCAGGCGTCAGGCCCAGGCCCGGGCGAGGGGTGGCGCCGGAGGGCACGCCAGGAGCGACCTCCGGGCCCGCCCCAGGAGCCTCCAGCTCCCCACTCAGGGCACCGAAGTCCTCGTCAGGAACCTCGGCCGGAGAAGTACCCGGGACGACGGGATACGGGCCCGGCGTCAGCCCCAGGTTGGCGCCGGGGGAGCCGGTGGAGATGGCGCGAACGGAGCCATCGTAGGCCGCGCTCGCCGCCGCCCCCCGCCGGGCCTCCTCGCGTTGCAGCAGCAGCGCCACGCAGGTCAGCACGTTGGCGCGCTTGAGGGGCCCCACCAGGCACCCGTCCGCGCCCGCCTCGGTGGCGCGCTCGTCCGCGTAGTCCTCCTGCGGCGGGTACAGCAGCAGCATCGGGACGGTGACGCCCTGTGCGCGGAATTCGCGGCACAGCGCCTCACCGTCCAGCGTCCCCGTCCCGGCGGCCAGCACCAGGGCGGGTGGACGTGCCCTGCCGGCGCGCAGCGCTTCATCCGCGCTGCTCACCGAGAGCACCTCGTGGCCGGCGCCTTCCAGGTAGCGACGCAGCGCGCCCGCCACCGGCACGGAGGGCTCGGCCAGGAGAACGAGGGCCATCAAACCTCCATGACCTCCTTCTCCTTCTTCTTCACGATGTCATCCACCTGGGCAATGCCCGCGTCGGTCTGCTTCTGGACGACCTCGGTGATGCGCTTGTGGTCGTCCTCGGTGATCTTCTTGTCCTTGAGCTGGACCTTGAGCGCCTCGTTGGCGTCGCGGCGGACGTTGCGGATGGCGACCTTGTGGTCCTCACCCTTCGTCTTCACCTGCTTGGCGATGTCCTTGCGGCGCTCCTCGGTGAGCGGCGGGAAGGGCAGGCGGATCATCTCCCCGTCGTTCATCGGGTTGATGCCCAGGTTCGCCTCGCGGAGCGCCTTCTCGATCTCCTTGAGGACGGTCTTCTCCCACGGCTTGATGGTGATGAGCCGGGGCTCCGGGGCGTTGACGCTGGCCACGCCGGACAGCGGCGTGGGGGTGCCGTAGTAGTCCACCCGGATGCCATCCAGGATGGAGATGCTGGCCCGCCCGGTGCGGACCTTCGTCAGCTCCCTCTTCAAGTCCTCGAGCGACTTGTCGATGCGGGTCTTCAGTTCGGCGACGACGTCTCCACTCATTGCGGTCTCTCCTTGAGTGATTTCCGGCGGCGGGGGCTCCGGGCGCTAGGCCCAGGCCGTTTCCGTCCCACCCACCAGCGTACCAATGTCCTCAGTGCCGAGCACCGCGCGGCGGATGTTCCCAGGCACGGTCAGGTCGAAGACGATGAGGGGCAGCTTGTTGTCCATGCACAGCGAGATGGCCGTGGAGTCCATCACGTTGAGGTTCTGCCGCAGCACGTCCATGTACGTCAGCGTCTTGTAGCGGCGCGCGGTGGGCTCCTTCTTCGGGTCCGCGTTGTAGATGCCGTCCACCTTCGTCGCCTTCAGGATGACCTGCGCGTTGATCTCCATGGCGCGCAGGGAGGCGGCGGTGTCCGTGGTGAAGTACGGGTTGCCGGTGCCCGCGGCGAAGATGACGATGCGGCCCTTCTCCAGATGACGCACCGCGCGGCGGCGGATGTAGGGCTCGGCGATCTGCTCCATCTTGATGGCGGACAGCACCCGCGTGTGCACGCCCTTCTTCTCCAGCGCGTCCTGCATCGCCATGGAGTTGATGCAGGTGGCCAGCATGCCCATGTAGTCCGCGCTGGCGCGGTCCATGCCCTCGGTGGCGCCCGCCACGCCGCGGAAGATGTTGCCGCCGCCAATGACGAGGGCCACCTCCACGCCGGCCTTCGACACCTCGATGACCTCCTCGGCGATGGCGAGCAGGGTGGGCGGGTGGATGCCGTACTTCCCTTCGCCCATCAGGGCCTCGCCCGAGAGCTTGAGGAGGATGCGCTTGTAACGGAGAGGGCTCTTCGTGTCGGAGGACATGCGCGACCGCTTCTATCCCCCGTCCCGCGCCCGATCAACGCCAGTGTCGGCCTGGAGGGCTTCTATCGTCCGCTGTCGGTCGCACGGGCGGGGGGCCGCCCGCAAAGACGAGGGCCGCGCCGCCCGGTTCCCCCTGGGGGAGTCCCGTGCGCGCGGCCCTGTCTACCGGCGTTCCACCCTGGCGCCCCGGAAGGGGGCGCGGGGGAGGACTACGCCTGGCCCAGCGTCTTGGCGACCTCGGCGGCGAGGTCGTCCTTCTTCTTCTCGATGCCCTCACCCACCTCGAAGCGGGTGAAGCGGCGGATGGCGACCTTCTCGCCAATCTTCGCGGCGCGCTCGGTGACCATCTCCCCGACCTTCTTCTTGTCGTCCTTCACCCAGGGCATGTCCACGAGGCACACGCGCTCGTAGAACTTCTCCATCTTCCCGACGAGGATCTTGTCCAGCATCGCCTCGGGCTTGCCCTGCTGCTTGAGCAGCTCGCGCTCGATTTCGCGCTCCTTGTCGAGGTTCTCGGTAGGAACCTCCTCGCGGCGGACGTACTTGGGGTTGGTCGCGGCGACCTGCATGGCCACGTCCTTCACCAGGTCCTGGAAGTCCGGGTTGCGGGCGACGAAGTCCGTCTCGCAGTTGACCTCGACGATGACGCCGATGCGGCCACCGTGGACGTAGGTGCCGATGATGCCCTCGGCCGCGACGCGGTCACCCTTGGAGGCGGCGCGGGAGATGCCCTTCTTGCGCAGCCACTCCTCGGCCTTCGTGAAGTCCCCGGCGCTCTCGGCGAGCGCCTTCTTGCAGTCCATCATGCCCGCGCCGGTCTTCTCGCGGAGCTCCTTCACCATCTGGGCGCTGACCTCAGCCATGTTCGTCTCCAGCCTCCACCACTACGAGGGCGCGGCGCGCCGGGCGGAGCATCGGGGTTTGAAAAAGGGGTACTGCGGTACACAGGAAACAGGGGCGGCCGGGTCGCAGCTGCGCCACCCGGCCGCCTTGAAACCGACGTGAGGGAGGGGGCGGCTACTCGGCCGCCGGCGTCTCGCCGCCCGCCTCGGCGGCCGGCTGCTCGGCGGCCGGCTGCTCGGCGGCGACGGGGGCGCCCTTCATCTCCACGAGCGGACCCCGGCGGTCGCCACCGCGGTCGCCGCCACGGTCACCACCACGGCCACCGCGGTCGTCACGGCGGTCGCCGCGGCGCGGGCCCCGGCGGTCGTCACGGCGGTCACCGCGGTCGTCACGGCCCTCACGCTCCTCCTGCTCGTCGCGCTCGGCGGCGCCGGACGCGCGGTAGCGCGCCGCACCCTCGAGGCACGCCTCGGCGATCTTCGAGGTGAAGAGCTTGATGGAGCGGATGGCGTCGTCGTTGCCCGGGATGACGAAGTCGATGCCGTCCGGGTCGCAGTTGGTGTCCACCAGGCCAATCACGGGGATGCCCAGGCGGCTCGCCTCGTGGATGGCGATGTGCTCCTTCTTCGGGTCGATGACGAAGACGCAGCGGGGCAGCTTCGACATCTCCTTCACGCCGCCCAGGTTCTTCTCCAGCTTCTCGCGCTCACGCTCGAGCTGGGCGACTTCCTTCTTCGGAAGCCGGTCGAAGGTGCCGTCCTCGGCCATCTTCTCCAGCGTCTTCAGGCGGTCGATGCCCTGCTTGATGGTCTTGAAGTTGGTCAGCGTGCCACCCAGCCAGCGGCTGGTGACGAAGAACTGACCGGCGCGCGCGGCCTCCTCGCGGATGACGTCCTGCGCCTGCTTCTTGGTGCCCACGAAGAGCACCGAGCCGCCCCGCGCCGTGATGTCCGCCACGAAGCGGAACGCGGAACGGGCCATCGTCACCGTCTTCTGCAGGTCGATGATGTAGATGCCGTTACGCGCGCCGAAGATGTAGGGCTTCATCTTCGGGTTCCAGCGCTTCGTCTGGTGGCCGAAGTGAACACCGGCCTCCAGGAGCTGCCGCATCGTGATGCCGCTGGCTGCGGCCATCGCCTGGCCCTGCGTCTGCGTGTCCTGCGTTTCCATGTGAGTCTCTCTCCGGTTGGTTTCCGCCACGCTCGCCAAGCTCCAGTCGTGACAACCGGGAGGGAGTCCCCTCCGAAGAGGGCCCCCCACTCACGGAAGCACCGGCGACCGGCACGAGCGTGTGTGTAGTGGGTGCTGCCTGCTACCAGGGGTGTAATACCCCCGACCCCATACCCAGGGGCGGGGGGTCCTTAACAGAACCCTTCCGGGCGGCGCAAGCTTCACGGCGCCCCCCGTCCAGGCACGGACGGGCCGTGCCCGCCCGGCTGACGTCCAGGCCCCTGCCCTGCCCCGAAAGGACCACCGGCGCGACCGCCGCCCCCTCGGAGGGAGTGGCGCCGCGCCGGCGTCCTGCCTGCTGGCCGTGTAGGGAAGCGAGCGCCTAGACGCTGGCCTCCGCGGCGCCGTGGCACTTCTTGTACTTCCGGCCGCTGCCGCACGGGCAGGGGTCGTTGCGGCCCACGGCGGGCTTGTCGGACTTCGCGGCCTGAGGCCGGGCCGTGGCGGCGACAGAGGCCTCGTCCAGCTTGCCGTCCGCCGTGCCGCGCCCCTCCACCGCCCGCTTCTGCTGCTGGGCGAGCTGGCGCTGGATGCGGGCGGCCTCCTCCGCGGCGCTCGTCGCGGAGCGGGGCTGCACGTGCATGAGCTGGGTGACGAACTGCGCCTTGATGGCGGAGAGCATCTGGATGAAGCCCTGGTAGCCCTCCTTCTTGTACTCCTGCTTCGGGTCCTTCTGGCCGTAGCCGCGCAGGCCGATGCCCTGGCGCAGGTGGTCCATGGCCAGCAGGTGGTCCTTCCAGAGCCGGTCGATGGTCGCCAGGTAGTTGTACTGGAGGAAGCGCATGAAGTTCTCGCCGAACTCCTCCTCGCGCGCCTGGAAGACCTTCTCCGCCGCCTTGTAGATGTGCTCCTGGAGCTCCTCGCGGCTGCCCACGCCCTCGAAGCCCATCTCCAGGCCGAAGGTCTCCTTCACGCCCTGGGTGAGCGCCGCCATGTCCCAGCCGTCCACGCCCTTGGTGGGCGCGTACGTGTCCGTGAGGGACACGATGACGTCCTCCATGGAGTCCAGGATGAGCTCCTTGAAGTCCGCCCAGCTCACCGTGCGCTCGGAGCGGGACTTCACGCGCGTCTTGGGGTCCTCCGTGTACTCAATCAGGGGGACGCCCGCACCCGCGGCCAGCACCTGCCGGCGCAGCTTGTAGATGGTGCGGCGCTGCTGGTTCATCACGTCGTCGTACTCGAGCAGGTTCTTGCGGATGTCGAAGTTGTGGCCCTCGACGCGCTTCTGGGCGCCCTCGATGGCCCGCGACAGCCACACGTGCTCGATGACCTCGCCCTCCTCCATGCCCAGCCGCTCCATCAGGCCCTGGATGCGCTCGGACCCGAAGATGCGCATCAGGTCGTCCTCGAGCGACAGGAAGAAGCGGCTGGCGCCCGGGTCACCCTGGCGGCCGGCGCGGCCACGCAGCTGGTTGTCCACGCGGCGCGACTCGTGGCGCTCGGTGCCGATGATGAACAGGCCGCCGGCCGCCATCACCTCCTCGCGCTCCTTCTTCGTCTGCTCCTCCAGCTTCACCTTCGCGTCGGCGAGCTGCTTCTCCCAGTCCGCCAGCGCCTGCTGGTAGCCCGTCAAATCCAGGGGCTGCCCGTCCACGGGCGCCTGGGTGGGAGGCTCCGGCGGCGGCCCCATGGACGCCTTGGCGAGCACCTCGGCGTTGCCGCCCAGGAGGATGTCCGTGCCACGGCCGGCCATGTTGGTGGAGATGGTGACGGCGCCCTTGCGGCCCGCCTGCGCGACGATGTCCGCCTCGCGCGAGTGCTGCTTGGCGTTGAGGACGTTGTGGGGGATGCCGCGCTTCTTGAGGAAGTTGCCCACCACCTCGCTCTTCGCGATGGACACCGTGCCCACCAGCACCGGCTGCCCGTTCTTGTGCAGCTCGGCGATCTGCTCCGCCACCGCCTCGAACTTCTCCCGCTCCGTCTTGTAGACCACGTCCTGCAGGTCCTTGCGGACGTTGTTGCGGTTGGTGGGGATGACGCGGACGTCCAGGTTGTAGATCTTCGCGAACTCCTCCGCCTCGGTGTCCGCGGTGCCCGTCATGCCGGACAGCTTGGAGTACATGCGGAAGTAGTTCTGGAACGAGATGGTCGCCAGCGTCTGGTTCTCGTTCTCGATCTTCACGCCCTCCTTGGCCTCAATGGCCTGGTGGAGGCCGTCGGACCAGCGGCGTCCCGGCATCTGCCGGCCGGTGAACTCGTCGACGATGACGACCTCGCCGTCCTTCACGACGTAGTCCTTGTCGCGCTTGTAGAGCGTGTGCGCGCGCAGGGCCTGCTCGACGTGGTGGAGCGTCTCGATTTCGCCCGGGTCGTACAGGTTGCCCACGCTCAGCCGCTTCTGGAGCTTCTCGATGCCGTCGTCCGTGAGGGACACGGCGCGGTGCTTCTCGTCCAGGGTGTAGTCCTGGTCCGGCACCATCCCGGGGATGACCTGGTCCACCCGGTAGTACTTGTCGGTGCTGTCCTCGGTGGGCCCGGAGATGATGAGCGGGGTGCGGGCCTCGTCGATGAGGATGGAGTCCACCTCGTCGACAATCGCGTAGTTCAGCTCGCGCTGGACGTAGTCCTGCAGGCGGAACTTCATGTTGTCGCGCAGGTAGTCGAAGCCGAACTCGTTGTTCTGCCCGTAGGTGATGTCCGAGCGGTACGCCTCCTGCCGCTGCTTGTCCGTCAGCTCATGGAGGACACAGCCGGTGGTCATGCCCAGGAAGCGGTAGACGCGCCCCATCCACTCCGCGTCGCGGCGGGCGAGGTAGTCGTTCACCGTCACCACGTGCACGCCACGGCCGGACAGCGCGTTGAGGTACGTGGGCAGCGTCGCGGTCAGCGTCTTGCCTTCACCGGTGCGCATCTCCGCGATGCAGCCCTGGTGGAGGAACATGCCGCCGATGAGCTGCACGTCGTAGTGGCGCTGGCCGATGACACGGCGCGCCGCCTCGCGGGTGAGGGCGAAGGCCTCGAACAGCAGGTCGTCCAGCGAGCGGCCGTTCTGCACCTCCTGCCGCATCCGGGCCGTCTCCGAGACGAAGTCCTCGTCCTTGAGGGCCCGCATCCGGGTCTCCAGCTCGTTGACCCGGCCTACCTTCCCATGGGCCTTCTTGAGCTCGCGCTCATTCTTGGTCCCGATGAGTTTCTTCAGCGTCCATTCGATCATTCGGTCGACTCTCTCGCCGGAGAATCCTCGAAGGACGGCGGCGAGTGAAGGGAAATCCCAGGAGGTGTAAGGGAGAACCGGTTGAAAACCACGAGCGACCCCCGAAACTTCCACTTGGCCGGTCGCCGTACACGCAGCGGCTCACAGTAAAGCGGAACCGAGCACACGCAATGTCCCCCACACGAAATCAACGCCGCGGAGCGGGCCGCCCCTCCGCGAAGCAACCCTCCCGCCGGCCCGGCCGCTCCGCTCCGCCCAGGGGACGTCAGGGACCTGCCCCCCGGGGCACCCAGGGCACCGCCTCCCGGTCCCCCCAGGGCCCGTCTTCCCGAGGCCCCCAGGGCCCGTCTTCCCGAGGCCCCCAGGGCCCGTCTTCCCGAGGCCCCCAGAGCACCGCCGTGTCGGGTGGCCCGCCTGCACACGCCGCGCCGCCTGCTCCCCGGGTCCCACCCCGGGCCCGCGTCCCACCCATCCCCGCACAGACGCTGGCCGCCCGGCCGGGGCACTGGCTGTGGACCTGCCGTGCGGGCTTCGAGCCCCACCTCTACGAGGAGCTGGAGTGGGCGGGCGCCCATCCCCGCCTGCTGGGCGAAGCGCTGGTGGAGAGCGAGGCCGTTGGCGGCCTGGCTCCCGCCTTCGCCCGGGCGGGCTACCGGGTGGCCGTCTCCCTGACGGCGAGCACGCCTGACGACATCGCCGAGGCCGCGGCCAGGACTGTCCGGGCCCTCGCCGGCCGGGCGCCCTGGGTGGTGCAGGCCTTCACCCCGGACACGCCGCGCGGCAACACGCTGACGGCGCCCGCGGAGGCGCTGGAGGCGGCCGTGCGCGCGCGACTCCCCTCGGAGCGGCTGGTGGACGACGCGCAGCGGGCGCGCGAGGCGGGGGCCGTGCTGGTGGGGCTGTGCGTGGCACCGGACGGGGTGACGGTGGTGGGCACGGTGCCGGCGAGCGAGGCGCTGTCGCTGGCGGCGGGCGGGCGGCGGCGCATGAAGCGCGCGGGCGAGTCTCCCTCGCGCGCGGCCATGAAGCTGGAGGAGGCGCTGGACGGGCTGGCCTTCGAGCCCGGGCGCGGAGACGTCTGCGTGGACCTGGGCGCGGCGCCGGGCGGGTGGACGCAGCGGCTGGTGGCGCGTGGGGCGAGGGTGGTGGCGGTGGACCCGGCGAAGCTCATGCCCGAGCTGGCCGCCAACCGCCGCGTGACGCACGTGCAGGAGAGCGCCTTCGCCTACGCACCCGAGGAGCCGGTGGACTGGCTCTTCTGCGACATGGCGTGGCGCCCGCTGGAGGTGGCGCAGCTGCTGGCGAAGTGGGGCCGCAAGGGCTGGGCCCGGCAGCTGGTGGCCAACATCAAGCTGCCGATGAAGGACAAGAACCCGATGCTGCTGCGCGTGCGCCAGACACTGACGAAGGAGGGAGGCTGGGAGGGCCTCGTCGTCCGGCAGCTCTACCATGACCGGGACGAGGTGACGGTGACGGCCCACCGCATGAAGTGAAGCGCCTGCGCCGGGCCCCGCGACGCGCTACACAAGGGGAAAGATGCCCTACCCGCTCGACGACGCCACCGCCACCGCCCTCATCGCCCTCCACCCGTGGGTGCTGCAGCGCCACCGGGAGGCGCCCGTGCAGGCCGCCGTGGAGGTGCTCCTCCAGGCCGAGCAGGCCCGTCGGGGCCACCCGGACGCGAAGACGGGGGCCCTCCAGGTCCCCGCCCTCACCCAGGGCAGCCTCCTCAAGGAGGAGTACGACTTGTCCACGCACGCCCACCATGACGGGTGGCGCGTGGGCGCCGTCATCGCCGACGTGCAGGGGATGATTCACGTCAACGCCCGCTTCGGCTTCCCCACCGGGGACGCGGTGCTGCGCGCCACGGCCGAGTCCCTGGCCGCGCAGTACCCGGGGGCGAAGGTGCTCCGCCTGCACCCGGACTGCCTCGCCGCGCTGCTGGTGCCCACCTCTCAGCTCACCGTGAGCGAGGACCTGGACGCCTCTACACGCGAGCGGCTGGCCCGCGACGTGCGCCGTGTGCTGCCCGAGGGCACTCCCGACGCGGACGTGCCGACGTGGACGGTGAGCCTGCTGGAGCTGACGGTGGACGCGCCCTCGCACTGGCAGGTGCTGGGGCCGCTGGTGTGGGCCGAGCTGGAGCGCACCCACGTCATGGTGCGCACCGGGCGCGCGAGCGGGCTGCAGCGTCGGCGCCTGCGGCTGGACGGCTTCGTCCCCGGGCCCGGCACGCTGTAGGCGACACACTCCGGCGCGAGCCCGAGGCTCAAGCGCCGGAGCGAAAGCCCTCGCTACTCCTCGAGGATGAACTTGCGCGGGTTCTGCGGGATGCCGTTGACGCGGACCTCATAGTGGAGGTGCGGTCCGGTGGAGCGGCCGGTGTTGCCCACCGCGGCGATGAGCGCTCCACGCTTCACCCGGTCGCCGGCCTTCACCAGCATCTTCGCCAAGTGGCCGTAGCGCGTCTTGATGCCGTAGCCGTGGTCGATGACGAGCACGTTGCCGTAGCCGCCCTCGAGGCCCGCGAAGACCACCGTGCCGTCCGACGGGGAGTAGATTTCCTTCCCGTGCGGCGCAGCGATGTCGATGCCGGCGTGCATGACGCGGTCGGCGGTGTACGGGTCCAGACGCGAGCCGAAGTCACTCGTCACCCAGCCGCGCGCGGGCCAGACGGACGGCGTGGAGGCCAGCAGCGACTTCTGGTCCTGGAAGTACGCCTGCAGCTCCTGGAGGCTCTGCTCCTGGCGGGTGGCCTCGGCGCTCAGCCTGTCCAGCCGCCCCAGGAGCGCCTTGGGCGTCTCCGTGGTGGTGAGCTGAGTGAATTGGGTGTCGGTGGTGGGCGCCGTGGTGCCCGCCTCGGGCTCCGTGGGGCCCATGGCCAGGTTGCGCTGCGGGTCCGACAGCAGGGTGATGGCGCGGAGCTTCTGGTCGAATCGCTCCACCCGGTCCAGCGTGGAGCCAATGTGCTCGATGCGCTCGCGCACCGACTTGAGCTGCGAGCGGAGCGTCAGGTTCTCCTCGCGGAGGATGCGGTTCTCCGACGCGTCGGCGGCCACCTGGAAGTAGTGGATGCTCGCCCCGGCGGACAGTCCCACCACCAACATCAGCCCCATCCCCACCTGCATGAGGAAGGACCGTTGGATGGTGTACCGCTTCACCGGAGCGTCGTGGTCCGGGATCACCATCAGTGTGAAGGACTTTTTCGCCACGGGACCGCTCCCCTGCTTTGCGTGGGACTTCTGGCGCGACAAGCTAAGTCGCTCGCTCTCGCGCTACATCTCCCCCGCCACTCCCCAGCCCACCGACGTCGGCCAGCGGCATTTCGCCGCCGCTGGAAACGTTGGGGCAGATACCATTCTTACTTAAAGAGTATCAAGGACAACAGACCCATGGGGAGGGTCCGAGACCACTTCCCGTCGCAGTGCGGCGTCCTCAGGCTTCCACGCGCACCACGATGACGGTGATGTTGTCGTCCCCGCCCCGCTCGTTGGCCAGGTCGATGAGGTGCTTGGGCACCTCGTCGAGCGTCCGCGACCTGACCACCGCCTCGTGGATTTCGCGGTCCTCGAGCATGTTGGCCAGGCCGTCCGAGCAGAGGAGGAAGACGTCGCCGGGCTCCGACACCAGCCCCATGACGTCCACCTGCACCTCCTCCTCGAAGCCGACGGAGCGGGTGATGATGTTCTTGTAGCGGGAGTGCTTGGCCTCCTCGGGGGTAATCATCCCGGCCTTGATCTGCTCGTTGACCAGCGAGTGGTCCTCGGAGATCTGCTGGATGAGGTCGCCCCGGATGAGGTACGCGCGACTGTCGCCGACGTGGGCGAAGAAGGCGTGCTCGTCCCGGACCACCAGGGAGATGACGGTGGTGCCCATGCCGGACAGGCGCGCGTCCTCCTGCGCGGCGGTGAAGATGGCCAGGCAGGCCTTCTCTACCGCCGTGCGGAGGGACTCGGGGATGGGCGAGTCCTGCAGGTTGGGCACGGAGAGGAAGGGGTTGTCCTTCCCTTCCCGAGCCCGACGCATCTCCTTGTCGATGGTCTCGACGGCAATGCGCGACGCGGTTCCACCACCCGCGTGACCGCCCATTCCGTCCGCCACGACATAGAGCTGCAGCTCGTCATCAATAAGGAAGCTGTCCTCATTGTGATTGCGCTTACGCCCGACGTCGGTCAGGCCAGCGGAGACAATTTTGAGGCGGGAGGCCGCGGTCTGCCCTGCGGTGCTGGACACACCCGGGATGCTATGTGAGGCAAGCGGATGGGGCAAGGACGCGAATGCTCCTGCCCCTCACTTGGTTCTACGCAGTGCGTCGGAGACGACCCCTGGGGGTGCCCTCCGGGCCGGTCTCCCGGCGGGCCCGGGGCGTCGCCAGCGCCCGGTGGGCCGAGCGCACCAGGGCCTCGGCGGCTCCGAGCGCCTCGCGCGTCACCTCCACGCCGGACATCATCCGCGCCAGCTCGCGCGTGCGCTCCGTGCCCGCCTGCAGCACGGCGACCTCGGAGACGGTGCGCTCGCCCTTGAGGCTCTTGCGGATGAGCAGGTGGGCGTCCGCATAGGCCGCCACCTGCGGCAGGTGGGTGATGCAGAGCACCTGACGGTGGCTGCTCACCTCCTTGATCATCCGCCCCACGACGTCGGCGATGGCGCCGCTGACGCCCGCATCGGCCTCGTCGAGGATGTAGGAGCCGCAGCCGTCACTGTCGGCCAGCGCACGCTTGAGGGCCAGCAGCAGGCGGCTCGCCTCACCACCGGAGGCCACCTTGGCCAGCGGACGCGCCGGCTCGCCAGGGTTGGCGCTGAAGAAGAACTCCACCTCGTCCGCGCCGTCCGGCCGCAGCGTCTCGCCCGGCGTCACCCGGACCTCGAAGGCGGCCTTGCCCATGGCGAGGTGCCCCAGGCCCTCGCGCACCAGGGCGGAGAACTCCACCGCGCTCGAGATGCGCTGGCGCGACAGCACCGCCGCGGCCTTGCGCGCCCGCTCCTCCACCCGGCGCCGCTCGGCGGCCAGCTCCTCGAGGATTTCCTTGCGGTTCTCCAGCGTGCCCAGCTCGGCCTCGATTTCGCCGCGCTTCTTCAGCAGGCCATCCAGGAGGGTGCCGTGCTTGCGGCACAGCCGCTTGAGCGCGTCCAGCCGCTCCTCCACGTCCGCCAGCCGCGAGGGGTCCGACTCCAGCCCCTCCACATAGCGGTTGAGGAGGCGCTGCGCCTCCTCCAGCTCCGACAGGGCCGTGCTGAGCGCCTGCGCCACCGGCGCCAGCGTGGCGTCCGTCTTCACCGCGTCGTGCACCAACCCCAGCGCGCGGCCCACCGTCTCCACGGCGGACTGCTCCTCGCCGGAGACGAGCAGCTCGGCCTCGGACGCGTGGCGCTTGAGCTTCTCCGCGCTGCCCAGCCGCTTGCGCTCGGCGTCCAGCCGCGTGTCCTCGCCGGCCTCGGGGTCCAGGCGCGAAATCTCGTCCAGTTGGAAGCGGAGGAACTCGGCGCGCTCGCGCACCTTCGCCTCGTCGCCTCCCAGCGCGTCCATGCGCGCGTCCACCTCGCGCAGCGCGGTGTACTCGCCGAAGTACGTCGCCAGCGCCTCGTCCAGGGCGCCATACCTGTCCAGCAGGACGCGGTGCAGGCCCGAATCGAAGAGGCTGACGTGCTCATGCTGGCCGGCGATGTCCACCGCGCCCCGCGTGAGCTTGCCCAGGACGCCCACCGTCACCAGGCCGCCGTTGACGTACACCTTGCCCCGGCCCGTCCGGCCGAGCACGCGGCGCACCAACACCTCCTCTCCAAGGTCCGGCAGGCCGAGGTCCTCCAGCCGCTGACCCAGGGCAGGGGTGCGTGCGAAGACGCCCTCGACGGACGCCTCCTCACAGCCGGCGCGGATGACGTCCGCGTCGGCCCGCCCGCCCAGCAGCAGGCCCAGTGCATCCACGAGGATGGACTTGCCCGCACCTGTCTCTCCCGTGAGGACGGTGAGGCCGGCTCCGAACGCCACCTCCACCTCCTCGATCACCGCCACGTTCGAAATCCGAAGACCCAGCAGCACGCGCGCCCTCCGTGGTCCGTACGACGGCACTGGTGACTGAACACCCTAGCAGGTCCCCCTGACACTGCACAGGCGTTCGGGTCGTGCGGACGTATGGTGAGCGCCCCAACCTTCCAACCCCCTAGATTTCGGTGAACAGCTCCTGGATGTCCTGCTCGGTGAGTGTGCGTCCCAACTCGTCGGTGTCGTTGCCGAGCACCCCGGCGGCCAGGTCCCGCTTGCGGCGCTGGAGGGCGAGGATCTTCTCCTCCACCGTGCCGCGGGTAATCAGCTTGTAGCTGATGACCGCGCGCGTCTGGCCGATGCGGTGCGTACGGTCCGTGGCCTGGTCTTCCACGGCGGGGTTCCACCACGGGTCGAAGTGGATGACGTAGTCGGCCGCCGTGAGGTTGAGGCCGGTGCCGCCCGCCTTCAGGGAGATGAAGAACAGCGGCGGCCCGTCGGGCTGGTTGTACTCGTCCACCTTGCCCATGCGGTCCTTGGTGCGGCCGTCCAGGTACAGGTAGCGCAGGCCCTTCTTGTCGGCCTCCTGCTTGAGCAGCTCCAGCATCTCCGTGAACTGGCTGAAGACGAGCGCACGGTGGCCCTCGGCCACCAGGTCCTCCACGAGTTGGAGGAAGCGCTCCACCTTGGCGCTGGAGGGCAGCAGCGTGCCGGGCGGCATCTTGAGCAGGCGCGGGTCGCAGCACACCTGCCGCAGGCGCATCAGCGCGGCGAGGATGGACACGCGGCTGCGCTTGAAGCCCATCTTCTCAATCGACTCGCTCACCTTGCGGCGGCTCTCGTCCAGCACCTCGCGGTAGAGGGCGGCCTGGCCGGGCTCCATCTCGCACCAGGCGATGGACTCCGTCTTGGGCGGCAGGTCCTTGGCCACCTCCGTCTTGAGACGGCGGAGGATGAAGGGCTGGATGCGGCGGCGCAGCCGGTCCTTGGCGGTGGCGTCGTTGGCCACCTGGATGGGCTGCTCGTACCTGTCGCTGAAGCCGTCCGCGCTGCCGAGGAAGCCCGGCATGAGGAAGTCGAAGATGCTCCACAGCTCCGACAGGCGGTTCTCCAGCGGCGTACCGGTGAGCGCCAGGCGCGTCTCGCTGGGCAGCGACTTGCACGCCTGCGCGGTGGCGCTGTCCGCGTTCTTGATGTTCTGCGCCTCGTCCAGGACGACGTAGCGGAAGCCCACCGAGGAGAGCTGGTCCAAGTCACGACGGACCAGGGCATAGGAGGTGAGGACCAGGTCCATCCCCTTCAGGTCCTCGGCGCGCTCCTTGCGGTCCTGGCCGTGCCACACCATGACCTTGAGGCCCGGCGTGAAGCGCTCGGCCTCGCGCTCCCAGTTGGCGAGCACGCTGGTGGGGGCCACCACGAGGGACGGCTTGTGCCCCTCGTCGTTGGCCACCTTCTGCATGAGGCTCAGCGACTGGATGGTCTTTCCGAGACCCATGTCGTCCGCGAGGATGCCGGACAGGCCGTGGCGGCGCAGGAACCAGAGCCAGGACAGGCCCGCCTCCTGGTAGTGGCGCAGCGTGGCCTGAAGCCCTTCCGGCACGGCGACCTTCGGCACGCCGGCCGTCTCGCGCAGCTCCAGCATGGCCTGGCGCGCCTTGGCCTCCACCTCGGTGAACTCGCCCAGGTCCGCGAGCAGGTCCAGCGCGACGGCCTGGTGCAGCGGCAGCCGCGTGCGGGAGCGGCCCGGCATGGCGCCGGCCTCTTCCAGCAGGTCGGCCACGCGCTTGATTTCGGCGGGGTCGGCCTCCGCGAAGGAGCCGTCCTTCAGGGGGACGAACTTGCGGCCGGAGTCCAGCCACATGCGCACCGCGCCCAGGTCCACGGCCTGGTCGTCGGTGACGAACTCCGCGTCCAGGTCGAACCACTGCACGCCGCTCATGCCCACGCGGATGCGCGGCTTGAGCTTGGGACGCAGGCGCACCTTGGGGGCCTGCACGCCGAAGCGCTCCCACTCGGCGGGGAGCGAGGCCAGGCCGCGGGCCCAGAACTCCAGCGCGATGTCACCGGTGGCGTCGAAGACGGCGCTCTGCGGCTCGAAGCGCAGGCCCAGGTCCAGCAGCAGCTTGCCGGCGGCGCGCTCCACCTCCTCGCGGCGGCGGTAGAGCTTGCGGCTGTCCGTGCCCACGCCGCTGGCGTAGCCCAGGTGCGTGGCCGTGGGGGACACCGCCACGGTGGTCTGCCCGTAGCGGGCGGCCAGCTGCACCTTCACCTTCTCCGGGCTGCCCTCCAGCGTCAGCATGAAGCGCGGCTCCACCGACTCGTCCACGTCGATGTCGTCCGCCTTCAGCGCCATGCGGAAGCGCGGCAGGTGCGCCGCGAAGAAGGTCAGCACCCGGTCCAGCTGCCCGGCCGGGAAGGACATGCTCGGCTCCAGCAGCCACTTGCGCAGCAGGCGGGGCGGGAAGTCCGGCTCCACGGCGTGGAGGTTCTGCGCCTGGATGACCCAGGTCTTCTTCCCCGAAAGGATGATGACGTCCTTGAGGGAGTAGCTGGCGCTGTCCGGGAAGAGCAGCTCGATGCGCGCGGTGGCGCCGTCCGGACGCGACTCCAGGCGGATCTGCGGGCGTACGGGGGCTTCGGTGTTGATGAGCTGCGTGCCCCGGTAGATGACGCGGCGGAAGCGCATCAGCTCCATCGCCTCGCTCAGGTCCTCGTCGGAGAGGACGATGCGCGAGTCGTAGCGGTGCTCATGACGGGACAGCATCATGAAGACGCGCTCGTCGGCGGGGGCGATGCGGCCCCCCGTCTGGAGCAGGCGCTTGACGTGGATGGGGCCCTTCGTCTGGGCGTCCTGACGGCGCACGTCCACCACCCACTGCCGCCCCCCGTTGCCGGTGCTGGAGGGCGTCAGCCGGTAGAAGAACTCGTAGTCCGGCTGCGAGGACAGGCCGAGCCAGCTCTCCACCTTGGCGAGTGCCGGCAGGTTCACCGGGTCGATGCCGGGGGAGGACACCGGGTCGACGGGAATCTCGTCGTCGACCGGGACTTCCTGGGCCTGGACGTCGGCGGGAGGAGGCACCGGCTCCGGCCGAGGAGGCGGCGGGCCCGGTGGGCGGAAGCGCGCGGCGTAGATGAGCGCGGCGGCGACCACGTGCTTGCAGTGCGGTCCGTAGACATTCCAGGACTGGCAGGTGCAGGTGGACGCGGCTTTGCCGTCCCCCAGCTCCAGGGCCACCTGGTAGCGCCCACCAGACGAGCTGGCGACCTGGGCGCTGATGCGGTTGCCTTCGCGCTGAAGGCCGAAGACGCGGCGTGACTCCGCGACTTCCCGCCCCTTCTTGAAGGTGGTGGGTTGGACTTCAGCCCTCAGGGCCCGCAGCCACACGGTGTCCTGAGGAGGGAGGGCGTCTCGGATGTCGGCGGTGGATTGCACGGCTGGAAAAGGCCCCAGGCTCAAATGGCCGCGGGGAACGCGCTGGACTACCACACCAACGGCGCTCACGCTCACGGGAAAAATCGATGCGTCCGCCAGAGGAACCCGCCCGCTGGCATCTGGCTGTGAGAGCATCAACCCGCGCCATGGCCCGGACCGTCCGCCCCCGCGTCTTCGTCACCCGCCAGCTCCCTGGAGAGGCCCTCGGCCGACTGGGCAGGCACGTGGACCTCCGCCTGTGGGAGGAGGAACTGCCCCCCTCCCGGGACGCGCTGCTGGCCGAGGCGGCGCTCGCCGAGGGGCTTGTCACCCTGCTGACAGACCGGGTGGACGCCGCCCTGCTCGCCGCCGCGCCGGGCCTGCGGGCCGTGAGCAACGTGGCGGTGGGGTACGACAACATCGACGTGCCGGCCTGTACCACGCGCCGGATTCCGGTGGGCAACACTCCGGGCGTGCTGACGGAGACCACCGCGGACTTCGCCTTCGCCCTGTTGATGGGGCTGGCGCGGCGGGTGGCCGAGGCGGATGCCTTCGTCCGCGCGGGGAAGTGGCGGACGTGGAGCCCCACCCTGCTGCTGGGCACGGACGTGCACGGGGCCACGCTGGGCATCGTCGGCCTGGGCGCCATCGGTACGGCGGTGGCGCGGCGGGCGCGGGGTTTCGGCATGCGCGTGCTGTACGTGGGCCGCCAGCCGAGGCCGGAATTGGAGGCCGAGCTCGGCGCGCGGCGCGTGGACAAGGCCACGCTGCTGGCGGAGGCGGACGTGGTGAGCCTGCACGTGCCGCTGTCTCCCGAGACGCGGCACTGGCTGGGGCGCGCGGAGCTGGCGGCGATGAAGCCCGGGGCCCTGCTCGTCAACACCGCGCGCGGAGGCGTGGTGGACCAGGACGCGCTGATTGAAGCGCTGCGCGAGGGGCGGCTGGGCGGCGCCGCGCTGGACGTCATGGACCCGGAGCCGCTCCCCGTGGACAGCCCGCTGATGACGCTGCCCAACGTGCTGCTGGCGCCGCACATCGCCAGCGCCTCGCATGCCACCCGGGGCCGCATGGCCTCCATGGCGGTGGACAACCTGCTGGCCGCGCTGGAGGGACGGCGGCCACCTCATTGCGTCAATCCGGAGCTCTTCCCATGAACTCGCCCGCCCCCAGCCTCACCGACACCACGCTCGTCGCCGATGTGAATGCCCGCCTGCGCGACGTGCCGAACTTCCCCAAGCCGGGCATCGTCTTCAAGGACATCACCCCCGTACTGGCCGACCCGCACCTGTTCGGCCGCGTCATCAACGCCATGTCCGCGCCCTTCCGCGGCCAGCACGTCACCAAGGTGGTGGGCGTGGAGGCCCGCGGCTTCCTCCTGGGCGCCCCCATCGCCCTGGCGCTCCACGCGGGCTTCGTCCCGGCGCGCAAGCCCGGCAAGCTCCCCTACCGCTCCATCGTGGAGCGCTACTCGCTGGAGTACGGCGCGGACGGCCTGGAGATGCACGAGGACGCCATCCAGAAGGGCGAGCGCGTGCTGGTGGTGGACGACGTGCTCGCCACCGGCGGCACGGCGGAGGCCACCGCGAAGCTCGTCCAGAAGCTCGGTGGGGAGCTGGTGGGCTTCAGCTTCCTCATCCACCTGGACTTCCTGGACGGCGTGAAGCGACTGGGCCGCGACAAGGTGACGTCGCTGCTGTCCTTCTGAGCCCCGCGGGCGTCCGCGCCCTCCCCTGCCCGCCTGCTGCCGCCCACGCCCGGCCTGCCCACCTCTGGAGGAGCCATTGCTTCCAGAGGGGGAAGACCATGCCCGAGGTGAACTCCAGCGGCGGCGCCCGCATCCGCTATGACGACGTGGGCCGCGGCGGGCCCGCGCTGCTCTTCATCCCCGGCTGGTGCACCACCCGGGCCGCCTTCCGGCCCCTGCTGCCCCGCTGCGCCGCCCGCCGCCGGGTGCTCTCGGTGGACCTGCGAGGCCATGGCGAGTCCGAGGGCGGAGGCACCGACTTCGACAGCGCCACCGTCCTCGAGGACCTCCTCACCGTGGTGGAGGCCAGCGGCGCGCAGCAGGTGGTGCCCGTGGCCATGTCCCACGCGGGCTGGTGGGCGCTGGAGCTGCGCCGCGAGCTGGGCGCCGAGCGCGTGCCCCGGCTGGTGGTGATGGATTGGATCATCTCCGAGCCACCACTCGCCTTCACCGAGGCCCTGCGGGGGCTGATGTCCGAGCGCTGGGCCGAGGCCCGCGAAGGGCTGTTCCGCATGTGGCTGGAGGGCGTGGAGGACGAGAACCTCATCCGCTTCTTCCGCGAGGAGATGGCCTCTTTCGGCGAGGAGATGTGGGCCAGGGCCGCCCGGGAGATTGCCTCCGCGTACGCACGCGAGGGCTCGCCGCTGCGCGCCCTCTTCGGGCTGAGGCCGCCTACTCCGACGCTGCACCTGTACGCGCAGCCGGAGTCGCATGACTACCTCGCGAACCAGGTGGCCTTCAGCGTCAACAACCCCTGGTTCCACGTGATGAAGCTGCCCGCCATCAGCCACGTCCCCATGATGGAGGTGCCAGACCTCGTCGCCGCCGGCATCGAGGCGTTCGTCTCCGCGCAGCAGACGTACATGAACACCGCCCTCGACACGCCCGGCGCCGCGCCGTCCTGACGCGAATTCCCGGCGTCCCTACCTCGCCGCCTACCTGACCACCCGACGGCCCTCCCCGGCGCCGTCGGGTTGACGTTTCCAGGGGTCCTGTTTATAAGTTGGTCACACAACCAATAAACAAGGCCACCATGCCCCGTCCGTCCAACACCGAGGAGCGCCGCCAGCAGATTGTCGACGGGCTGCTGAAGGTCATGGCCGAGCGCGGCTACGAGCGCGCGTCGGTGGGGGAAATCGCGAAGGCGGCGGGGCTGAGCCCGGGCCTCGTGCACTACCACTTCAGCGACAAGCAGGAGATTCTGCTCACGCTGGTGGAGCAGCTCGCCTCCCGCGTCCGCGCACGGGTGACGACGCGGCTCTCCCGGTTGAAGGGCGACGACGCGCGGGCCCGGGTGGACGCCTTCATCGACGCGTTCCTCGCCACGGGCGCGGACGCGGCCCCGGCGGCCGTCGCGAGCTGGGTCACCATCAGCGCGGAGGCCATCCGCCAGCCCGAGGTGCGCGCCGCCTATGAGAAGGTGGTGCGCGCGGACCTGGAGCAGCTCGAGTCCTTCGTTGCGTCGGTGGTGGGAAAGCGCCGGGCGCGCGCGATTGCCGCGGGCCTCTTCGCCTCGGTGCAGGGCTACTTCGTGCTCTCCGCGAGCGCCCCGGACCTGGTGCCGTCGGGCTCGGCGGCCGGCACGGTGAAGCGCATGGCCGCGGGCCTTCTCGACACGGCGGAAGCGCGGGAGGACGCATGAAGACCTCGACGAAGCTGGCGCTGCTCTCCAGTCTCTACCTGTCGCAGGGCCTGCCGTTCGGCTTCTTCACCCAGGCGCTGCCCGTGCTGCTGCGCAAGCAGGGCCTGTCGCTGCCCGCCATCGGCCTCGCCCACCTGCTGGCCCTGCCCTGGGCGCTCAAGTTCCTCTGGGCCCCCCCCATGGACCGCCACGGCTCGGCGCGCTGGGGCCGGCGGCGCGGCTACATCCTCCCCTTGCAGTGCCTGTCCGCGGGGCTGCTGCTGTCGCTCGCGCTGCCGTCGGGAGACCTGGACACCTCCGTGCTGATGGCGGCGGTGCTGGGCGTCAACCTGCTGGCCGCCACACAGGACGTGGCCACGGACGGGCTCGCGGTGGACCTGCTCGCGCCCGCCGAGCGCGGCTGGGGCAACGGCGTGCAGGTGGCCGCCTACCGCGTGGGGATGATTGTCGGCGGCGGACTGATGCTCGCCGTCTTCGACGCGGTGGGCTGGCGCCCCACGTTCCTCGCGCTGGGCGGCGTGCTGCTCCTCGCGACGGTGCCCGTGGCCCTCTACCGGGAGCCGCCCTCCGAGCCGCCCCCCGCCCAGAGCCTGGGCCTCGCCTGGTGGCTCAAGCGCCCGGGCGCGGCGGCCTGGCTCACGCTGCTCGTCGTCTACAAGGCGGGCGAGGCCCTGGCCACGGGCATGCTGCGGACCTTCCTGTTCGACTCGGGGCTGTCGCTCACCGACATCGCCTGGATGCTCGGAGGCGTGGGATTCACGGCGGGGCTGGTGGGCGCGCTCCTCGGGGGCGGCCTCGTGGTGCGACTGGGCCGGCGCCGCGCGCTGCTCCTCTTCGGCGCCATCCAGGCCGGAGCAGTGCTCCTGTATGCCCTGGCCGCGCGAGGCCCCGCGTCCCTCTCCCTGCTCACCGCCGTCTGCGCCGTGGAGCACGTGGCCAGCGGCATGGCCACCGCCGCCGTCTTCACCGCGATGATGGACGCGTGCCGCCCCGAGCACGCCGCCACGGACTACACCGTGCAGGCCTCGCTGGTGGTGCTGGCCACCGGCGCCGCCGCCGCGGCGAGTGGCTTCAGTGCCTCGGCGCTCGGCTACTCGACGCACTTCGCCCTGTCCGCCGCCCTGTGCGTCGCGGGCACGCTCTACGCCGCCCTCACCTTCCACCCGCCCCGGACGCTGTCGCCCGAGGCGGCTCCCGAGGTGTCACCATGACCATCGCCGTCTATGCCGGCAGCTTCGACCCCGTCACGGCCGGGCACCTGTCCGTCGTCCGCCAGGCCGCGCGCCTCTTCGGCCACGTCGTCGTGGTGGTGGCCGTCAACCCGAACAAGCGCTCCCTGCTCTCCGCCGACGAGCGCGTGGCCCTCGTACGCGAGGCCGTGAAGCTCCACCCCAACATCACCGTGGCCAGCACCGAGGGGCTCATCGTCGACTTCGCCCGGGAGATTGGCGCCAGCGTCCTGCTACGCGGGGTGCGGGGCGCCACCGACGCACAGTTCGAGACGGAGCTGGCGCAGAACAACCGCGCGCTGGCCCCGGAGCTGTCCACTCTCTTCCTCCCCGCCGAGGCGCACCTGGCCGAGGTGAGCAGCAGCGGACTCAAGGAGCGCGTCGCGCGCGGCGAGGACGTTTCGGCCTTCTGCCCACCGGCCGTCGCGGCGAAGCTGAGAGAGCGACTCGCACCCTCCATCCGGAGCCAGCCATGAGCCTGTCCTTCATCACCCTCGGCGTCGGTGATGCCTTCTCCGCCCTGCGCTACTCCTCGTGCCTCGCCGTGGAGGCCGAAGGGCAGGTGCTGCTCGTGGACTGCCCGCACCCCATCCGGAAGATGATGCGCGAGGCCTCCGAGTCCTCCGGCGTGCCCCTGGACGCGGACCGCGTCAGCGCCGTGGCCCTCACCCACCTGCACGCGGACCACGCGTCGGGCCTGGAGAGCCTGGGCTACTTCTCCTTCTTCGTGCTCAAGCGGAAGCTGGAGGTGCTCGCCCACCCCGCCGTGGCGGACCGCCTGTGGGAGGGCCACCTCGCCGCCGGCATGGAGTGCCTCATCGAGCGCCACGGTGCGACCCCGAACGAGAAGCACTTCGACGACTACTTCGACCACACGCCGCTCTCCACGGAGTCCACCGTGCGGCACGGGCCATTCCTGATTGAGAGCCGCCTCACGTACCACCACGTGCCCACCACCGCGCTGCGCATCCACGCGGGGGGCCGGTGCCTGGGGTACAGCGCGGACACCGCCTTCGACGAGGGACTCATCGACTGGCTCTCGGAGGCGGACCTGGTGATTCACGAGACGAACTACGGCGTGCACACGCCCTACGAGAAGCTCGCGGCGCTGCCCGCGGAGCTGCGCGCCCGGATGCGGCTCATCCACTACCCGGACGACTTCGACCTTGGCGCGAGCGTCATCGAACCGCTCGCCCAGGGCCGCCGCTACACGGTGTGAGCGCGAGGCGCCCTGCTCCACATGGGCAGGGCGCCCCGAGCCCGTCAGCCGCTACTGCGAGAAGATGACAATCGAGTAGGGCCCGAGCTTGATGTTGCCGCTGTTGGGCAGGCCGTCCTTGGCGCCGCCGTTGGCGTTGGTGTCCAGCGTCGCCGTGTTGCCGAAGTTGGACGAGTACCCGTTCCAGTCGCTGTTGAAGCGCGCGTACCAGAGGCCACTGCGCGGGAAGGCGACGTTGTAGCTGTCGAAGTACGTCCCGCTGAAGTTGGCGACGATGACCACGTCATCGCCCGGGCCACCGTTCTCCCAGCGGTGGTAGGCAATCACCTTGTTGGTGTGGTTGGTGTGGTAGACGTTGACGTGTTTGCCACGCAGACCGCGGGTGTTGTTGAACCAGTTGCGGCGCAGGCGGATGAGGTCGCGGTAAAGCGTGCGGATGCCCGAATAGGTGACGTCGTTCTTGTACCAGTCGAGCGGGTCCGTATCCTGGAAGTAGCCGTCCTCGAGGAACTCCTGGCCCTGGAAGATCATCGGGATGCCGGGCGAGGTCATGACGATGCCCGCCGCCAGCGTGGAGCGCTTCTTGGCCGCCCAGCTGCCCGCCTGTCCGGGCCAGATTTCCTCCGGCACGCGGGCGTGGCCGTTGGCCACCTCGTCGTGGCTCTCCGAGTAGATGATGCGCGCAGTGTGCCGCCCGCTGAAGCTCTGGGTGATGGCATTCTTCACGGCGTTCATGTCCCGGGCCGAGTCGTTCCCCGCGATGACCGCCGAGCGGATGGGGTGGACGAACTCACCCGCCCACTGCGCGTCGAAGCCGCCGCCGCCGTCGAGATCGGACGTGGCGTCGTTGGTGATGGCGTCACCCGCGCCGAAGTCCTCGGCGATGCTGATCTTCCACGCCTGGTTTTGGTTGATCTCCCGGTTGACGGACCGGAATACCCGCCAGGCGTCCGGGATGTCGGTGCTGCTGCTGCCGTTCACCGTGCGCATGTACTTGGTGGCGTCCCAGCGCAGGCCGTCCCCGTGGTAGGCGTGCAGCAGGCTCATCATCGAGTCGCGGATGTAGGCACGGACCTCGGGGCGGCCGTAGTCAGGGCGCGTGTCGCCCCACGGCGTGCTCTTGCGCCCGTCGGTGTAGAAGTACTGCCCGTTGGCATTCATGCAGTCGCCGTTGAAGCACGTGTGGGGCAGGTCCATCGGCCCGTAGTGGTTGTGCACCACGTCGAAGATGACGCCGATGCCGTTCTGGTGCGCCTTGTCCACGAACTCCTTCATGTAGTTCGGGTGCCCGTAGACGCTCTCCGGCGCGAACGGGAAGGAGGGGTTGTAGCCCCAGGAGAAGTCACCCGGGAACTCCATCACCGGCATGACCTGGACCATGTTCACGCCCAGTTCCTTCAGGTGGTTCAGCCGCGTCATCGCGCTCTGCCAGTGGCCCGGGTTGCCGCCCGCCGAGTCGACGAACGTGCCGATGTGCATCTCGTAGATGACCATCTCATTGAAGCCCGGCGTGCTGTACCCACTGTCCCGCCACTGGTAGTTGCCGTGGTCGAGAATCTTGCTGTCGCTCGTCGAGTTGGTCTGCCACGCCGACCGCGGGTCCTTGCGGTCCTGGTAGCCGCCCCACTTGTTCTGGATGGTGTAGTAGTAGTCCTGGCCATGTCCGGCGCCGGTCACGTCACCGGAGAAGTTGCCGTTGGACTCGTTGCCCAGCTCGATGCCCCCCCAGTTGAAGGAGCCCTTCACCCAGACCCGCTGAGCTTCCGGGGCCCAGACGCGGAACGTCGTACCGATAGGGGCGCCCCCTGCGTCGCGGTAGACGGTGGCGCCCATACCCGGCCTGCCCGAGGCACTCAGCTTCTGGCTGACCTGCGCTGTCTCCTGAACGGAGCCCTGCTGAGACTCGAGCGCGGCCTCGCCACAGCCGAGCAACCCGGCCAGCACGAGTGCACTCCACCTGATGCCGTTCCGCATGATGACGACCTCCCTTGGTTAAGGGGCGTCCTAGCAACCACGGTGAAGTGCGAGCAAACGGGAGCCGTTGTTTTCATGTAACTTTCCATCATGTCGCAATGCATCAATGCTCACGGTGTCCCTTCCGCCCCGCGTTGAAATCACACGGGGCGTGAAGGCGCGGGTGCTCGCCTTCGACTTCCGAGTGCGCTAGTCCCGGCGGACCGCGCGTGCGAGCGCCCTCCGGAGAACGACCCGAGATGAAGAAGACGACAGCGCCGGCCCGACGCGGGGCCCTGCTCCTGCCACTCGCGCTGGCCTGGGTGCTGACCGCGGTCCCCGCCTCGGGCGCCGCCCCCGCCGCCCCTGCCCCGCTGAAGGTGACGCTGCTCCACCTGGCGGACGTGTACCAGGTGCAGCCGGTGGAGTCGGGACGCCGGGGCGGGCTCGCGCGGGTGGCCACGCTGCGCAAGCAGGTGCTCAAGGAGTCGCCCAACGTGGTGACGGTGCTGGGCGGCGACACGCTGTCCCCGTCCGTGGAGTCGCTGCTGGAGGTGGAGGGCAAGGCGCTCAAGGGCCGGCAGATGGTGGACGCGTGGAACGCGCTCGGCCTGGACTACGCGGTGCTGGGCAACCACGAGTTCGACTTCGGTGACGATGCGCTGCGCGAGCGCGTGAGCGAGTCGCGCTTCACCTGGCTGGGCGCCAACGTGGAGGACACGAAGGCGGGCGGCCTCTTCGCGGGCGTGAAGGCGTACGACGTGCGCGACGTGGGCGGCGTGAAGCTGGGCCTGTTCGGCGTGGTGCTGCCGGAGACGAAGGCTACCTCCAAGGCCGGCGCGGACACCCAGTTCACCGACTTCTGCGAGGCCTCCAAGGCGGCGGTGGCGAAGCTGCGCGAGGCGGGCGCGAGCGTGGTGGTGGGCCTGACGCACCTGACGCTGGAGCAGGACCGCTCACTCGCGAAGTGCGTGAAGGTGGACGCCATCCTCGGCGGGCATGACCACGTGGGCGTGGAGGACCGCTCCACCGGGACGCCCATCTTCAAGGTGCACGCGGACGCGGTGGAACTGGGCCGGCTCACCCTGGACGTGGACGCGACGACGGGCGCGCTGCGCAAGGCCACCTGGAAGCGGCTGCCCGTCACGCGCAAGGTGCCGGAGGACGCGGAGTTCAACGCGGCGATGAAGGCCTATGAGCCGCTGTTCGCCCGGCTCTCCGAGCGCGTGGGCCGCACGCCGGTGGCGCTGGAGGCGCGCGCCTCGGAGGTTCGCACGCGCGAGACGAACCTGGGCTCGTTCGTCGCGGATTCCTTCCGCGCGGCGTCGGGCGCGGATGTGGCCCTGGTGAATGGGGGCGCGCTGCGCGCGGACATGGTGCTGCCGGCGGGGGTGCTGACGCGCCGCGAGCTGCACGCCATCCTCCCGTACGAGGACGCACTGGTGGTGGTGGAGGTGAAGGGGGCCACGCTGCGCGCGGTGCTGGAGAACGGCGTCAGCCTCAGCCGCGAGGACGCGAAGCCCGGCCGCTTCCCCCAGGTGTCCGGCCTGCGCTTCGCGTATGACCCGTCCCGCCCCGTGGGCGACCGCGTGGTGGACGTAAAGGTGGGCGGCAAGCCGCTGGACGCGGAGGCCACGTACCGGCTGGCCACGCTCAGCTTCCTCGCCAGCGGCAAGGACGGCTACGAGATGCTGAAGGGCCAGCCCACCACGCCCGCGCTGAAGGACGGGCGCACGCCGCTGGACGTGCTGGCGGAGGCGTTCCGCTCCGGCAAGCCGGCGCCGCGCGCGAAGGGGGACGGACGGATTGCACGGCGCGGCACCAGCACGCTGTCCAAGGACGCGCGCCGGCCTCCCGCACCGCTCAAGTAGTACGCCCGGCACCGACCCGCCGCTCGCAGACCACGCGCCCCGGCGCGGGCCGCTCAAGTGCGCTCACGGCACCGCCCAGCCTCGCCGCTCGTAGACCACGCGCCCCGCCAGTTCGCGCAGGGCGTCCGTGCTCTGGCTGAGGTTTCCCGCGCGCGGCAGCCAGCTCATCCGCCGCAGCGGCGTGGACGAGGTGCGCACGTCCACCGGCAGCGTGTCCGGCCGCAGCCCCACCGCCGCGAAGCAGCCGGCGGCACGCGGCATGTGCGCGGCGCTCGTCACCAGCAGCAGCGTCTTCCAGCCGTGCTCTCGGACAATGCGCTCGGACTCCACCGCGTTCTCCCGCGTGTTGCGGCTGCGCCCCTCGGTGAAGATGCGCTCCGCCGGAATGCCCCACGCCTGGAGCTGCCGCGACAGCACGTCCGCCTCCACCACCGCCTGGGGCCTCGGATCCAACGAGCCGCCGGAGATGAGCACCCGCTGCGCCCGGCCCTCGCGCAGCAGCTCGAAGCCGCGCAGCACCCGCTCGGCGGCGGCGTTGTACTCGGGCCGGCCGGAGCGCTCGGTGGCGGCCGGGTCCAACCCTCCGCCCAACACGATGACGGCGTCGTACGTCACGTCCGGCCGGAAGGTGCTCACCGCCCCCGCCTCCGTCGCACGCATCAGCGCCGACGACACGGCTTCCGTGGAGAAGGCGTAGAGCACGGCCAGCCCCAGCCCACTCAGGAGCCGCGCCCGCCCCACCCGCTTGCGCAGCAGCGCCCCGGCCACCAGGAACAGCAGCGCCCAGGTCAGCGGCGCCAGGAAGAGGTCGAGCACCTTCGACAGGAAGAGGAACACGGCGCCCCGGGGCCCGTCAGCGCTCGCCCCAGTGGAGCTTCTGCCGGAGGATGGAGAAGTAGGCCACCTTCGGGTTGCGCACCAGGTTCACCCGGTTGGGCGAGCGCACCACTTCGATGCAGTCGCCGCCTTGCAGCCCGTGGCCCGTCTGCCCATCCAGCGTGAGGTACGTGTCCGCCGTCTCGCTGCGCAGCGTGATTCGGATGACCCGGTCCGCCGGCACGACGATGGAGCGCTGGGTGAGCGCGTGCGAGCAGATGGGCGACAGCACCGTGCAGTCCACCGACGGGTGGACGATGGGCCCGCCCGCGGACAGCGAGTACGCCGTGGAGCCGGTGGGCGTTGCGAGGATGACGCCGTCCGCCTTGTACGTCGTAATCGGAATCCCATCGATGGACGTCTCGTGGTCGGCGATGCGCGCCAGCGCGCCCTTGTTGATGACCACGTCGTTGAGGATTTCGTCCTCGATGAGGGTGCGCCCTCCACGGATGAGCCGGCAGGTGAGCTTCATCCGCGAGTCCACCTGGAAGCGCCCCGCCAGCACCCCGTCCAGGGTGGTGAAGAGCTCCTCCACTGGCACCTCGGTCATGAAGCCGAGGCTGCCCAGGTTGACGCCGAGGATGGGCACCCCGCGGCCGCCCAGCATCCGGGCCGCGTAGATGAGGGTGCCGTCACCGCCCAGCACCACCACCAGGTCCGCCCGGGCCGCCAGCTCCCGGTCCTCTACCCGAGGCCAGTTGAGCGTATGCGCCAGCGCGCGGTCCCCGAGGATGGTCAGGTGCGGGTAGCGCTCACGAAGCTGCGCCGCCAGCGCCGCCGCCTCGGGCTTGTCCTTCTTCGCGACGATTGCCAGGGTCTGCACGCGGCAATGTTCTAGTCCAGGCGACCGTCCGGGCGCTCCCCTGAAATGCCGAGGTGCCCGCCCGTCGACACAGGACCCGGCACGTAGGCTCTCCCGGCGCTATTTTTGGCCCTCATGGACCTCTTCGAACATGCCGGCCAGAAGGAGCAGGCCAGCCAGGCGCCCATGGCGGAGCGCATGCGCCCCCGCTCGCTCTCCGAGTTCGTGGGCCAGGAGCACGTCACCGGTGAGGGCCGCTTCCTGCGCCGGGCGATTGAGAGCGACCAGGTGCCCAGCCTCATCCTCTGGGGCCCGCCCGGCACCGGCAAGACGACGCTGGCGCAAATCGTCGCCCGCTCCACAGGCGCCGCCTTCGAGTCGGTGTCCGCCGTCCTCTCCGGCGTGAAGGACATCCGCGAGACGGTGGCCCGCGCGCAGGACCGCTGGAAGCTGCACCGCAAGCGCACCTTCCTCTTCGTGGACGAAATCCACCGCTTCAACAAGGCCCAGCAGGACGCGCTGCTGCCCCACGTGGAGAAGGGCACGCTGACCCTCATCGGCGCCACCACGGAGAACCCCTCCTTCGAGGTCAACGCCGCCCTCCTCTCCCGCTGCCGCGTCGTCACCCTGCGCGGGCTGGAGGAGGACGAATTGGTGCCCCTGCTGCGCCGGGCGGTGGCGGACGAGCGAGGCCTGGGCGGGCGCGTGGAGGTGGACGAGGACGCGCTGCTGTTCCTCGCCAGCACCGCCGGGGGCGACGCGCGCAAGGCCCTCACCGCGCTGGAGGTGGCCGCGGCCCACGGAGGCACCCGGGTGGACCGGCGCTCCGCGGAGGAGGCCCTGCAGCAGAAGATGCTCCTCTACGACAAGGGCGGCGAGGAGCACTACAACGTCATCAGCGCCTTCATCAAATCCATGCGCGGCAGCGACGTGGACGCGGCGGTTTATTGGATGGTGCGCATGCTGGAGGCGGGCGAGGACCCCGTCTTCATCCTCCGGCGCATGGTGATTTTCGCCTCGGAGGACATCGGCAACGCGGACCCGCGCGCGCTGGGCGTGGCGGTGGATGCGCTGCACGCCTTCCAGCTCATGGGCCTGCCCGAGGGCACGCTGCCGATGACCCAGGCCGTCACCTACCTGGCGCTGGCGCCCAAGGCGAACACGGTGATTACCGCGTACATGGCCGCGCGCGAGGCCGTGAAGGCAGAAGGCGCGCTGCCGGTGCCCCTGCACCTGCGCAACGCGCCCACGAAGCTGATGAAGTCACTGGGGTACGGGGGCGGCTACAAGTACCCCCACAACTTCGAGGGGAACTACGTCCCCGAGGACTACCTGCCGGAGGCCCTGCGCGCCCGGCGCTTCTACACCCCCTCCCGGAACGGGGAGGAGGCGGAGCTGTCCGAGCGCTACGAGGCGATTCAGCGCCAGCTCGCGGAGCGCAAGCCCCGCGAGCCGGGCGAGGAGGGCTGACGGCGCCCACCTCGAGCCGCGGAGGGCTGCGACGCCCTCCGCCAGACGAGGAGGGCCGGGGCCCTCCTCAGCGCATCAGGACGCGGCCTCCATGACCTCGCCCTCGTCAGCCTTGGGCTGGCGCGGCTTCATGGAGCGACCGGCCACCTCGTACTGCTTCAGCAGACGGCGGAAGTTGGAGCGGTCCACGCCCGCCGCGCGCGCCGCGCTGGAGACGTTCTGGTTGTTCTTCTCCAGCAGCGCGGAGAGGTAGCGGCGCTCGAAGGCGCGCATCGCCAGGCGCTTGGCCTGCGCATACGGCAGGTGGGCGAGGCTGAACACCTCCACCGTCGAGTCGGCCTGGGGCGCGGCCTGGAAGCCGGGCGGCAGGTCCTCCACGTCGATGATGTCGTTGGACGTCAGCACCACCGCGCGCTCGATGACGTTCTCCAGCTCGCGCACGTTGCCCGTCCACCGGTTGCAGGTGAGGGCCTCCATGGCGCGCGGGGAGATGCCGCTGACCTTCTTGTCCGCCTTGCCCGAGTACACCTTGAGGAAGTGGTGCGCGAGCAGCGGCACGTCCTCGGGGCGATCTCGCAGGGGCGGCAGGTCAATCGTAATCACGTTGAGGCGGTAGAAGAGGTCCTCGCGGAACTTGCCCTGCTCCTTGGCGCGGGACAGGTCCACGTGGGTGGCGGCGATGACGCGCACGTCCACCTTGACGGGCTCGTTGGCGCCCACGCGCTTCACCTCGCCCTCCTGGAGGACGCGCAGCAGGCGCACCTGGGTGGCCGGGGGCACGTCGCCAATCTCGTCCAGGAAGATGGTGCCGCCGTCGGCCGCCTCGAAGAGGCCCTTCTTGTTGCCGGTGGCGCCGGTGAAGCTGCCCTTCACGTGGCCGAAGAGCTCGCTCTCCAGCAGCGTCTCCGTCAGCGCCGAGCAGTTGACGGCGACGAAGGGCTTGTCCTTGCGCGAGCTGCGGTAGTGGATGGCGCGCGCCACCAGCTCCTTGCCCGTGCCGCTCTCGCCCTGGATGAGCACGGTGGCCGTGGAGTGGCTCACCGTCTCCACCAGCTTGAACACCGAGCGCATCTGCGTGGACTGGCCGATGAGGTCCTCGAACTGGCTGCGCGCGGTGAGGGCCTCCTCCAGCGCGCGGGTGCGGTCCTTGAGCGCCTTGCGCTCGGCCGCCTTGGCCACCGTGAGGCTCACCTCGTCGATGTTCTCGAAGGGCTTGGTGAGGTAGTCGTACGCGCCCGCCTTCACCGCCTCCACCGCCGTCTCCACGGTGGCGAAGGCCGTCATCATGATGACCTCCACGTCCGGGCGGTCCGCCTTGATGCCGCGGAGCAGGTCCATGCCGGACAGGTTGGGCATCTTGATGTCGAGGACGACCACGTCGATGGACGGGTCCTTGGCCGCCGTCAGGCCCTCCACCGCGTCGTCAATGGCCACCACCGGGTGGCCCTCGCGCTGGAGAATCTGCGTCACGGCCTTGAGGACGACCGAGTCATCATCCACGACGAGGACTTTGGCGCGCTTGACTGGAATCACGGCAACCTCTCGAGCTGCAGGGGAATGGGCAGGAAGACGGTGAAGCGGGAGCCCGCACCCACCTCGGTGTCCACGTGGAAGCTGCCCCCGTGGTCCTGGACGATGCGGTAGGCGATGGACAGCCCCAGGCCGGTGCCTTCACCGGGGGCCTTGGTGGTGAACGAGGGCTCGAAGATGCGCGGCAGGTGGCGCTCTTCGATTCCAGAGCCGGTGTCGGCCACGGCGAAGTAGCAGCGGTCCCCCTCGCGGCCCGTCACCAGCGACAGGCGGCCCTCGGGGGAGGACAGCGCCTGGAGGCCGTTCTGCAGCAGGTTGAGCACCACCTGCGCGAGCTGGCCGGGGTCTCCGTACACCTTGGGCAGCCCGTCCGTCAGCCCCAGCGACAGCGACACGCGGGGCGTCGCCTTGAGCTGCGCGCGGAAGAGCACCGCCGCGTCCTCCACGCACTTGGACAAGTCGAACAGCCGCCGGTCCTCCACGCGGCTGTGGCGGCTGAACTTGAGGAGGCTCTCCACAATCCGCTTGCAGCGCAGCGCGCTCTCTTCAATCAGCTTGAGCGACTCGAGGTCCGAGCCGGTGCGGCCCGCGTCGCGGGACATCAGCTGCGCGAAGGCGAGGATGCCGCCCAGCGGGTTGTTGATTTCGTGCGCCACGCCGCCGGCGAGCTGGCCCACCGCGGCCATCTTCTCCGTCTCGATGAGGCGGCGCGTAATCGACTGCTCCTCGGTGACGTCCCGGTAGGTGCACACCACCCGGTCGTCGCCCGCCATGGGATAGGCGGACACCACGTACGTGCGGCCGGACTGCTGCACCTCGCCGCGCGCGCCCTTGCCGCTCTCCACCGCCGCCGGCAGCGGGCAGCCGGTGCACGGCTCGTTGCGGCCGAAGAGGTAGCGGTAGCAGGCGGTGTCGGAGGGAATCTCTTCGATGGAGCGGCCGGCCACGCGGGCATACGCCAGGTTGGCGCGGCGCACGGCGAAGTCGCGCGAGCGCACCACGCACAGCGGCGTCTCCATGCAGTCGAAGGACAGCTCCCACTCGCGCTTGGCCTGGCTGAGCATGCGCGTGCGCTGGGCGACGCGCTCCTCCAGGTCCGCGTTGAGGAGCTTCAATTCCGCGTTCTGCGCCTGCGTCACCCGGTACAGCCGGTCGTTCTCCGTCTGGAGCGCGTACTGCTCGAAGGCGCTCTTCACCGTCAGGACGAGGTGGCTGTCGTTCCAGGGCTTGGAGATGAAGCGGAAGATTTCGGAGCGGTTGATGGCCTCTTCAATCGCCTGCTGGTCCGCCTGGCCCGTCAGCATGATGCGCTGGGCGCGCGGCTCCTGCTGCTTCACCTGGGTGAGGAACTCCACCCCGTTCATCCCCGGCATGCGGAAGTCGGAGATGACGACCTCGGGGTGGAACTGCTCCAGGGTGCGCAGCCCCTGCTCCGCGTCCGTCGCCGTCTCGATGTCCCAGTCCCCCCGGCGGAGGACCCGGCGGATGGACTTGAGGATGTTCTCCTCGTCGTCCACCAGCAGCAGCCGCCCGCGGGGCGCTGCGTCCTGCTTCGAGAGCTGTGCGGCTTGGGGACCCATGGATTCTTTCTGCCTCACGACAATTGCAACGGGCCTGCCAAAAGCCGTTGCAAAGCAAACCCTTGAAATAACGAGAGTTAACTCTCTCGTTGCTCAAGAAGTCGTGAGTCAGCATAGACCCTCCCCCACCAAACGGGTCAATATCAACCCAGGGTCTTTGACCCGGGGTCAGCCGCCCGTCGAGGAAGGGGGCGGGAACGGGGGGACCTGGGTGTGTAGGCAGATGCGGTCTCTCCCCTCGTGCTTGGCCCGGTAGAGGGCCTCGTCGGCGGTGAGCAGGAGCTGCTCGGGCGAGAGGACGGTGCGGTGGGGGAAGCTGGACAGCCCGAGGGAGGCCGTCACCGTCAGGGTACTATCGGACCCCAGGCGCAGGGCCCGCAGCTCGCGGCGCACCCGCTCGGCCACGGTGAGGGCGCCGGCGAGGTGGGTACGAGGCAACAGCACCGCGAACTCCTCTCCTCCGTAGCGGGCCACCAGGTCCGTCTCGCGCACGCCCCGCTGGAGCGCGGCGGCCACCTCGCGCAGCACCCCGTCTCCGGCGGAGTGGCCGTACCTGTCATTCACATCCTTGAAGTGGTCCAAATCCAGGAGGATGAGCGACAGCGCGTCGTCGTAGCGCTGGGCCCGGCGGAACTCCTCCCGCAGCCGCTCCTGGAAGTGCCGGTGGTTGTGCACGCCCGTGAGGCCGTCCGTCGACGACAGCCGCTGGAGCTCGCCCACCTGGGAGGCGAGCGCCTCCAGTCGCGCCTGTCTGGAGAGGCACCGGCGCACCCGGGCGACCAGCTCATCCGGCTCCCATGGGTCGAACATGACCTCGGCATCCCGGTTCAGCGCCGCGAGCCAGGTGCTCCGGGGTTCCTGGGGTGCGAGCACCAGCACCGGGGTGCCCTGGCTTCCGTCCGGGGGGGCCAGCTTGTCCAGGAGGGCCAGCATGCCCGCGGGGTCCTCGCCCGGGCAGAGCACCACCAGGGACACCTCTCGGGCCAGCCTGGACACCTCGGGCCCGTAGGCGGTGAGCCGGAGCGCGAAGTCCTCCGGCCCCAGCGCGCGGGCCAGCCTGGGCAACGTCGACTGCGAGTCGTCCACTACCAGCAGGGTGTAGGGCCTGGAGTTCACAGTGTCCCCGCAAAATGGTGATTTCACGGTAGCACGCGAGTGGGGCAGGGTGCGACCCCCCATCGTTGATTTGGGTGGGCCCCTCTGGTAGCGAGCCCGTTCAATCTTGCACGCTTCACTGCCGAGGTCGCCCGTGGGCAAGTACCCCAGCATCAGCCTCTTCTTTCCCGCCTGGAACGAGGAGGACTACGTCGAAAGGGCGGTGAGTCGTGCCCTGGACGTACTGCCGAAGCTGACGGACGACTTTGAAATCATCATCGTCAACGATGCGTCCACGGACCGCACGCGCGAAATCTGCGAAGCGCTGACGCAGAAGGTGCCACAGCTGCGGGTCATCCACCACCCGGTGAATCTCAAGCTGGGCGGGGCGATGCGCACGGGGCTGGCGGCGTCGACGAAGGACATCGTCGTCTACTCGGATGTGGACCTGCCCTGGGACATGCGGGAGCTGGAGCGCTCGCTGCACCTGATGGAGTACCTGGAGGCGGACATGATCTGCGCCTTCCGGTTCGACCGCACGAGCGAGGGCCCGAAGCGCATCGTCTACTCGTTCGTCTACAACCTGCTCATCCGGTCGCTGTTCGACATTCAAATCAAGGACGTCAACTTCAGCTTCAAGGTGATGCACCGCCGGGTGCTGGAGTCGATGGAGCTGCACAGCCAGGGCTCGTTCATCGACGCCGAGCTGGTGGTGAAGGCCATCCGCAAGGGCTTCCGCGTGTTCCAGATGGGCGTGGACTACTTCCCGCGCACGCGTGGCATCTCCACGCTGGCCTCGCCGTCCGTCATCGTGAAGATGGTGAAGGAGCTGGTGCGGCTGTTCCCGGAGACGCGCACGCCGTCGCCGCCGGTGCAGCCGGTGCGGCTGCCTCCGTCGGTGCAGCAGCTCCACGCGGTGCCGCCCACGGGCCGCACGGCGCGGGGATGAGGCCTGGCGTGGCGCGCCCGCTCACGCGCCTGGTGGTGAACGCGGACGACCTGGGGCTGCACCCGTCCCTGGACGCGGGCATCCTCCGGGCGCACCGCGAAGGCATCGTCACCAGCGCCACCCTGCTGGCCATGGGCCCCACGGCCCCCGAGGCCGCCGAGAGAGCGCGCGCCCAGGGACTGGCGGTGGGGCTGCACCTCGCGCTGTCCACGCGGCTGCCTCCGGCGGCGCCCATGCATGCGGTCCCCTCGGTGGCGCCGGGCGGGAGGCTCAGGGGCAACTGGGCGGAGTTCGCGAAGGCGTGGCTGTCCGGGGCCGTGCGGCGCGAGGAGGTGGAGGTGGAGCTGGCCTCGCAGCTGAAGCGGGCGCGCGCGCTGGGCGTGGCGGTGGACCACCTGGACGGGCACCAGCACCTGCACCTGCTGCCGGGCGTGCGTCCGGTGGTGGAGGCGCTGGCGGCGCGCGAGCGGCTGCCGCTGCGGTGGCCGGATGCGCTGCCGAGGATGAAGTGGCTGCGGGCGCCGGGCCCGGCGGTGAAGGCCGCGGTGCTGGCGGTGCTGGCCCGCGTGCCTCCGTGGAGCGCGCCCGGGGTGCGCCGGGTGAGCGCGGGCGGCGTGTTCGAGGCGGGCCGACTGGACGAGGCCGCGCTGCTGGACGCGCTGGACGCGCTGCCGGCGGGGGACTTCGAGCTGGGCTGCCACCCGGGTGAGGGTGTGCCGCATGTGCCGGAGGACCCGGTGTGGAGCTATGGCTGGCAGGCCGAGCTGGACGCGCTCACGAGCCCGAGGGTGAGGGCCCGGCTGCGCGAACGGGGCATCGAGCTGCACACCTACGGCAGCCTCGCTTCGGCGGCGTAGCGCGGCATCCCGCTCCGCAGAGCGGCCTCCCCTCCCCTACGGCCGCTTCGCCTCCGCCACGTAGAGCACATGGGGCGTGGTGTAGCCGCGGCCCAGGTCCACCACCTCGCCCACGGCGAAGCCCGCGTCCTCCAGCAACCGCGTCATCTCCGCGCGCGGCTTGAGCGCCATGCCGCCGCTCGCCTTCGTGCGGCCCAGCAGCGACACCATCACCCACTCCTGCGCCAGCGCCTTCCGGTGCTTCCAGGAGCCGTCCCCCTCCACCTCCTTCAGCAGGAAGCGCCCACCGGGCTTGAGCAGGCTGTGCACGGTGCGCAGGAAGGCGGGCCACTTCGCCTCGGGCAGCAGGTAGAGCACGTCACACACCACCGCCCCGTCGAAGGTGCCGGGGGCCTCCGTGGCGAGCGTCTCCTCCACGGTGCCCTCCGCGAGCTGCACGTTGGGCAGCCCCGCGAGCGCCTGTCTCGCCCACGCCACCTTGCGCGGGTCCGGGTCCACGCCCCGCACCGTGCGGCGCGGGTCGGCCACGGCCAGCAGCGCGGACAGGAGGCCATGTCCACAGCCGATGTCCGCCACCGTGCCGCCGGGCGTGCGCGAGGCCACCGCCAGCAGCGGCGCGGACGAGGCGCGCGCGTGGACGTGGAAGCGCTCGGCGGCCGGCAGCACCGAGTACAGGGAGAGGGCCTGCTCGAGGAGCGCGCTCATGAGATGTAGTAGTCCGCGCCGAAGGCCCAGGAGAGGACAATCACGGAGATGGCGCCCACGGCCAGCGCCCCTCGCAGCAGCAGCGGCCGTTGCCGCAACAGCAGCGCGGCGGTGAGGAAGACGGGGAACGAGGACAGCAGGTAGCGCCCCATGCCCATGAAGTCCTTCGTGGACCACGCGGGCAGGCCGACAATGGCCAGCACGTAGACGGCGTAGCCCCACCCCAGCAGCTTCCGCGTGGGCCACACCAGCGCCAGCGCCAGCACCGTGAAGAAGGCATGCGCCGCGAGACGGAACGCCTCGCGCTTGTCCGTGGGCGAGAGGATGACGCGCTCGAACCAGCTCACCTTCAGCCACGTGTGCCAGCCGGGGTTCTGGTCCCACCCCGCGGCGCCCTGCACCTTCACGAAGGCGAAGGGGTCCCCGAACTTGTGCCAGAGGAAGAGCATGTAGCAGCCGAAGCCCAGCCCCGCGAGCAGCGGGAGGAAGTCCACCGCAGTCCACTTCTCACCGCGCGCGTGCTTCCACTCCAGCCGGCGCACCAGCAGACCCACCACCACCGCGGGTGCCACCGGCCGCGCCGCCGTGGCGACCGCCGCCACCAGCACCGCCGGCAGCAGCAGCCCGCGCTCCAGCAGCAGGAAGGCGGACACCACCAGCAGGACGAACAGCGCGTCCGAGTACATGGCGCCGTAGAAATAGAAGGTGAACGGGTAGAAGGCCATCAGCAGCCCGGCCTTCAGCGCGGTGTCGTTGTCCGTGAGGTTCCGCGCCCAGTTGGTGAAGGTGATGATGGCCAGCGGGCCGCACAGCAGGGTGATGAGGACACCGGCCTGGTACACGTTGGGGCCCAGCGTCTCCACCGCGCGGATGAGCAGCGGGTAGAGCGGGAAGAAGGCCACCGAGCTCTGCTCGCCCGGGGTGAACTGGTAGCCCTCCTGGGCAATCCGCATGTACCAGCTCGAGTCCCACGCCACCCAGCCCATGGTGACGTACTCGTCCAGGCGGACGACGGGGTTCTGCGGGTTCTTGTGGAAGTAGCGCCAGGCCCCGGCCGCGGCGGCGGCGCTGCACGCCACGACGGCGGCCAGGGTGACGAGGGCGATGCTGCGGGACGCGGAGCGGGCCATTCGGCCGGCAGGCTTTGTCCAGAACGCCGCCCCGGTCAAGCAGCGTACAGCCAGTGCTCGCCGAGCATGACGTGGCGTGCCCCGCGCAGGCGTTGGGTGTCAGCCCCGTGAGGGGGCGGTTCCAACACCTGGCCAGCCCTTTTCCGAAGGGCCTCCCACTGGCATTTCTCCCCTCCCGTCCTCGCCTGGCCGGGGTGGCAGAGACCTGCGGAATGAGCGTTCCTTCCGCGTCACGGCTCGCCGTCCCCCGTCGTGGCGGGTGCTGCCTGACGTGAGCCCGGTTCCAGCCGCTTCTCCACCAGGACCTTCTCCTGGCACGGCTTTTCCCGCGCCCGTGCCACCCTTAAGGTGCTCTTCACGCAATGACCGAGCGCAGCCGGACCCGCATCGCCGCACGGGAAGGGCCCTCGCCCGAGGACGTCCGCCGCCGCCTGGAGGGTGGCGCGGAGGTGCTCGACGCCGCCCGTGCGCGCCATGCAGCGCTGGAGGTGGTGCTGCGCAGCCGCCGGTGGATGCGCCGCCTGCGCGCGAGCCCGGAGCTGGTGCCCGAGTGGCGCAAGCACGAGCCGGTGGTGGCCGAGGCGCTGGAGCGCGCGAAGCGGCGCGCGCTTGCGGAAGACTGGCCGGAGGACACACCGGTGCGGAGGACCCTCCGCGAACTGGAGGAGTGCAGGACCCGGCTCGAAGCCCTGGTGCGGCGGCGGCTGAAGGCCCTCGCGCCCGTGCCCGAGGCACCCTCCCTGGAGGCCGGCCTCGCGCGCCTGGATGCCCTGGCGCGGCGGAAGGTGTCACGCACCCTGGCTCCCGGTGAGGTGGTCGTCCTCAAGGGCTGGCAGAACGGGCGGGCCTTCTCCCGGGACTCGGACTCGCGGCCGTGGATGCTCCTCCTCTTCCTCCTGGCCTACCTTCTGTATCTCTTCTTGATGTTTCAGCTCAGTCACGTGCTTGGGAAATGGGCGCTGCTGGGGATTCCGGCATTCGTGTTCCTCCCCATGCTCTGGGGAGCGCTCCGCTCCCTGTCGAGGCTCGGACGCTTCTGGCTGACGCGTGAACGGCTGTTGTGGAAGCCCGTGCTCGGCGCGGCTGAGTCGGTGCCCCTGAGCAGCATTCCCCCGGGAGGCGTCCACCTGGAGCTGGCCACCGACAGCGTCCGCGTGGACGGGGAGGTGCGGGTCCACATGCCAGAGCTGAGCAATGCGACCCATCTGGCGGTGCTCCTCGAGCTGCACCGTCAGCTACCGCTGCCCGGGGCCGCGCGGGCCGCGCGCCCGGGGCCGCCCCTCATCCTCCCGGGGTCTCTGCAAGGCACGGGTCAATCGTGGGGGAGCGGACAGGCAATCCTGCGCCCGGAGGGGATTGCCTTCATCCCTGGTAGCAGCGGTGCCGCGGCGCTCCAGGCCCTCACGGGGCAGCGCGTGGACCTGCCCGTGAAGCTGGAGCAGGTGCTGGAGCATCTGCGAGCGCTGCCGGAGGCGGAGTTCGACGCCCGCGTGGCACGCCTCGTGGGTGCCCTGGACGGAGTGCACTGGCCAGCAACGGAGGCGTCTCCCCGGGACGTGAGGTGGGATTGGGAGAAGCTCCACGTCACCCGTGACGGGCGCTCGCTGGTGGTCTCCGTGGACCTGTCCCTGCAGACCACCGTGGAACGCGTGCTGCGCGCCTGGGGCCGCTTCCCCGGAGCGGGGACGGGCCACTGATGGGTTCGCCATCCAGATGGCACGTCTCCCGCCCTCCTCTTCCAAACGCTTAGCGCGGGTAGAACGTCTTGCCCGCCTTCACCAGCTCCACCAGGTGCGGCGCGGGGGTGAAGCGCTCCCCGAGCTTGTCCTGGTAGTGCTCCAGCTTGCGCAGCACCTCGGCGGGGCCCCGGCTGTCCACGTAGCGCAGCGGGCCGCCCAGGAACGGCGGGAAGCCCAGGCCGAAGATGGCGCCCACGTCGCCGTCCCGCGCGCTGCGGAGGATGCCCTCACCCATGCAGCGCACGGCCTCGTTCACCATCTGCAGCACCAGCCGCTCCGCCATCTCCTCGCGGTCGAAGGACTTGCGCTCCTTGCCGTGCGGCAGCAGCGCGTAGACGGAGGAGTCCACCTCCTTCTTCTTCCCGTTCTCGTACAGGTAGAAGCCCTTCTGCGTCTTGCGGCCCAGCCGGCCGTCGGTGATGACGTTGTCCAGTGCCTTGGGCGCCGCCATGCGCTTGCCGAACGCGGCCTCCATGATGGGGCCCACCTTCTGCGCCACGTCGATGCCCACCTCGTCCAGGAGGGTAATCGGCCCCACCGGGAAGCCGAAGTCCACCAGCGCCTTGTCCAGCTCGGCGATGTCCGCGCCCTCCGCCAGGAGGTACGCCGCCTCGTTCATGTACGGCGCGAGGATGCGCGAGGTGTAGAAGCCCGGCCCGTCGTTGACGACAATGACTGTCTTGCCCTGCTTGCGACCCACCTCGACACAGGTGGCCGTCACCCACTCGGCGGTGCCCGGGTGGGTGATGATCTCCAGCAGCGGCATCTTGTTCACCGGGCTGAAGTAGTGCATCCCGACAACCTGGGCAGGCCGCCGGCTCCCCTTCGCCAGATCCGTAATCGGAATGCTGGAGGTGTTGGAGGCGAAGATGCACGAGTCGCCCGTGACGGCCTCCACCTCGGCGATGATGCGGTGCTTGAGCTTCAGGTCCTCGAACACCGCCTCGATGACGAGGTCCGCCGACTTGAAGCCGCTGTAGTCCGTGCCCGCGGTGACGAGCGCCATCTTCGCCGCCGCCTCGCGGGGCGTCAGCGAGCGCTTCTTCGTGCGCTCATCCAGGATGGATTGCACCTGCTTGAGCGCGCGGCCCACGCCCGCGTCGTCCTTGTCCTTCACGCGCACCGGCACGCCCTGGAGCGTGCTGGCCACGTAGGCGATGCCGCCGCCCATGAGGCCGCCGCCCAGCACCGCCACCTTCTTCACCTCGCGCGGCTTCACGCTGGGGTTGGAGGTGCCGTTCTCCTTCTTCAGCGCCGTCGTCGCGAAGAAGATTTCCACCAGCCGCTTGGAGACGTCCGACACCACCAGCTCGCCGAACGCCTTCGCCTCGGCCTCCTGGCCCGCCTTGTGCCCGGACTCCAGGCCCGTGCGAATCACCTGGAGCGCCTTCTCCGGCGCCGGGTAGCGGCCGCGCGTCTTCTTGAGGAGCTGCTTGCGCGCCTCGTCGAAGACGAGCTTGCGGCCCAGCGGGTTGTCCTCCAGTGCCACCTCGGCCCACAGCTCCTTGTTGGCCAGTCCCTGGAAGAAGCCCGCGAGCCCCTTCGTCTTGCCGCCGGACACCACGCCCTTGAAGCCCTGGCCGTGCTTGCGCTCCACCTTCAGCGTGCCCTCGGCCAGCTCCCTCGCGCGCTGCACGGCGAGCTTGCGTAGGAGCGGCACCGGCACCACCTCGTCCACCACGCCCAGCTTCTTCGCCTTGGCGGGCTTGAGGCTCTTGCCGGTGAGGATGAGGTCCAGCGCCGCCTGCACGCCGATGAGCGCGGGCAGCCGCTGGGTGCCGCCAGCGCCCGGAATCAGGCCCAGTTGGACTTCGGGCAGGCCGAGCGACGTCTTCGGGCTGTCCGTGGCGATGCGGTAGTCACACGCCAGGGCCCACTCCAGCCCACCGCCCAGGCACGCGCCGTGGATGGCGGCGACGACGGGCTTGGGGAAGGCGTCCAGCCGGTCGAAGCCCTCCTGGCCGTTGCGGCTGATGGCGGTGGCCTCCTCCGCCGTCTTGATGGTCTGCAGGAAGTCGATTTTCGCCCCGGCGACGAAGCTGTCCTTCTTGCCGGAGATGAAGACCACGGACTTCACCTCGGGCTCGCGCTCCGCGCGCGTCATCAGGCGCGTGAAGGCCTCGCCCGTCTCCGGCGACAGCGTGTTCACCGGCGAGTCCGGCAGGTCGTACGTGATGACGGCGACGCCGCCGTCCTCCACCGCGTAGGAGAAGCCCTGCTTCGCCTCGAGCTCTTCAAGCTTGATGGCCATCACGCACGCTCCAGGACCACCGCGGCCCCCAGGCCGCCGGCAGCGCAGACGGTGCACAGCACCGTGTTCTTGTTCCGACGCTTCAGCTCGTTGAGGGCCTGGGTGACGATGCGCGCCCCCGTGGCGCCAAAGGGGTGGCCGATGGCGATGGAGCCGCCCGTCACGTTCAGCCGCTCGCGGTCCACCTCGCCCACCGGCGCGCTCCAGCCGGCCTTCTTCGCGAACTCCTTCGACGCCAGCGCCTGGAGGTTGCTCGCCACCTGCGCGGCGAAGGCCTCGTGCATCTCCACCAGGTCGATGTCCGCCAGCGTCAGGCCCGCGCGCTTGAGCGCGGTGGGCACCGCGTACACGGGGCCCTGGAGGAGCTGGTCCCCCGGGTCCGTCGCGGCGTAGGCGTGCGCGCGCAGGTAGCCCAGCGGCTCATAGCCCAGCGCCTTCGCGCGCTCCTCGCTCATCAGGAGCAGCGCCGCGGCGCCGTCGGTGAGCGGAGAGGCGTTGCCGGCCGTAATCGTGCCGTACTTCCTGTCGAACACCGGCTTGAGCTGGCCCAGGGCCTCCAGGCTGGTGTCCTCGCGGACGATGTTGTCCTTCGCCGCGGTCTGCTCGTACTTGGGCGGCACGGAGACGTGCATCACCTCGTCGTCGAACAGGCCGTCCTTCCACGCGCGCGCGGCGTTGCGGTGCGAGTTGTAGGCGATGCGGTCCTGCTCCTCGCGGGAGATGCCGTTCTCCCGGGCCATCTTCTCCGCGCTCTCGCCCATCGTCATGCCCGTGGAGTACTCGGCGATGGCGGGGGGCACCGGCAGCAGGTCCTTGCCCTTGAGCTTCTGGAAGGGCTTGAGCTTCTCCGGCAGCGAGCGCCCCTTGGACGCGGCCACCAGCGCCTGGGCCAGCGGCCGGCTGGTGAAGATGGGCGCGTCCGACATGCACTCGGTGCCGCCGGCGATGATGACCTCGGCCTCGCCCACCGCAATGGCGTTGGCGGCCGTCGTCATGGCCTGGATGGACGTGGCACAGGCGCGCGCCACCGTGAAGGCCTCAATCTTGCGCGGCAGCCCCGCGGCGATGACCACCTCGCGGGCGATGGACGGCGCCGTCAGCGTGGGAATCACCTGGCCGAACACCACCTGGTCGATGACGCCCGGGTCCAGGTCCGTCCGCTGCACCAGCTCCTGGACCACCATGCGGCCGAGGTCCAGCGCGGTGAGCCCGGCGAAGACGGAGCCCGCCTTCACGAACGGGGTCCGCAAGCCGCGGACGATGGCCACCCTCGGGTGGCCCTTACGCTTCTCGCTTGCCATGTGTGCCTCGCCTTCCTGGTACGTCGAATGACGCGCATCTAACGGGCGACGATGCGGCGCGTCAATCCAGGATTGACTCAAGAGTCAACCGCTGGTCGGAAGGCCCCCTGGCTTGCCCGCTCCCGGACGGAGCGGACAGGATGGCGGTCCCCCATGTCCCACCTCCCTGCCCCCTCCAGGCGGCGCGCAGTCGCCGTGGCCGCCCTCTGGGCACTGTGGCTGTGCACGCTGCCCGGCGCGGCCCGCGCGCAGGAGCGGCTGACGTTCCAGGACAGGACTGGCGCGGAGTTCCTCCACCCGCAGGCGGTCCACACCAACACCGAGCTCACCGCGACGGTGCCGGCGGTGCTCCAGGTGCGCCAGTGGAGCGCCGCCGAGCGCGCGGCATACCCGGACCTGACGGGCAACACCCTGCGGATGCGCCTGAACGAGGCGGCGGCCACGCCCGGAGACAGGCTCCAGTGCCTGCCGGCGACGGCCGGGCTGACGCCCGAGTTGGACGGCAGCGGGGGCAGTGACGTGCGGAGCGTGGCGGGGGTGCTGGGCAACGCGCTGGACATGCCGACGGAGCGGGACACCCATGTGCGGCTGGTGTCCTCCGGCGTGGACCTGGCCAGCAACGCGAGCGCGGTGACGCTGATGGGGTGGATGCGTCCCCGGGCCTGGCCGGGCACCAGCGCCTTCGCGGACCTCATCAACGTGGGCGGCACCGCGGGCTCCAGGCTGGGCGTCGGGCTCTCGGGCACCCGCGGCCTGCGCGCCTGGGCCGAGGCGCCGGATGACAGCCGGCCGCCGCTGACGGCGACTGTCCAGGTTCCTCCGACGACGGGCGTGTGGCGGATGTTCGCCACGGTGTTCGAGCTGGCCCCGGCGAATCGGGTGAGCGTCTATCTGAACGGGCGGCTGCTGGAAGTCGTGCCCCTGCCCTTCACCTCACCGGTGACGAGCGCCGCGCCGTCGGACCGCGCGGCCCTGGGCAGCGATGAGACCTACAATGACGACTACTTCGACGGGGCCCTGGATGAGCCCTCCATCTGGAAGCGGGCGCTGACGCCGGAGGAGCTGCGCCGCGTCTGGCGCCGGCAGAGCGGCCCCTACGGAGGTGGCGAGCCGTCCATGTTCGTCTCCCGCGTCCTCGACTCGGGCGGGCCGCGCGTGCGCTGGGACACGCTGGGGTGGAAGCCCCGCGCCCCCGCGTGGAAGGGGCTGCCGGACGAGGGCATCGGGGAGACGGGCTACGGCGAGGGCAACGTCTCCATGGCGGACAACGTGCTGCTGCTGCACGCCAATGGCTCGGGAGAACTGGCCGAGGGCGCGACGGTGCCGGACGCGTCGGGGCGAGGCCATGCGGCCACCTTCACCGCGCCGGATGATGTGCCCGGTGGCTACGTGGCCGGCCGGGTCGGCGAGGCGCTGGCGATTCCTCGCGCGGGCTACCTGACGGTGGGGGGCGACGCGGCGCCGGACTTCGCCTTCGGCCAGGGCGACTTCACCTGGGCGGCGTGGGTGAAGACGACGTCCTGCCAGGGCAACAACCTGGTGGTGATGGGCGCGGAGGGTACAGGCGGCAACCCCCATGTCTGGTTCGGCGGCGGCTGCGAGGCCACCCGGTGCTCCGACGGGCGGGGCTGGTGGGTGCTGCGGGACAGCACCGGCGCCACGGCGGAGGTGTGCCACCACATCCGCCTGGATGATGGCGAGTGGCACCACCTGGTGGGCGTGAAGAGCGGCCATGCGCCGGCGACGCTGACGCTGTTCGTGGACGGGGAGCCCGTGTCGGTGACGCACGGCTATGCCGGCGACTTCAGCTTCGACAAGGGGCCGCTGCTCGGACAGTTCCCCGGACTGGGCTACCCCACGGAGGCCACGGTGGACGAGGTGGCCATCTGGCGCCGGGCCCTGTCGCCGCAGGAGGCGCGCGACGTGTGGCGGCGTGGCGGCACCCGGCTGAAGCTCCAGGTGCGAACGTGCGACGAGCCCTCGTGCGCGGGCGTGTCCTTCGTCGGGCCGGATGGCACGGGGGCCACCTATTTCTCCGAGGCCACGCACGGCTCGGATGACCGCCCGCCGTCGCTTGGAGGACTCGGGAAGGCCGGGGCCGTGCCCGCGCGGTACTTCCAATACGCGGCCCTGCTGGAGACGGACAGCTCGCAGGACACACCCGGGCTGATGGAAGTCACGGTGATGGCGACCAACTCCGCCCCCGCCGCCACGCCGGATGCGTATGCGTCCGAGGTGACAGCGGCGCTGAAGGTGATTGCGCCGGGAGTGCTCGCCAACGACACGGATGGCGAGGGAGGCCCGCTGCGCGCGGTGCTCACCCTGGCGCCAACAGGAGGCACGCTGCAGCTCAGTGACGACGGAGCCTTCCTGTACACGCCAGGCGAGGGCTTCAGCGGGACGGACCGCTTCCGCTACCGAGTGAGCGACGGAGCCCTGGAGTCCCCCGAGGTGGAGGTGGTGATGACGGTGGGCGCCGTGGCCGCGCCGGGCTCGCCGCGCATCGAGCGCCCCACCGCGAGCGAGGTACTGTACACGCGCACGCCCGTGCTGGAGGGGACGGCGGACCCAGGCGTCGAGGTGGAGGTGGTGGTGAACGGCACGGTGCTGGGCCGCACCACGGCGGACGCGCAGGGGCGGTGGAGCTACGCGGTGACGTCGGAACAGGCGCTCCCGGTGGGCAGCCACCGCGTGGTGGCCTACGCGGTGGGCGTGACGCAGGCTCGGAGCGAGCCCTCCACCACCGTGGACTTCGGCATCCAGTCGCGTGCGCTCGAAGTCACCGGCTGGGGGTGCGGCAGCACGGGCGCGGGCCGTGAGGCCGTGGGGCCGTGGTGGCTGGCCCTGCTCGCGCTGGTGCTGTTGCCGTCACGGATGAGGCAGACGGCGCACGCGAGCCCTCCATCACGGCGCTGACGGACTGCTGTCCGGCTGCTGCTGTCCCAGGCAGACCTCGAGGAGAAACCGCTCCAGGGGCCTGAGCAGCTCCAACCGCCAGAGCCGCGACAGGTCGGCGTGAGCCAGGCGCTGAATCAATGCCTCTGGAAAGGGCGCCTTCCCTGCCCTGGTGAAGAGCTCAGCCAGAACCTTGAGGGCCTCATAACGCCCACGGACCCTGTCCTCGGTGGTCACCGGGCCGGGCAGGACCGCCTTCACGACGTCCTCGTCGTGGAAGAGCAGCGATTCGACCTCGGGTGGCACCATGAGGACCAGGAACTTCGCCATGGGCACGGCCGCACGGATGAACTCCTCACGCACCTCCACGAAGTTCGCGACCCAACGGGGGTTCACGGTCTGCGGGCTGGAGACCAGGACGACCGGCTTCGTGGAATGGACAAAGTGTGACCTGGCGCGCTCCGCGATGTTTCCTCGGTCCGTTCGCATCCGGATGTCCTGGTCCCTCAGCACGGGGTGGCTCTTCACCAGGCGCTCCATGAGGGCCATCTGCAGCGCAGTCTCAGTCAGGATGAAGGCCACCATCACATCTCCCCTCCCGCGGGACGTTCACGCTTCACGAACCCATGCTCGATGGCGTAGCGCAGCTTGCGCCTCGTGCCCTCGCGGAGGGTTCCATGTTCGATGGCCGAGCAGAGTCCCTCGCCATCCCAGAGCAGGACATCCGGTGGGGGAAGGAACTCAGCCATCTGAATCGCGGCCTCTGTAAACGTACCGGTGATGCAGACGGCCCCCAGCGTCATCCTCGGGCGCCGCAGGAGCCTCGCCTTCAGCTGGGCGATGACCAGGAAATCGAGCGGTTCGCTCCAGTCCCTCGCCTCAATCAGGCACGCCAGCCCATCGAAGTAGACCGCACCGTCAATCTGCTCCAGCAGGACTCCGTCCTTGCGAACCTCGTAGGGCCAGGTCACGTCGGCACCCTCCAACTGGAAGGCTCTCAGGATGAGGTACTCCAGCGCCCTTCCTGGTGGCCACCCTAGCAGATTGTCCCCTGAATGGACAACCTGCCACATCCTATGGACACCCGCTCTGTCGAGTACCAACACCTGCTCGCGGTACACCGCCGCCCGCCCCGCCTCGTCCATCCCGCCCCTCCGCCACGGGCAGGTTGCCCGCGCAGGTCCTACCTACCCGGCGGGTCTGACATGGGTTGAACGAGGCCGTGCCTCAAGCGGGCTTCGGCCAGCGCTTCGTCTTCACGTACTCGCGCTGGAGCTCGGGCCTGGGGTCCGGCGCATCGAAGGGCTCCTCGACGATTTCATACAGGCCGTGGTCGAACGGACGGCCCGGCGCTGGCGCCTTCGGCACGAGCCGCTCCCGCTTCCCTTCCGCCGCGCGCGTCTTCGCGCGGTAGTGACAGTACGGGTTGTTCCCCGGCCGGCCGAACAGCGCATGCGCCGTGAAGCTGCACCCGGCCATGCAGGTCTCGGCAAACGGGCACGTGCGGCAGAAGCCCCACAAGTCCTCCACCGTCCGCGTCCGCGTGAAGGCGAGCTGGGGCGTGTCATTCCAGATGCGCTCCAGCGGCTGCTCGCGCAGGTTTCCCCCCACGTAGTGCGCCGTCTGGAGGGAGGGGCACCCCTTCACCGCGCCATTCGACTCGATGCCCAGCACATACCGGCCCGCCTGACAGCCCCGCCAGTGGTCCCGCCCTCCCGCGTGCACGGAGCGCAGCAGCGCCTCCTCCGGCCCGAAGTAGCCCAGGTTGTTCCCCGGCATCACCGTGATGCGGTCCTCCCTCGCCCGCTCCTTCAACCGCGCAATGCGCGGCATCAACTCCACCAGGTCCCACGGCTGCAACAGCAGGTCCGGGCGGTCCGCCGCGCGCCCGAGCGGCGCGGTGATCTGCACCTGCCACGCGCCGATGCCCTGCGCCTTCAGGTGCGCATAGAGGCCCTCCAGGTCGCCCTGGTTGAGCCGGTTGAGGTTGGTGTTGGCGGCGGTGCGCACTCCGGCGGCCTTCAGGTGCCCCAGGGCCGCGGTGGCGGAGGCGAAGCTGCCCCGGGCCGCGCGCATGATGTCGTGCGTGGGCTCCAGCCCGTCGATGCTCACCGAGGCCGCGTACAGCCCCGCGCGCGCCATCTCCCCGGCCAGCTCCGCGGTGATGCGACGCCCGCCCGTCGTCAGGCCCGGCCGGATGCCGGCGGCCTTCAGTGCCTGGATGATGACGAGGAACCCCGGGTGCAGGTACGCCTCCCCGCCGATGAGCACCACCTCCCGCGCACGCATCGCCGCGAGCTGGGCCACCACCCCGAGCGCCTCCTCCGTCCCCAGCTCTCCCGCGCGCGCCGTACCGGCCCGTGAGCCGCAGTGCGTGCAGGGCTGGTCGCACGCGAGCGTCAGCTCCCACACCACGTAGGCGGGGTGGTAGTCCGTGGGGCCCACGTCGATGCGCCGGTTCACCATGCACGCGGAGCGTACCGGACGTGCCCCGCCTCCCACACTCGTGACACCAATGTCAGGACCGAACGAGGTAGCGGTACGATGAGCCCGGGCCAGCGCTCGGGACTTCCGGCGCTTATCTCCGGCACGAGCCCTGCAAAGTCGCCCCCGGCTTCACGTCCCACTCCGACAAGGATGTCCTCCGTGCCCGAGCTGTCCGGCTGCCCGTCCTGCCAGGGTTTCAACCCGCCCTCCGTCACCGCGTGCCTGCACTGTCGCCACCCGCTCGACGGTGGGCGCGCGCGCCTCGCGCCGTCCTGGGTGGCCTCGCTGTGGACGCTCGCGGGTGCGAGCGCGACGGCCCTCACGTTGATGGCCTGCTACGGAATGCCCCCGTGCGAGGACGGCACGTGGGACTGCCACGAGTTCCCCCCGAACTGCGACCTGACGGATGCCGGCGCGGATGCGGGACTCACGGACGGCGGCGGTGCGAGCTGCATTCGCCTGGACGCTGGCACCACAGGGGATGCCGGCACCCTGGGCGATGCCGGCTCGAAAGGCTGAGCCGCTCGAGCTGAGGCCGGCACCGTGAACGATGCCGACCCGGGCAGCTGAGCCTCGACCCAGCCAGGCCCCTACTTGCCCAGCGTCCCCTGCCGGAGCGCCACGCCATGCTTGTGCACGGCGTCCACGAGGAACTTCGCCGAGTCGGGGTCCGTGGGCGGGAGGATGCCGTGGCCCAGGTTGAAGATGTGCCCCACCGGCCCGGCGCGCTGGAGGATGTCCTTCACGCGCCCGTCCAGCTCCTCGCGCGGGAGGAACAGGTGCAGCGGGTCCAGGTTGCCCTGCACCGCCACGTCCGGGCCCAGCACGCGCCGGCCCTCGTCCATGGGCATCGTCCAGTCCAGCCCCACCACGTCCGCGCCCGTGCTCTTCAGGAGCGGCAGATGCGTGGACATGCCCACGCCGAACACGATGACCGGCACGCCCGTCGCCTTCAGCTCGGACACCATCCGCTTCAGGTAGGGCATGCAGAAGCGCTCGTAGTCCCACGGCGACAGCTCGCCGCCCCACGAGTCGAAAATCTGGACGATGCTCGCGCCCGCCTCCACCTGCATCTTCAGGTACGGAATCAGCGTGTCCGTGAGCTTGCCGAAGAGGCGGTGCGCCAGCTCCGGCTGCTCGAACATCAGCCGCTTGATGAGGATGTAGCTCTTCGAGCCCCCACCCTCCACCATGTACGCGGCCAGCGTGAAGGGCGCGCCCGCGAAGCCGATGACGGGCACCGAGTCGTTCAGCGCCTTGCGCGTGCGGCGGATGGCCTCGGCCACGAAGCCCGTGCCCTCCACCGGGTCCGGCACGCCCAGCTTGTCGATGTCCGCCGCGGTGCGCACCGGGTTGGGGAAGTGCGGCCCCTTGTCGCCCAGCTCCAGCACAATCCCCATCGCCTCCACCGGGATGAGGATGTCCGAGAAGATGATGGCCGCGTCCACGCCCAGGCGCGTCACCGGCTGCACCGTCACCTCGGCCGCGAGGTCCGGGTGCTTGCACAGGTCCAGGAAGGCGATGTTGCCGCGGATGGCCCGGTACTCGGGCAGGTAGCGGCCGGCCTGGCGCATCAGCCACACGGGCGTCGTATCGGTGGGCTGGCGGCGCGCCGCGCGGAGGAGTCGGTCGTTCACTTCAGGCCCTCAAGTTCAGCCCCGCTCGGGACGAGGGGGCAGGTGGAGGATGTGCGTCAGCGCTTTCCCCACGCCAGCTTCAGGCGCAGGGGCTCGCGGCCTTCAGGCACGAACAGCAGGCGGTTGTCGCCGCCCTCCCAGTCGAACTTCCCCGGGGTGCCATCGCGCACGAGCTTGTACTCGAAGACGGCGCCCACGGGCAGCGACAGCTTGAATCCGCCCGATTCCGGACGCAGCGAGCGCTCGGGCTTCCAGCCGCCCAGCTCCGGCCCGCTACCCACCAGCCGCGCCGACGCGTCGTCCACCGTCAGCTCCACCGTGCGCCGCTCGCCCTGCCCCCGCCAGCGCGCCCCGGCCTGCTTCGTCAGCGCGCCAAAGCCACCGGCCGCGCTCGGCTTCAGCCGCAGCAGCGACACCTGGCCGGGGTGCACGATGACGGAGGAGTGCCGCCCCGCGCCCGGAATTTCGACCCCCGTGAGCATCTCGGAGAGGCGCGAGCCCACCAGCCCATCAGGAAGCGCCACGTCCACGGGCGCCTTCCCCGAGTTGACGGCGATGACCACGGCCTCGTCCGGCGTGACGCGGGCGTAGGCAAAGAGGTCCTCCCGGGCGGCGAGCACGAGCGTCTCGCCACCCTGGAGGGCCTCACTGCCCCGCCGCAGCTCCAGCAGCCGGGTAATCCACGCGCGCAGCGGGTGGTCCGGCGTGAAGCGCATGTCCCCGCGGTTCTCCGGCTCCTTCTTCCCCGACAGCCCCTCCTCGGTGCCGTAGGTGAGCGAGGGCACCCCGCGCGCGGTGAGCTGCACCGCCAGCGCGCGCTGCACCCGCTCCACGTCCCCGCCGCACTCGCTCATCACCCTCGGCAGGTCGTGGTTGTCCACCAGCGTCACCAGCGAGCCCGGAGCCGGGTAGAGCCTGTCATTGAAGAGGATGGCCCCCAGGTGCGCGGGCGACCGGCCCCGGCAGAAGACGTCCACCAGCGCGAAGGCCAGCGGGAAGTCGAACATCGTCCCGAAGCGGCCCTCCGCCATGGTGCTCGCCAGCAGCACCGGGTCCCCGTCCAGCATCTCCCCCAGCAGCAGGAAGTCCTTCCCCGCGTGGGCCCGCAAGTCATCGTTGTAGCGGGCCCAGAACTCCAGCGGCATGTGCTTCACCGCGTCCAGCCGGTAGCCCGCGGGCTTCACCGCGTCCACCCAGCGGCGCGAGTGCCCCAGCAGGTGCTGGTACACCTCCTCCTGCTCCACCGCCAGGTCCGGCAGCCCGTGCACGTCGCGCATCGTCAGCTCGCGCGCGTCGCTCCAGTTGTCGATGGGGCCCTGGCCGTGGAACCACCGCGGCTTCTCGCGCACCAGCCGCGTCTCCGGGCCCACGTGGTTGAGCACCACGTCCAGCACCAGCCGCATGTCCCGGCGGCGCAGCTCCTCGGACAGCCGCGCCAGCAGCGCCTCGTCACCGAAGCGCGGCTCCACCCGGCCGAAGTCCTCTACCCAGTAACCGTGGAAGGCGCCGTACCCGTAGAACTTCTCCGTCCGCATCTGGAAGACGGGTGAAAGCCACACCGTGCGAACACCGAGCGCCCGCAGCCCGTCCAGTCGAGAGATGACTCCCTGCAGGTCGCCCCCGTGGAACGCCTGCGCATCCTTCAGGTCCACCTTCCCGTCATTGCGCGGGTCGCCATTGGCGAAGCGGTCCACCATCACGAAGTAGATGGCGTCTCCCGCGGGCGGCACCCACACCGCGCCGCCGTCCAGGCCCCCCGCGCCGCTCGGAGGGCTCGGCTGCTGCCCACCGGCCGGCGCGTCCAGGCCAGGCACCACCACCGGGCCGCCGTCCGTCTCCGGAGCCGGCGCCACCAGCGGCGAGGCGAGGAACGAGTCGAAGAGGCCCGCCGCCTGGCCGGCAATCTGCCGCCCCACCTCCACCTGCGCGTCATTCGCCCCCAGGTGGGAGAACTGGAGCGCGATGCCGTAGTCCTGGTTGGTGGTGCTGGGCTCCAGCTGGGAGCCGGCGCGCCCCGCCGTCGTCCGGGCATAGACCTCCCAGGAGAAGCGCCCGTTCACCTCGCCGAACCGGGAGGCCCGTGTCTCCACCAGCAGGTACAGCTGCGCCTGCGGGGCCAGGGCCGTCAGCATCGCGAAGCGGCGCTGCGAGTCCGTCACCTTGGCGAACTCGGCCGAGTACTGCGCATACGGCACCACCTGCACCTGGAGGTTGCGCTTCGCCAGCACCTCCGTCACGGCCTGCTTCACCGCCTCCGGCACGTCCGCCACGACGCCGCGCTGCTGCGCCTCGTCGCGCACGTAGGCCACCGCCACCACCGTGCCGTTGGGCGCCACCACGGGCGGGGCGGAGCGCTGCAGGCATCCCGCCGCGCCCAGCGCGAGGAAGAGGGCCCAGGCCCACCGCTGTCTCAGAACCATCCTTCGGCCTCGATGGCGACCACCGAGTGCCAGTGGCGCTCGGGGCCGATGTAGACGTTGTACTGGTCCAGGCTCTCCACGAAGGAGTTGCCGAACGCCGCGTGCTGCGAGGAGTACTGGATGCCGTAGAGCAGCCGGAGGCTGGGGCGCGTGTAGATGCCGCGGCCCGTGGGCTGGAGCACCACGCCCACCTTGCCCTGCCACGTGTTGCGCGTGTCGCTGTCACCGAACTCCAGCCCGCGCGCGTCCGGCAAGCCGTCCGTGTTGGTGAACACCGAGTCCACGTGGTTGCGGTAGCTGTTGCCGTTGTTGCTCTTCTCACGCGCGATGCTCGTCTCCGCCAGCAGGTGGACCCGGTCGGTGACGAAGTACTGGAGGCGCAGCACCGTGGAGGCGATGAACCGGTCGTCCTCACCCGGCTTGATGGCGTTGTCTTCGTTGAACGCGTAGCCCACCCAGACGCCCCAGAGCGCCTCCAGCTTGTCAGGGATGATTTTGAGATACGCCTCGTTGCCGAGGTTCGCCTCGTAGCGCTCGTCCGTCTGGTCCGCGCTGTAGACAGTCCAGGGCCGGCCCCGGAAGTTCTCCTGGTACGACTGGTCCGGGTGCTTGCGCTCGAAGGTGAGGTAGAAGTTGTTCCACGCCAGCGGCCCCACGTTGCCGAAGCCCAGGTAGCCGGCGACCATATAGGACAGCGCGCTGCGCGGCTGGAGGTCGGGCACCAGCTCTTCCTGGCCGGGGTTGGCCTCGAAGTAGCGCTGCACCACCTCGCGCCGGACGAAGTCCTCGTAGTTGATGCCGGGCGACGCGTAGAGCGCGTTGCGGTTGCCGCGCACGGACGGCTCGTAGCCCACCTGCGCGCGGATGCCCGTCTCGAGCTGGCCCGGAATCAGCTGGTAGCGGAAGTGCGCGGCGCCGGTGAGCACCGTGTTGTAGTTCTGCGGTCGCAGCGAGTAGCCGCTGTCACCCACGCCCACCAGCACGTCGTAGCGGTCTCCCGTGTACGTGCCGGACAGGCCCACCGTGTTGTAGAGCAGCGTGCCGGGCCGCTGGTCGTAGATGTGCAGGTCGTTCCAGCGGCTCTCGAGCGTGCCCACCTGCCACGTCACGCGGTCCAGCAGGATGTTGCCGGTGCGCACGAAGAGGTAGTCGGCGCGGAAGTTGGTGAAGGAGCCGTTCCCCGGGTCCGCCGAGCGGAACGAGGTGCCGGAGATGCGCGTGTGCACCTCGGCCCAGACGTCGTTCGAGCCCGGCGTGGCCTGGAGCACGTCCAGCCGGAGGTTGAGCTCTCCGTAGGGGCTCTCGTTGAGGAGCCGGCCATAGAGCCAGTAGTAGCCCAGCTGGCCGGAGCCACCCGAGAGGTCCGGGCGGGTCATGATTCGGAAGTAACCCGCGGCCCCGAAGCGATCTCGAGGAGCATCGGCCAGGGCCAGGAGCGGGCTGAGGAGAAGCAGCAGGAATGCGCCGAGGCGCGCGGGCGGGACTCGCATGGGCGAGCCCCGCTTATAGCGCACCTCCGGCTGCCTGCCCTACTCCGCGCGCAGGACGACGATGGCCCGTTCCGGGACGCCGTACGTCGTGCCCGTCACCGGCGACGGCGCGTCCAGCCAGGAGTTGCCCGTGACGCGGGCGCCCAGGCCCGTGGCGGTGAGGTACTCGGGGCTGTCGAAGTAGGCCTGCGTGTCGATGAGCCGCTTCCACTGGCGGCCCTCCACCTGGGGCAGGGTGAACTCCACCGCGCGGGGCTCCATGTTGATGAGCACCACCAGCTCCGGCCCGAAGGACTCGTCGTAGTAGTGGATCATCAGCTGCTTGCTGTCCCAGACGGCCTCGGTGTTCTCGGCGCTCTTCCAGGCCAGCGGCGCGCCCTTGCCGTAGTCCGACGGAGCGAAGGCGTAGGAGTGCTCCTTGCGCAGGCGGATGGCGGCCTTGACGAACTCGTACATCCGGTGCCGCTCGTCACGCGCCAGGTACGCCCCCCACTGGTACCAGTTGAAGGGGTTGTCCGCGCGGGTGGAGTAGGCGTTGTTGTTGCCCAGCTGCGTGCGCATCCACTCGTCGCCGCCCAGAATCATGGGCGTGCCGTGGCTGACCATCATCGACATGAAGGCGTTGCGCATCATCTGCCGGCGCATGCTCTCGCCGCGAGCGTCTCCCACCGCGCCCCAGTTGCGCGAGCGGTTGTGGTCCTCGCCGCTCACCTTGTCGCAGAAGGGGCTGTTGGGCGTGTCGCAGCACACCGGGTTGAGCGGGCCGCAGCGGTTCTGCTTCTCCTCGTACGCGAACAAGTCGTACATGGTGAAGCCGTCGTGCACGGTGATGAAGTTCATCGAGTGGTAGGGACGGCGGCCGTTGCGCTCGTACCACTCCTTGCTGCCGTACATCAGGAAGGCGCCGTCGGACGAGCCGGGGCGGCCACACAGCGAGCCGTCGTTGGAGTTGAGCTTCCAGTCGTCCCGGTTGATGAAGTTGCGCCACCAGTCACGGAAGCGGCCGTTCCACTCGTACCAGCCGGCGCCCGGCTGGGTGAGGGAGTTGGGGAACTCGCCCATGGGCAGGCAGTACCAGCCGCCCGCGCTCCAAGGCTCGGCGATGATGCGGGTGTTGTACTTCTGGAGGACGGGGTCGTCGACAATCTCCTGGAGCACCGTGTTGCGCGGGTCGTCCCAGCGGTTGTAGTCGCCGTCACGCTCGCCAAGGATGGGCGCCAGGTCGAAGCGGAAGCCGTCCACGTGCAGCTCCTCCACGTAGAAGCGGAGGCTGTCGATGGTGAGCTTGCGCATGGGCCGGTGGTTGGGCCGCGTCTGGTTGCCCACGCCGGTGTTGTTCCAGTACGTGCGGCGGTCCGGGTTGAGCGCGTAGTACGCCTGGTTGTCGATGCCGCGGAACGAGTAGAGGCCCGCCGTCTCCGTGGGGTCCAGCGACTCCAGCGGCTCACCGGGCAGGACGTCGTCCGTCTCCAGCTTCTCGCGCCACAGGCCACCCTCGCCGGTGTGGTTGTAGACCACGTCGACGATGACCTCGATGTCGCGCTTGTGCAGCTCCTCCACCATCCACTTGAACTCGTCGATGACCTCGTGCGGCCGCTTCATGGCCGCGTAGGACACCTCGGGGGCGAAGAAGTTGATGGTCTGGTAGCCCCAGTACCCGCCGTCCAGCGGCTTCTCGTGGATGGGCAAGAGCTCCACGGCGGTGATGCCCAGGTCCTTGAAGTAGTCCGCCTTCTCACCCAGGCCCCGGTAGGTGCCCGGGAAGCGCACGCCGCTGGCGGGGTCCGCGGTGAAGCCCTTGGCGTGGACCTCGTAGACGATGAGGTCGTTCCAGGAGTGGCCCTGCCAGTGCTCGTTCTGGCGGTTCTCCCGCCACTGCCCCTCCGCCTCGCCCCACTGGTAGTCGCTCTGGACGATGACGCTCTTGGCCGAGGCCGCGTACGTCACCTCCGTGCGGGCCGGTCCACTGGCGGTGCTGCCCTTGCCCCAGTCGTGATCGCGGTGGAGCGCCTTGGAGTACGGGTCCGTCAGCAGCTTGTTGGGGTTGAAGCGGTTGCCGTAGACGTCCACGTCCGACTTGAAGCCGTGGATGGCGCCGGGGAACCACCTGGAGTCGTACTCCCAGTTGGGACCCCAGGCGCGGAAGCCGTAGTGCTGGCCCAGGCCCACGCCCTCGACGTAGACGCTCCACACGTCCCCATAGCGCGTCATCGTATACGTGCGCGTGGGGCGGTTGACCTCGGGGTCGTCGAAGAGCAGCAGCTCCAGCCGGGTGGCGTTCTCCGAGTAGAGGGCGAAGTTGACGCCCCGGTCCACGAAGGTGGGGCCCATGTGCTTCAGGGACTCCACGTCCTCGACCGAGTAGCTCGGGGCCCGGGCCTCGCTGTGGTAGAGCCGGACATAGTCGCTCTCACTACAGCCGAAGGCGAACAGGGCGCTGGCCAGGGCCGCGCCCATCAGGCGGGTCATACGGGGAGTGCTCATACGGGTAGGCTGCCCTCGACGATCCGGACGTACCTCGGCCCGGGAACGAACCACGCTTCCATAACAAGGCGCTTCCGGGGCTGACAAGGCAGCCCCCTGGAAGCCCTTACGGCCCGCATCCTTGCCTGGATGGGTGCCGTAAGCATGACGCATTGCGGCCGACCCTGGAGGTTTGGGGAAAATGCCGTCGGGAGGGTAAGGTTCGCCGCCGTTCTCCCCACAAAATTTCCGAGCGCGTCTTGTCCGAAGTCGTCCTGAGCGGGATCAAGAAGTCGTTTGGCCAGAACCTCATCGTGAAGGGCGTGGACCTTCAGGTGCGGGAAGGCGAATTCCTCGTCATGGTGGGCCCTTCCGGCTGCGGAAAGACCACCCTGCTGCGCCTCATCGCGGGGCTGGAGCAGGTGGACTCGGGTGAAGTGAAGATTGGCGGCACGCGGGTGAACGAGGTCCCCCCGCGTGATCGCGACGTGGCGATGGTGTTCCAGTCGTACGCGCTCTACCCGCATATGACGGTGCGGGAGAACCTGGCCTTCGGCCTGACGCTGCGGAAGTTCCCCGAGGCGGAGATTGCCTCGCGGGTGCAGGAAGTCGCGGGGATGTTGGAATTGAGTCACCTGCTGGAGCGCAAGCCCAAGGCGCTGTCGGGCGGCCAGCGGCAGCGCGTGGCCATGGGGCGCGCCATCGTCCGGCGGCCCAAGGTGTTCCTCTTCGACGAGCCCCTGTCCAACCTGGACACCGCCCTGCGCGTGCAGATGCGCGGCGAGCTGGCGCGGCTGCACCGCCGGCTGAGCGCGACGATGATCTACGTCACCCACGACCAGGTGGAGGCGATGACGCTGGCCACTCGCGTGGCCGTCTTCAATGGAGGCGTCCTCCAGCAGGTGGGGCCGCCGCTGGAGCTCTACAACCGCCCGGCGAACCGCTTCGTGGCGGGCTTCCTGGGCTCTCCGGCGATGAACTTCCTGGAGGCGCGGCGCGAGGGCTCCGGCTTCACGGGCCGGGGCTTCACCCTGCCCTGCCCGGTGGACGTGCCGGCGGACGCGGGGAAGGTGCTGGTGGGCCTGCGTCCCCAGGATTTGCGCGTGGCGGCCCAGGGCCCGCTGGCGGGCACGGTGGACGCGGTGGAGCGGCTGGGCTTCGACGGGTACGCCTTCCTCAGCACGGAGGCGGGCCCGGTGGCGGCGCGCTTCGAGAAGGGTACGAACGTGGCGGTGGGGGACAAGGTGTCCCTGGCGCCGGTGGCGGACGCGCTGCACGTCTTCTCCGAGGACGGGGCGCGCGCGCTGCGTCACCCGGCGGACCGCGACTCGCTGGAGGTCGCGTCGTGAGAGGGCTGCTGGCGCTGGCGCTCCTCGCCACGGCGTGGAGCGCGCAGGCGGCTGGCGACGAGTCCGCGCCGCTGAAGCTGTGGCACGCGTACCGGGGCGGCGAGGAGACGGCGCTGCTCCAGGTCTCCGAGCAGTTCACCGCGAAGACGGGCGTGAAGGTGGAGTTGCTCGCGGTGCCGTATGACGCCTACGGGGCCAAGCTGACCAACGCGATTCCGCACGGGGCGGGCCCGGACGTCTTCATCTTCAACCACGAGCGGCTGCGCAACTTCCACGCGCAGCACCTGCTGGCGCCCGCCACCACGCTCGCGCGCGGCGACTACTTCGCCAATGCCGTGGAGGCGCTGGAGGTGGATGGCCAGGTGTACGGCTATCCCATGTCGCTGAAGTCCCTGGCGCTCTACGTCAACACGAAGCTGGTGCCGAACCCGCCGGCCACCACGGCGGACCTGCTGGCGATGCTGCCGGCCCTGACGGACGCGGACGCGGGCCGCTTCGGCTTCGCCTACGAGAGCGGCGACTTCTACTTCCACGCCCCCTTCCTCTTCGGCTTCGGGGGCGAGCTGTTCAATGCGGCCGGCCGGGCGACCTTCGACACGGAGGGCATGGCGAAGTCGCTGGCCTTCGTGAAGAAGCTCCAGGACGACCGCTTCATGCCCCAGGAGGTGTCCGGGGCGCTGGTGAAGAGCCTCTTCAATGACGGCCGCGCCGCCATGGTCATCAGCGGCCCCTGGTTCGCGGGCGAGGTGGCGCCCTCCGTGGACTACCGCGTGGTGGCGCTGCCCGTGGTGAGCGAGACGGGCATCCCCATGCGCCCCTTCCTGGGCGTGGAGGCGGCGTTCGTCTCCGCGCAGTCGCAGCGCAAGGAGCAGGCGCAGGCGCTGGCGCGCTTCCTGTCCCTGGGCGAGGCGTCGCTGGTGCGCACCACGGTGGGCCGGCAGATTCCGGCGGACGTGGCCGCGTACGAGCTGCAGGCGGTGAAGGAGGACGTGCTCATCTCCTCCTTCCGCGAGGCGGCGCGCAACGCCACGCCCATGCCCAACACGGTGGAGATGCTCAAGGTGTGGGAGCCCATGAAGCTGGCGCTGCGCGCGGTGCTCCAGGGCGGCACCGAGCCCCAGGACGCGGGCGCGCTGGCGGACCGCCGCTACCGCGCGCTGCACCGCGAGCGCCCCCCCGACGCGAGCCCCCTGCCCTGGCTGGGGCTGGTGGGCGCCATGGCGCTGGGCGGCACGGTGTGGGTGATGCGCCGGCCCGCGCCGACGCTGCCCTTCAAGCGGCGCTACCCCGACGTGGCACAGGCGGCGGCGTACCTGGCGCCCGCGACGGCCGGCATCCTGGTGCTGGTGTTCGTCCCCTTCGTGATTGGCTTGAGCCTGTCGCTCTTCCACTACGAGCCGGGCGAGTACTCGTTCGTGGGCCTGGCCAACTTCATCGACATCCTGGCCAGCCGCGGCTACCGCATCACCGAGCCGCTGTCCTTCTACTTCACGCTGGCGGTGACGCTGGTGTGGGCGCTGGTCAACGTGGTGCTCCACGTGAGCATCGGCCTGTTCCTGGCGATGCTGCTCAAGGACCCGCTGCTGAAGCTGCGCGGCTTCTACCGGGTGCTGCTCATCATTCCGTGGGCGGTGCCCAACTACATCACCGCGCTGATGTGGAAGGGCATGTTCCACCGGCAGTTCGGCGCCATCAACGGCCTGCTGGTGGCGCTGGGGCTGGAGCCGGTGAGCTGGTTCACCAAATTCTCCACCGCCTTCGCGGCCAACGTGGCCACCAACACCTGGCTGGGCTTCCCCTTCATGATGGTGGTGGCGCTGGGCGCGCTCCAGTCCATCCCCCAGGAACTGTACGAGGCGGCGGAGGTGGACGGCGCGAGCAAGTGGACGCAGTTCCGGCGCATCACCCTGCCGCTGCTCCGGCCCGCCATGCTGCCCGCCGTCATCCTGGGCAGCGTGTGGACGTTCAACATGTTCAACATCATCTACCTGGTGTCCGGCGGTGAGCCGGGCGGTGGCACGGACATCCTGGTGTCCGAGGCCTTCCGCTGGGCCTTCCAGCGCAACCAGCAGTACGGCTTCGCCGCGGCCTACTCGGTCCTCATCTTCGTGGTGCTGCTGGCGTGGTCCAGCTTCACCAAGCGGCTGATGCGCGCGTCGTCGGAGGTGATGGGATGAACCGCCCGTCGAAGCTGAAGATGGCCGCCATCCACGCCGGGCTGATGCTGCTGTGCATGGCCACGCTCTACCCGGTGCTGTGGGTGGTGAAGATGGCGCTGTCGCCCACCGACAGCCTGACGCTCACCGTCAACCCGTTCCCGGAGGCCATCACCCTGGAGCACTTCCGCGAGGTGGTCCTGGGCACGGACAGCGCCGGGCGCTGGCTGTTCGGCCGGCAGCTGCTGGCGAGCCTCGTCGTGTCCGGCGCCACCACGGTGGTGGGCCTGGCGCTGGCGGTGTCCGCGGCGTACGCGCTGTCCCGCTTCCGCTTCCCCGGCAAGGAAGGCGGGATGCAGACGCTGCTGATTACGCAGATGTTCCCGGCGACGCTGATGCTGGTGCCCATCTACAGCATCCTCCAGAAGCTGCACCTGCTGGACAGCCTCACCGGGCTCGTCCTGGTGTACGCCACCACCGCCCTGCCCTTCTGCATCTGGAACCTGAAGGGCTACTTCGACACGCTGCCGCGCGAGCTGGAGGAAGCGGCGGTGATGGACGGAGCCTCGCCCACCCAGGTGTTCATCCGGGTGGTGCTGCCGCTGGCCCGCCCCGCGCTGGCCGTGACGGCGCTGTTTTCCTTCATGACGGCGTGGAATGAGTTCATCCTCGCCGCCACGCTGCTCAATGACCCGACCCGCTTCACCCTGCCCGTCGCCCTCCAGCGGTACGTGGGCGAGTACAAGGTGGAGTGGGGCAAGTTCGCCGCCGGCGCGCTCGTGATTTCAGCGCCGGTCATGGCTTTGTTCTTCGCTCTCCAGAAGCACCTCGTCGGCGGTCTCACCGCTGGCGGCGTCAAGGGGTGATGGCCGATGTCGTCTCGTTGTCTCCGGACCCTGCTGCTCGTATTGCCGTTGCTCGCCGTCGCGTGTGGTGACTCCGACGAGGGTCGCCCGCCCGAGCCCACCCCGCCCACCGTGAGGGAAATCCAGCCCACGGGGGGCCCCATCGCGGGCAACACGCTCATCAACGTCTATGGCTCCGGCTTCCAGGACGGCGCGAAGGTCTTCCTGGGGGATTTGGAAGTCCAGCGGACGGTGGTGGTCAACACGTTCCGCATCTACGGCTACACGCCGACGGCCACATCCGCGCAGGTGCACGTGCGGGTGGTGAACCCGGACGGCGGGTACGGCGTGCTGGTGAATGGCTTCACCTACGAAGGCCCGCCAGCGCCCAACATCGCCCAGGCCGAGGTGCTCAACGGCAACACCGACGCGGTGAGCGGCGGGCAGCCGGTGGGCATCACCGTGAGGGGCGCCATCACCGTGGCGGGCCTCACCCGCGGCGTGGGCCAGGGAGGTGGCGTCCGGGCGCAGGTGGGCTTCGCCCCGGGCGACGCGGAGCTGCTCAACCCGGCGAGCTACACCTGGGAGGCGGCCACCTACGAGATGGACTCGGACAGCGGCGAGGCGGATGTCTACAAGGGCAACGTGCTGCTCCAGCCGCCGATTGGTGGTGAGAATCGCGAGTGGGTCGTCACCATCCGCTTCTCCATCGACGGCGGGGCGACGTGGGTGATGGCGGACGGCGATGGCATCGCCAACGGCGTCGCTGCGGCGATGATGCGGCGGGTGTTCATCGCCCGGCCTCGCGTGGACTACTGCAAGCTGGGCCCGGATGGGAGTGGCGCCAACCCGGAGCTCTTCTACCGGCCGGCGGACACGACGCTCATCAAGGTGGCGGGCCAGGTGTACGCGGCGGGCATCACCCAGGGCGCCGGAGCGGGCTCGGGGCTGGTGGCGCAGCTGGGCTACGGCCCGGCGGACTCGGACCCGCGCGACTCCGCGGCGTGGACGTGGGTCAACGCCACGTACAAGGCGGAGCACGGCAACAACGACGAGTGGGAGGCCGACCTGCCCAACCCGGGCACCGAGGGCACCTGGCGCGTCGCCTTCCGCTTCAGCATCAGCGAGAACGCCTGGCGCGTGTGCGACGCGGACGGCGTCAACGACAGCACCGAGGGCCCCCTGACCTTCAACGTGGGCAAGCTGGGCACCCTCACCGTGGGCAACGAGGCGCCGAAGCCGCAGGTGGGCTGGTGCAAGATTGGCGAGGACCAGAAGGCCCCGGAGGCCATCAGCTACCTCACCACGCAGACGACCACGCTGAAGACCGTCTTCGCCCAGGTCTTCATGGCGGGCGTGACGGACAAGGTGGGCGCCGGCCCGGGCCTGGTGGGTCAGATCGGCTGGGGCCCCGCGAATGAGGACCCTCGCACCTCGCCGCTGTGGAACTGGTCCACGGCGCTGGCGTGGAACAAGGACAACTTCACCGTCAACGACGAGTGGAAGGGCACGCTGCCCAACCCCGGCGTCAATGGTGAGTACCGCTACGCGGTGCGCTTCGCCGCCAACGGCGGCCCGATGCGCGTGTGTGACGGCAACGGCGTCGACGACGGCGGCCAGGACTTCGAGCTGGAGCAGTTGGGCACGCTCAACGTCACCGGCACGGTGGTGGTCCCCAAGGTCATCGGCTACTGCAAGCTGGGGCCGGATGGGAACAACACGCCGGAGACGGTGACGTACGCGACCACGGCGCAGGCCAACCGCAAGGTGGTGGGCCAGGTGTACGTGCAGAGCGTGACGACCGGCGCGGGCGCGGGCACCAACGTCGTGGCCCAGCTCGGCTGGGGTCCGCTGGGAGAGAATCCGACCACCTCCGCGAACTGGAACTGGACGACGGCGGCTGCGTACAAGGGCGACATCGGGGAGAACAACGACGAGTACGAGGCCACCCTGCCCAACCCGGGCGTGGTGGGCAGCTACGGCTTCGCGTACCGCTTCCAGGTGAACGACGGCGCGTTCATGTACTGCGACGCGGACGGCAACAGCGTCGGGGCCGCGGGCTTCGACACGACGAAGCTGGGTGGGCTCACCGTGAGCGCGCCGCAGGACATCTCCATCGGCTGGTGCAAGCTGGGTGGCGAGGCCACCGAGGCGCCGCCGAACGAGGTCTACCGCGTGGGCCAGGCGGCGAAGGAGATCTACGCCCAGGTGTACATGGATGGCGTGACGCCGGGCACGGGCGCGGGCACGGGCATCCAGGGCCAGGTGGGCTACGGGCCGGTGACAGACGAGCCGACCGCCGCGTCGTGGCAGTGGACGTCCACCGGCGCCGCGTTCAACCGCGAGTCGGGCGGCGGCAACAGCAATGACGAGTGGAAGGCCCCGCTGCCCAACCCGGGCGTGGCGGGCCAGTACAAGTTCGCCTTCCGCTTCAACGTCAACGGCGGGGCCTACCGCTACTGCGACGCGGACGGCCTGGCCGCGGCTGGCTTCACGCTCGCGCAGGCGGGCAACCTCGAGGTGCGGCCGGTGGCCGTGGACACGTGCCAGCTGCTGGGCCCCGCGTCGCTGAGCGCGACGCCGGGTGGCACCACGCAGGTGGTGCGCGGCAAGGCGCTGGTGACGACGGTGACGGACACCACCAGCGGCGCGGGCGCGGGCCTCACCGCGGAGGTGGGCTTCGGTCCGAACAGCTCCGACCCGGCGACGGCGTCCGGCTGGAGCTGGACGACCGCGAACTACTCGGCTGAGTCGGACAGCAACACGCAGGACGTCTACGAGACCGCGCTGACGGCCCCGGCGATGGAAGGCCCCTACGCGGTGGCGATGCGCTTCCGCTACCAGACGGGCGCCTGGGCCTACTGCGACCTGGATGGCAGCGCCAACGGCTACCAAACGGCCCAGGGCGCGCTGCTGACGGTGGCCGCAGTGGTGCCTCCGACGGTGGACTGGTGCCGCCTGGGCGGCCCGGCGGGCGGTGCGCCCCCGAGCGAGACGTACCTGGAGGGCGAGGCGGCCTCCAAGCCCGTCCACGTGCAGGTGCACGAGGCGGGCGTGACGGCGGGCAACGGTGCCGGCGCGAACATCGTGGCCGAGCTTGGCTACGGCCCCACCGGGGTGGCGCAGACGGACGCGGCCTGGCAGTGGACGGCGGCGACGTATGGCGCGGACACGGGCAACGGTGACAACGACGAGTACCGCGCCACGTTGCCCAACCCGGGCACGGTGGGCAGCTACCGGTTCGCCTACCGCGTCAGCCTGAGCGGCGGGCCGTTCGTGTACTGCGACGCCGACGGCACGGATGACGGCTTCGACCTGGCCGATGTGGGCACGCTGACGGTGCAGAGCGCGGCCGCGCCTGTCTGCCGGCTGCAGACCGTGAACGGGACGACGGTGGGCAGCGGGGACGCCGTCACGGCCACGGGCCGCGTGCGCATCCCCGGCGTCACCGACGGCGCCGGGCCGGGCGCCAACCTCCAGGTGCAGGTGGGCCTGGGCAACGCCGACGTGGATGCTTCCGCCAACCCGGCGGGCTTCACGTGGAAGGTCGCGACGTACGCGAACGAGGCGGCGGATGAGGCGAACACGGATGAGTTCACCGCGACAATCCACCCGGCCTATGAGGGCGGTCGCGCGGTGGGCCTGCGCTACAGCACCGACGGCTCCACGTGGACGTACTGCGACAAGGATGGCAGCGACGTGGGTGGCTACACGGCCGGCCAGCAGCATGCGCTGACCGTGAACAAGCACTCCGCCATCGACTACTGCAACCTGCAGTGGCCGTTCTCCATGCCGACCACCGGTGGCGACCGGAATGTCTATGGCCAGGTGTACGAGGAGGGCCTCACCAACCAGACGGGAGTGACTCCGGGCCTCGTCGCGGAGCTGGGCTACGGCAGCACGAGCAGCGACCCGGGCGTCTCTGGCTGGACGTGGATCGCGGCGCCGTACCTCAGCGACGAGAACGGCAGCAACGACCAGTTCTCGGCCAGCCTGCCGGAGTTGCCAGCCGGCACGTCGTACACCTATCGCTACTCGCTCAACGGTGGCCCGTACTGCTACGGCGACCGGAACGACCGCGGCGGCAACGGCAGGTTCGGCGACGGTTTCTCGGGTGAGAACGTGGGTACCGTCACCGCCCCCTGAGCAGTACGGCAGGACACCGACCGCCCGGGGGCTCCTGGCCCCGGGCGGTCGGTGACGCGGTGATGACCGACAGGTGGCTCGCGCCGAACAGGCGCTGGAGCCCCTCGGCTCGAGCTTCAACTCCAGTTCGTCAAGATGAAGACCGTCCGGGCAAGCGCCCCGGGGTGCCTGGGCTGCTGCTCACGTATACCTATCATTGGATGTGAGCCCCCAAGCCAGGGGGCAGGGGCGCGCGGTCCCGGGTCCACCCCTGCGCATGGAGGACGGATGAAGCTCGAAGGTTCCTGCCACTGTCGCGGTGTTCGCTTCAGCGTCGAGACGCAGCATCCGCAGCCCTTCATGCGCTGCTACTGCTCCATCTGCCGCAAGACGCAGGGCGGCGGCGGCTACGCCATCAACCTGTCCGGGGACGCTCGCTCGCTCAAGGTGCGCGGCAAGCAGCACCTCAAGGTGTACCGCGCGCGTGTCCAGAACCCCGAGGACGCGCGGCCGCGCAAGAGCACGGGACAGCGGAACTTCTGCGGCCGGTGCGGCTCGGCGCTGTGGCTCTATGACCCGACCTGGCCGGACCTCATCCACCCGTTCGCGTCCGCCATCGACACGCCGCTGCCCGTGCCTCCCGAGCAGGTGCACATCATGCTCGAGTTCAAGCCGGACTGGGTCCTCGTCCAGGCCGCGAAGAAGGACAAGAAGTTCAAGCGCTACCCCAAGGAGTCCATCGCCGAGTGGCACCAGCGCCACGGCGTCGAAGTCGACTGATTCAGGACGAGGAGGAGTCCCGCCAGTCCTGGGATGACCGGCACGACGCAGGCCTGCGTGGCGGCTGCCGTCGGCGTGCGCGCTGTCGCGAGCGGACCTCGTGACGGAGAGGACCTTGCGTGCGGGAAGACGTGCCGCCGACCGCAGGGGTGCACGTGACTCCGGAATGCACCGCGAGGCCCCACACCTGGCCCCTCGCCCGTCTCGGTGAGCACCTTGCCCCCTGCCTGTCGGCCGGGTGGAAGCGGAAGGAACGCTCATTCCGCCACCGCTTGCCCAGGTGGAGGGGCCCTCCTGGGCGGGTGAAAGTGGAAGGAACGCTCATTCCGCCGTGGCTCACCCTGCGTGGAAGGTCTCCCACTCCGCGGGCCTGTCCGGCTCCGCCGTGCGCGGCCGCCCTTCCGTGAGGCAACCCCGCCTGTCTCGCGAACCAGCCCTGACGGACTCCTCCGTACCCCACCGCACAGGGTCCTGAGGAAGTTCCGGGGCGACCACCCTTCCCTTCGCTGAAGGCATGTCAGACCAATGGTGCAGATTCGCAACCTGGGTAGTTAAAAACAACGAGGGTTCGGGATGTCTACATCTACGTCACTTCCGGTTGCCGCGGCCACTTCAAACGTCCTGGAGAGGGTCAGACACTGCGCTGCTACAGTTACACGGTATCCCCTGGACATCCTCACGGCGGACGCCCAGCTCGAGGACGAGCTCGGCATCGACTCGGTCAAGCTCGCGGAAATCGTCGCCGTCGTCGGACGTGAGTTCAACCTCCCGGCCGAGCGGCTGCCCCGGGGCGCGAAGTCCCGGACGCTCGGCGCCATCGCGGAGGTGGTGACGCAGTTGCTGGCGGGCTCGCCCGCACCGAAGGCGCCGGCTCCGCTCTCTCCGCCGGCCTCCGTGGCACCGAGCGCAGCCCCCGCTCCCGTGCCGCCACCGTCCGCGAGCGCCGTGTCGGACCTGGAGGGCCGGGTGCGCGCCGTGTTCGCGCGGGTGACGCGCTACCCAGAGGAGCTCCTCACCCTGGACGCCGACCTGGAGGATGACCTCGGCATCGACTCCGTGAAGCAGGCCGAGGTGCTGGCCGTGCTCGTCAAGGAGCTCGGGCTGGAGAAGGGTCCGAAGCCGTCCCAGCGACTGCGCACCATCGCCGCCTTCTGCGACGCGGCCCGCGCGCAGCTGCCCCCGCCGCCTGCGCCGAAGGCCCCCTCGCGCGAGGTGAGCACGCCCGTATTCCCCTCCCCCGTCTCCCCACGGCCCGCCCTGCCCTTCGCGGGGAAGGTTGCCCTCGTCACCGGCTCCGGGAAGGGCATCGGCAAGGTCATCGCCACCCGGCTCGCGAGCGCCGGAGCCACGGTCGTCGTGAACTCCTTCCACTCCCGGGATGAAGGCGAGAAGACGGCTCGCGAAATCGTCGCCGCCGGAGGAAAGGCGCTGCACGTGTGGGGCTCCGTCGCCCAGGAAGAGCACCTGGAGCGGATGTTCTCCACCATCTCCACGCAGCTCGGGGGACTCGACTTCCTGGTGTGCAACGCGTCCAACGGCCTCATCGGGCCCTTCGACGAGATTTCCCCTCGCGACTGGGACAAGGCGTTCCGCACCTGCATCACCGGCACCTACGAGTGCGCCATGCGCGCGCGTCCGCTGATGGCCGCTCGCGGCGGCGGCCGCATCGTCACCATGTCCACCTCCATGTCCCAGCGGTACATGCACGACCTGGGCTGCCAGGGCGTGGTGAAGGCAGGCGTCGAGTCCCTCACGCGCTACCTGGCCGCCGAGCTGGCTCCCGACGGCATCCGCACCAACTGCGTGTCCGCCGGCCCGGTGCATGGAGAGCTGCTCGGGATGTTCCCCGACGCGGCCGAGCGCATCGCCCGCTGGGAGGCGGCCACACCCGGTGGCCAGCTGTGCACCGCCGATGACGTCGCCGACGTGACGGAGCTGCTGCTGGGACAGAAGACCCGGCGGGTGAATGGCGCCATCTGGGTCGTCGACGCCGGACTCTCTGGAACCGTGGACGGGCTGTTGCCAGTCGAGCAGCGCCCGCGCAGCCCGGCCCACCACCACCGCAACGGCCATGACGTGCGAGCGCTCCTCGCCCTCGAGTCCTGAGCCTCTTCCTGGAGCTACCTGCCATGGCCTTCTTCGCTGTCCCGTACGACATCCACTTCGATGACACGATGGCCTACGGGAGCCATCACTTCCTCACCAACTTCAAGTTCCAGTGCGCCGGCCGCGAGCACCTGCTCTTCAGCCCGCATTTCTTCGAGGTGCCGGAGCTGCGGCGCGACTTCGAGCAGGTGCTGCTGCTCACCTACGAGGGCTACTCGCGCAACCTGGCCCCGGCGAACCTGGGCGACAGGCTCGTGGTGCTGACGTCCATCGAGGACTGGGGCGAGGTCTCCCTGCGCTTCTGCTTCCGGACCCTCAAGGGCGATGGCACGCCGGTGGCCTGCGGGTATCAGACCGTCCTGTGCGCCGACAGGGCGAGCGCCCTGCGCGCCTTCCCCGAGTCCTTCCGGCGCTGCTACGCGGCGATGACGAACATCGACGAGCCGGCGGCCTCGCAGAGCTTCAAGGACCGCGCGCTGCGCGGAGGCTCCGCGGTCCAGGAGCTGTTCCCGGAGTCCATCCGGGAGCTGGCGAAGTCACTCCTGGCGGACCCCGCCGCCCTCGGGACGTCCCGGATGGTGGATTCAGCGCCGGTGCGTCCCTCGGCGTCCTCCGGTCCTCCGGAGCCCGCACGCGAGCCCCGGCTGTCGCCCGGCTCCACGGCCTTCCTCTTCGCCGGGCAGGGCACGTTCGAGCCGGAGCTCTTCGTCCAGCTGAAGGCGCTGCTGCCGGAGGCCCGGGCGGAGTTCGCGGCCGTCACGGAGGCATGCGCGAGCATCGGGCTCGACGTGACTCCGTTGCTCGCGGCCCCGGACGCCGAGGCTGTCAGACGCGCGCTGGAGCAGGCGCCGCAGCTCGACCAGCTCGGCATCTTCCTGTCCGGTGTGCTCGGAGCCCGGTGGCTGGGGCGGCAAGGCGTGCGCCCGGACGTCTTCGTGGGGCACAGCTTCGGGGAGATTGCCGCGATGACCGCGGCGGGAGCGATGGACCTGCGCACGGGGGCCGAGGTGGTCTGCCAGCGCATCCGGGCGCTCCAGACGACGGTGGAGGATGAGGCGGGGACGCTCGCGGCCGTGGCCCTCGGTGAGGCCGAAACCGCCCAGGCCATCGCGGACCTCGGCGGGACGAGCCTGGAGATTGCCGGCCGCAACCACTCGCGGCAGACGGTGGTCGCGGGGCCTCGCGCGGCGCTGGAGCAGCTTCGCGCGCTCCTGCAGGGACGGGGACAGGGCTTCACCTTCGTTCCCAGTCGCTACGCGTTCCACCACCGGGACCTGGCGCCGGCCGCGGATGCGTTCCGCGCCGCGCTCGCCGGGGTGCCCATGCGTCCGCCGCAGGGGCTCATCTACTCGCCCATCGAGCGGCGCACCTATACCGGGGGGCACGACGAGCTGGCGGATGCGCTCGCCACGCACCTGGTGCGGCCCTTCGACTTCCTGGGCACGGTGGAGACGCTGGCGCGCGCGGGCTGCACGCGCTTCGTGGACTGCGGGACGGATGGACGGCTGGCGCGCATCGTCCAGCGCATCCTCCCCTCGGACACTTCCGTCGAGGTGACCGCCATCGGCGGCGCGCTGCCGGCCGAGCCGGACTCCGCTCGCGTGGCCGAAGCGCGGACGGCGGACTCCAGCCGCGACGCGGACACCGCGATTGCGGTGGTGTCCCTCGGGTGCATGCTTCCCGGCGGCGCGAAGGACCCGGAGACGTACTGGCAGCATATCCGGCAGGGCATCAGCGGCATCGTCGACCAGGGCCAGCTCCACCCCGAGCTGGTGACGGACTTCGCGGGCCCCACGGGCACACCGGACCGCACCTATACCCTGCTCACCGGGCTGGTGCGGGACGCGGACCTCGTCTGCCCTGCCGGGCTCGACCCGGCCCGGTTCCAGCGCTACGGCCGCGAGCAGAAGCTGCTGGCCATCGCCCTCTCGCAGGCCATGAGCGGACTGGAGACGACCGCCACGCGCGCGCCAGGGCGCATCCAGTGCCTGCTCGGCTCCACCGGGGATGGCTCCCCTGAATACGACGCCGCGCTGTGCCTGGAGGCGGGAGAGGCCCTCCTCCGCGACCAGGGCGTGAGTGGCGCGGAAGTGGACCTGCTCGCTCGCGCGACGCGGAGGGCGCTCGGCGTCGAGGCCGGGTCCACGGACCTGGCCCCGCACGCCACCCTCCAGGCGGTGGTGAACGACGTGGTCGGCCGCGCCGTGCCCACGATGCTGCTCGACGCCGCCTGCGCGTCCTCGCTCTACGCCATCGCACTGGGCATGAAGGCACTGGAGGTGGGCGAGGCCGACCTCGTCCTGGCGGGCGGGGTCTTCTCTCCCGGCCCCGGCAACAGCTGCCTCTTCTCCCAGTTCAAGGGGCTCTCCGCCACCGGCAGCCGGCCCTTCGACGAGCGGGCGGATGGCGTCATCTTCGGCGAGGGCGCGGGCGTGGTCGGCCTGATGCGTCTGACGGAGGCCGTCGCGTCCGGGCTGCGGGTCCACGCCGTCATTCGCGGCGCGGGACTCTCCAGTGACGGGCGGAGCAGCTCGGCGAATGTCCCCCGCTCGGATGGGCAGGTGGCCGCGATGGAGGCCTGCTACGCGGCGGCCCACGTCGAGCCCGCGTCCATCCAGTACATCGAGGCGCACGGCACGGCTACGCCCGCCGGGGACGCCACCGAGCTCAAGTCGATTGCCCGCGTCTTCAGCGGCAAGCGGAGCGGCATCCAGCTCGCCAGCGTCAAGGCGCTGATTGGCCATGTGGGCTGGGCCGCGGGCGCCGCATCGGTCATCAAGCTGTGCAAGGCGCTCGAACACCGGCTCTTCCCCCGGCAGTCCAACTTCGACCAGCCCGGCGCCGAGCTGCGTGCGCTCGGCGCGGAGTTCGAGGTGAGCACCCGCGAGCAGCCCTGGCCGGAGAACGGGGCGCTTCCCCGCCGCGCCGCCACGAGCGGCTTCGGCTTCGGCGGCACCAACGCCCACCTGGTGCTCGAAGAGTACCGGGGTGGCGCGCCAGCGCCTCGGCCCAGGCCCGCTCCCACGGAGGTAGCCGAGCTGGTGGTGGTGGCCGCGGAGGGGTTGTTCCCGGATGCCCGGGGTGTCCCCGTGGCGGGCGTGCCGGCCGAGCCGGGCGTGCGCTTCGACTCGCGTTCCCTCCGCCTGCCCTCCTCGGTGCGCCTGCTGCCGGACATCAGCGAGGACATGGACGTGAGCCAGGGACTGGGCCTCATCGTCGCGAGCTCGCTCGTCCAGAAGCTCGGTGCCTTCGACACGCTGCGCGCGGGCACCGCCATCGTCCTCGGACTCGAAGGGAAGACCCGGCGCGGGGTGGAGGCCACCCAGCGGGTGCTGGCCTCCTCCACGCGGCGCAAGCTCCGTGAGCTCGCGCACCGTTCGCCGGACGTGGCCACGGTCCTGCCACTGGCGGACCGCCTCCATGATGCGGTGACGGGCTCCATCCGCCCGTCCGGGCCCTACACGCTCCAGGGGATGATGCCCAACGTCACGCCAGGGCGTGTCGCGGGAGCGCTCGATACCAAGGGGCCCAACTTCGTGGTCGACGCGGGCGCCGCGTCGCTGGCCGCGGCGCTGCGCGCCTCGCGCGGGGTGCTGGAGAGTGGGTTCGAGCTGGTGCTCGTGGGCAGCACGCACGTGCTCCGTCCGGGAGAAGACCTGGGCCCGGCTTCGCCCGCCGAGGGAGTGGCGATGCTGGCGGTCACCACCTCCGCCAAGGCGGAACGGCTGGGCTTGAAGCCGCTGTGCCACCTCCGGATGTCGGTGGAGGGCAAGCGTGGCGCCGGGCCGCTCATCGAGCTTCCGCGCCACTCGGCCAGCGAGAGCCTGTCGGTCCTCCGGTCGGTGGTGGACGCCGCGGAGGGACGCGCGTCCACGCTGATGTTCCATCCGGACGCCGCCACGGGTGAACGGCTCGCGGTCCAGGTGGTGCCCTTGGAGACGACGCGGCCCGGAGCGTCGGAGGGCTTCGACCACTCGGCGCCCATCCGCTACCACGCGCCCGTGCTCGTCGAGCAGCCCGCCCGTGCGACACGTCCCTCGTCCCTGCAAGGCCGTCGCGTGCTGTTCATCGCGCAGGACGAGGCGGTGGCTCGCGAGCTTGCCGCCCAGGCACACACGCTGTGCGGACCCGAGCACCTCATCCTCCGCGCGGGGACCGCTGGAGCCGAGGGGCAGCTCCGCAGCATCGACCTCTCTCGTGAGGAGACGGCGATGGCGGGCCTCGACGCGCTCGGCTTCGAGCCCGAGGTCATCGTCGCGGTCTGCCGGCTCGAACCCGGCTCGGGCGAGTCCGAGGTGGTCTCCGACACGGCCCTCCGTCACGAGGCGCTGGAGCTGCTCTTCCTCACCGCTCGGAGTGCCTACGAGCGCCTGAGCGCGGGCGAAGTCTCGCTCGCGAGCCTGTGCATCGGCGGGGTGGGCCCACGAAGGACCCTGCACCCGGTGACGGGACTGTTCGCCGGCATGCTCAAGTCCCTCGGGCGTGAAGTCCCGGCCCGGAACGTTCGCGCCATCTCCACCTCTGCCCTCCCGCTCGCGGCGGCCCTGGAGCTCGTCGCCACCGAGCTCGGCTCCGAGGATGACGGCGTGCCTCCGGTCGAGGTCTGCTTCGATGGACCGCGACGCTGCGTCCGGCGCCTGCGGCCCACGGAGGTGACGGCGGACCCCGCTCCCACGTTCGACTCGCGCTCGGTGGTGCTGCTCACCGGCGGCGGCCGCGGCGTGACGGCGGTCCTCGCGGGTGCCCTGCTCAAGCGGTACGGGTGCACCGTCGTGCTCGTCGGGCGAAGCAGCCCGGGAGAGGCCCCGGAGCGCATCCTCCAGGCACGCGACGAGGACCTCCCCGAGGTGGAGCGGGAGTTCTACGCCGCCGAGCTGGCCAGCCAGCGCGGCGTCCGCATGCCCGAGCTGCGCAAGCGCTTCGACCGACACCTGGCCACGCGCGAGCTGCGGAGCACCCTCGACGGGCTCTCGCGGCTCCCCGGTCGGATGGTCTACCGGACCGCGGACGTGACACGGCCCGAGGAGGTGGAGCGCGTCGTCCATGAGCTCGCCCGGGAGCACGGACGCCTGGACCTCGTGGTCCACGGCGCCGGCACCCAGACCTCCAAGAAGCTGAACCGCCGGAGCCTGTCCGAGCTGCGGACCAACCTGGACACCAAGCTGCTCGGGCTCCGGAACCTCCATGTGGCCTGCACGAGCCGCTTCGCCCGGCCCGTGCCGTTCCATGTCCTCACCTCCGCCTTCAGCTTCATCGGCAATGACGGACAGGCGGACTACGGCGCGGCCAACGAGGCGCTGGACCGGCTCTGCGCCTGGGTCAGCGACGCCAGCCAGGAGGTCCGCTGGTGCAGCGTGGGCTGGCTGGCCTGGGACGGCATCGGGATGACGCGGGGCTCGGAGTACAAGGTGCTCGGCGCGAGCCGTCAGCTGCGCGGCATCCGCGCCGAGGAGGGAGAAGCGCTCTTCCTCCAGCTCGTCGATGGCCGCCCTCGCGAGCCCATCAACGTGCAGCTCACCGAGAGCGAGCGCGCGTATTACGGACTGGAGCTGCTGCCCGCCCGACCCATGCGGAGGGAGCTGGTGGTGGATGCGCAGAGCGTCCCCTGCCTGGAAGACCACCTCGTCCGGGGGACGCCCACGTTGCCCGGGGCCTGGGCGCTGGACCTGATGCTCCAGGCCGCGCTCGGCGATGGACGGCCGGAGCTGCGCACCGTCACCATCGAAGACGTCCGGTTCTCACGCTTCATCCGCGTCAAGCCCGGAGGCCAGCAGTCGCTGCGCGCCGAGTGCACCTCGTTGGTTGATGAGCCCAGCCGCCTCTGCGTGCACGTGAAGCTGGCGGGCGACATCGTCCATGCCTCTGGCGCGGTGCTGGAGCGAGACCTCGTCTACGCCGAGGCCCGCTTCACGCTGACGGCGGAGCCGCCTCGGGCCACGCCGCAGCTGGACGCGGCGACGCCGTCCGGGAGCGGGCTGAAGGTCGGGGACCCGCACTGCGCCGCCGGGGCCCCCATCGAGCTGCGGAAGATGTTCGACTGCCTGGAGGAGATACGGCTCGACGGGACGGCCCGCTTCGCGCGGCTCGGCCTGCCGACGACGCCCCGGCAGGCGGGGAGCGCCGTCCCCGCGCTCGTCCTGGACGCGGCCCTGCGGCTGAGCGCGATGCACGTGGAGGGGGTGTCGAGCGCCGTGTTCGCTCCCATCCAGTTCCAGCGCGCCACGTTCGACCGGGGCCTGGTGGAAACGAGGGACGGCGTGCCGCTTCGCCTGTCCCTCAAGGCGCTCGCGCCTCGCATGGAGGGGGACCTCCTTCAGTGCGGCAGCGTGGCGGCGCTCGATGAGGCGGGACGCCTCCGGATGCTGCTCGAGGGCGGGCTTGCCCGTCCCATGGCCTGAAACTCCCTTCCCCTGGATGAACCCATGAGAATCCCCGTCGATGACGTCAAGCGGCTCCGCTCCGAGCTGCGACATGCGATGCCCCAGGACGCCTTCAAGCCGCAGCCCCTGCGCGGGGTCATCGCGCTCTCGCTCGTGCCCGCCGCGGCCGCCCTGATGTGGGCCATCGCGACCGGGCGGCTGCCGTGGTGGGCGTGCCTGCTCTGCTCCTTCGTGCTGAGCCAGATGATTACCACCATGGGGCTGGCGGCCCATGAGGCGCTGCACCACTCCGTGTTCCGGAGCCGGGTGCTCGAAGACGTGCTGGGCTGGGCCGGCTTCGCTCCGTTCCTGGTGACGCCCGGCCACTGGCGCGCCTGGCACGTCCAGGCGCACCACAGCGCCGCGAACGTCCATGACCGCGACCCGGACATCCTCCCGCGCCAGAAGGAGTGGCTCACCCAGCGGTTCCCGAAGCTGTTCCATGCGGTCTCAGCGGGCTCCCGCACCTGGATCAGCTACATCAGCTTCTGCTTCGTCTTCAGCGGCCAGGGGCAGGCCTTCCTGTGGCACCACTGCAGCAAGCCGGAGCTCCAGCACGTGAAGATGCATCGCACGAAGGAGCGACTGCTCACGGTGCTCCTAATGCTCGGCTGGGGCACGCTGGGCTGGGCCATGGGTCCGAGGGCCACGCTGTACGCGCTCATCCTTCCGTTCCTCTTCGGCAACATCACGCTGATGATCTACATCGCCACCAACCACTGGATGCAGGAGGCGTCAGAGGAGACAGACAACCCCTTCGTGAATACAGCCAGCGTGGAGACCCACCCGGTGATGAACTGGCTCCACCTCAACTTCAGCTACCACCAGGAACACCACATCTTCCCGGCGATGAGCCCCCGGTTCGCTCCGCTCCTGCGGCAGCACCTGCGTGCCATCAACCCCGAGGCGTCCATCGTCTATCCGCACCTCCACGCCCTGCGCACGCTGTACGGACGCCCGGCGCTCTACGGTGCGGACGGCCAGACCCTCGTGGACCGCGAGGGCGCACACCCGGTGAGCACCACGGAGCTCCGGCGGAGGCTCGAAGCCCCGGTCCAGGGAGGATTGATGCGGCCTCGCGAGGGGAACGCGCCGTGAGGGGGCTCACGGCGCTCGGCTGACGTGCATCCCAGGCTCAGTTCGCGAGCAGGAAGCCGCCGATGCGTTCCGACAAGTAGCGTCGGAACGCATCCGTCGTCGGAGGGCAGTGGAGGCAGTCCTTGAGGAGCTCCCGGTCGGTGAGCGTGGGAAAGAGCTCCGGCGCGCGGGCGAGGAGTTGCTGCCCCGGGAAGCTCACGTCCAGGTCCGCGCCCAGCACCAGCGTGGGCGCCTTCAGCCGCGTGAACTCCTCCGGCTTCGCGAGCGCTGGAACCCGCATGTCCATGTTGACCGAGCGGACGGCGTCGCCCAGGAAGGCCGCCCAGTCGTCGTCCGTCGTCGTGAGCAGGTGACGGACGAACGCCTTGAGGCGCCGCTCCGATGGGGACAGCCGGTACATCATCATCGGGAGGGCAATCCTGGTGAGTCCGTCCCAGTGCGAGCCGTTCACCACGCCCGCCGGAACGAGCAGGGCCAGCCGGTGGATGCGCTCGGGGGCGTGGGCCGCGAGCCGGATGGCCACGAAGCCGCCCCAGCTCACGCCCACCACGTGCGGACGCTCCAGCGACAGCCCATCCAGCACGTCCGTCAGCCACTCGCCGTATTCGTTGTTCGACACCGAGGGCCGGGCATCCGCGCTCTTCACCGACTGCCCCACGACGTCCACCGCATACACCCGGAAGCGCTCCAGGAGCGGCGCCAGCTCATGCAGGACGTGCGCGGAGCTCGCGAGCGCCCCGTGGAGGATGACCACGCTCGGCGCCGTCTCCGGGCCGCCCACGAGGACGTGCGCGTCACCGAAGCGCGTCTTCACCGTCCGACTCTCCGTCGGCACCTTCAGCCGGGCGCGGAAGTGGTCGTACCACCGCAGCAGTACCCCCTTGGCCTGCTCGCCTCTGAACGCGGACTTCATCGGGCCTTCCTCCTGATGGATTTCTTCGTGGGACGCAGGCCCTCCAGGTGCTGGTGGACCAGGTGCTCCACCAGCGCCACCGGAGCGCCATGCGCGCCCTGCACCCACGAGATGAGGGCGAAGTAGAAGAACGAGAGGTACGCGACGGCGAACAGCGCGCCGTCCACGTCGGGCCGGAGCTCCCCTCGCGCGCTCGCATCCCCGGCCAGCTTCGCGAGCGCCCCATGCACCATTCCCGCCTGGGCGGTGAACTTCCCTGCCCAGGGCGCGTCCGCGAAGAGGGACTCCTTGAGCAGCGTGCGCGAGAGCCCGGGCCGCCGCTGGTAGTACCCGAACACCCCGCGGGTCAGCGCGGAGAGCTGTGTCTCCAGTGGACCAGCACCGAGCCCGGAGAGCGTGCGCCGCAGCGTCTCGTCGAGGTCGTCGAACAGCGCGGCATGCAGCAATTCCCGCTTGTCGCCGTGGTGGTGGATGACCGTCCCGGCGGACACCCCCGCCCGGGCGGCGATGGAGCGGAGGTTGGCCGCCTCGAAGCCGACGCGCTCGAACTCCTCGCGCGCCGCCTCCAGCACCGCCCTGGCGGTGGCTTCCTTCTGTGCCGCCCGGGGACCGGGGCGCTTCGCGGGCTCGTTGGACACGTTCAATGAACGTGTTTAACGAAGGCTCGCGGCGAAGTCCAGCCCGCCCCCGTCAGGCGCCAGTCGACCAAAACAGGACAGGTCCGCTGTTCATGTCAGACCCGCTATCCAGGATGCGCCCCGCGCGGCCTCCTCGGGCATGAGGTCCGGGGCTCGCGCAGGCAGCTCCTCTCTCCGAAACGAGGAAACTGGATGAAGTCATCTCAACTTGCATGGCGGCTCACCGGCGCGCTGGTAGGGCTGTCCCTGTGGGTCTCTGCTCCCGCCGCGGACGCCGCGCCGCGGACGCTGCTCCCCCGCCCCGCCGCCGACAAGAACACCCAGAAGGACCTGCCCGCGGGCACGCCCGTCGAGCGCGTGGTGGTGAAGTTCCACGAGGGCAGCCGCGTGCGCCTGCGTGGCAATGCCCTGCTGCCCCTGGCCTCGGAGCGCTCCGACTCCGAGCGCTCGCTGCTCACCGGGCGCGGCCTCAACGAGGCCCGCCTCGGTGGTGAAGTGAAGTCCGCGCAGGCCCTGCTGGAGCGGATCCCCCGCGCCGCCGCGCTCCGTCGCCTCTTCACCGAGGATGAGGCCACGCTGGAGACCCGCAAGGTGCTCGGCGAGGCCGAGAGCGGCCGGCAGCTCGCGGACCTCAACCTCTACTACGAAGTCCCGCTGGTGCCCGGCACCTCCGCCGAGCGCGTGGCGGACGTGGTCGCCGCGCTCAACGCGCTGGACAGCGTGGAGGTTGCCTACGCGCAGCCGCCCCCCGAGCCGGCCATGGTGAACTTCGGCATGGACGCGGCCCTGCGCGGGCTGCTCGCCGCCGCGGACATCGCCCCTGCCACGCCGTTCTACGAGGGCAACCAGGGCTACCTCAACGCGGCCCCCGGCGGCGTGGATGCGCGCTACGCCTGGGGCATCCCCGGTGGCAACGGCGCGGGCATCCGCTTCGTGGACATCGAGGGTGGCTGGCGCACCACGCACGAGGACATGCCCGGCCTCTTCACCCAGCTTGGCGCGCAGTTCAACGACCTCGGCTGGCGCAACCACGGCACGGCCGTGCTGGGCGAGGTCGTCGGCGCGCCCAACGGATATGGCGTGACGGGCATCGCCCATGGGGCCTCGGCGGGTGTGTCGTCCATCGGCTCGCAGTCCACGGCCGCGGCCATCTCCAGCGCGGCGGCGGCGGTGGGCCGGGGCGGCGTCATCCTCATCGAGTTGCATGCGCAGGGTCCCGCGGACAGCACCGCGTGTACCTGCAACACCAGCCAGTGCAACCTCATCGCCATGGAGTACTGGCAGGACAACTACGATGCCATCGCCACGGCCACCGCCAATGGCGTGGTGGTGGTGGAGGCGGCGGGCAACGGCAGCGCCAACCTGGACGATGCCGCGTACGGCGGGCGCTTCAACCGCGGCGTCCGGGACTCGGGGGCCATTGTCGTGGGCGGCAGCACCTCCGGCACGCGGGCGCCGATGTGCTGGACGAACTTCGGCTCGCGCGTGGACGTGCACGGCTGGGGTGAGAACGTGACGACCCTGGGCTACGGCAACCTGTTCGCCAGCGGCGAGGACCAGTACTACACGTCCAGCTTCAGCGGCACGTCGAGCGCCTCGCCCATCGTCACGGGCGCGGCCATCAGCCTCCAGGGCGTGGCCCGCGCGCGGGGCACGGGCTCGCTGGACCCCCGGTACGTCCGCCGCCTGCTGGCCTCCACCGGCACGGCCCAGGCCGCCGACGCGCGCAACATCGGTCCGCTGCCGGACCTGCGCCGCGCCATCCAGAACCTGCCGGACTTCGTGTGGTCCCAGTCCGGCGCCATCGCCGGCCGGCACTGCGTGCAATGGAGCGAGGGCGCGGACCCGCACACCTGGAACGACAACTTCCTGTGCTCGGCGGTGGACCACGGCATCCAGTGGAGCAACTCCGGCCCCATCGGCGGCCTGCGCTGCACGCAGATTCACGAGGGCTCCGAGCCCACCGCGCACACGTGGAATGACAACTACCTCTGCGTGCCCACGAACAGCCTGTTGCAGCTGGAGTGGTCGCCCGCCGGCCCGCTGCCGGGCAGGCAGTGCCTCCAGGTGTACGAGGACGCGGACCCGCACACCTGGAACGACAACTACCTCTGCTACTGAGCACCTGAGCTGAATCGGGCACGCCACGCCGCACGGGTGGCGTGTCCCGCCGCGCCGAGACGTCGTGTCCCTCCTTCCCTGCTCTACCCGCAGAGCCGACAGCTCTCCCCGCGGGTGCGTGTCTTCATCGAGTGGCTGACGCGGGAGTTCACTGGCGCCCGCGCGGTGGCGGCCTCCCCCGCGCCCCCGGGAAGGGCGAAGGGGTAGGACGCCGACAGGCTCACTGGCAGCGACCGCAGTCCGGCAGGCAGCTGTTGTACCAGTTGGCGTTTCCGCACGACTCGGTGACCTGGCAGGTGCCGTCGCCACACCTGTGGATGTCCCGCTCCCGCAGCCGCGTGACGAGGGGCCGGTACTCGACGGCTCCGTACGTGCACCTGGCGTAGAACAGGCCCGTGGCGTCCAGCGTGCAGTGCCGGGAGCAGTCCCCCACGTACACGAGGGGCAGGCACATCCTTCGCTGGCTGCCCGAGTTGTCCACCACCGCGCATGCCCGCGCGCTGCTCTGGTACTGGGTCAGGAGCGTTCCCCGGCTGCCCGCGTAGATGCCCTGCCCCGTGAAGAGGTTTCCGAAGAAGCAGGACTCCTGCTTGGGATGCGCGTTCAGCTCATCGTTCGTGTAGGGGATTGCCTGCCCCTGGGCATGCCTGCCCAGCAACGAGATGGGGACACTCACGCGGTAGGGATTGACGTGCGCCGCCAGGCAGGCGGAGACCAGCTGCTGCTCGAGCACCGGCGCCGGCGCGCCGCCTGCCCACACCGTCGCCAGCCCCAGCCTTCCCGTCCACGTGTACACCCTGCCGGACTGTGGATGCGTGTACGTGCGCGTCTGCCCATCAGGGACGCCGCAGCGGACGAGGTAGCGCATCACCTCGTCCGCCAGGGCCGGATCCGACTGGAACCAGGACTGGAAGGCCTGGGTCGACAGGCCGTTGAACGACAGCCCGTTGAACGACAGCCCGTTGAACGACAGCCCGTTGAACGACAACCCATTGGTCGACAGGTTGTTGTCGACCATGACCTCCTGGACCTGGACCCGCGGCGCGACGGGCTCGACGGGAAGCTCCGCCGGCCCACACCCTCCTCCCATTCCCAACAGCAGGACACAGGACACCTGGAGCCACGAACCCACACGAATGCCCATGCCGCGGCGGCGGCCCAGCTCGACGGTCTGCATGTGCTACCCCCGGACGACGACGGACTCACACCCTTCGCGCAAGACGCCACCTGCACACGAGGGGAGCCAAGGACGACTGGACCGGGTGGCCCCTCAATTCTGAAACAATGTGGAAACACTGTATCAGGACCGGAGCGCCGCCGACCCGGGCCCCGACCGCCGCTGGCCAGTGACAGACACTCTTCCCGTTCTCGACAGAACGCATGGGGGAGCCCGTCAACAGGTGCGCAGGGGCGCAGACTCCGCGACGTCCGTCCCGAGTCATGGAACATGCTTCAGGGCGGGCGACGAAAAGTCGGGATTTCTTCGCGCCCACACGCACCCGCGCGTCAATGATGGGCCCCTCGGCCCATCAACCGGAGCAAGAGCATGAATCGGAAGTCGTCAACCGTGGTTCGGATTCTCGCCGTGTCCCTGCTGGCCTGGGGTGCGTCCGCGTCCGCCCAGTCGTCCTTCTCACTCACTCCGCCCTGCGCGGCGGGGCTGTGCGGCGCATCGAAGATCGGTGGCGCGGCCTCGAAGCCGGCCGGTGCCGTCACCGAAGAGCAGTACCTCGAAGTCGACGTGGACGCGACCACGCTCCTCCAGTCCAGCAACGAGCACATTGCCATCAGCGCGTTCGCGAACGGCCAGCCGTTCACCACGACCGGCGCGTTCGGCACCAACGCTCCGAACGGAGGCATCGGAATCGCCCTGGGCCGAATCGACAACGCCTCCCATCCGAGCTGCCCCGTGGACTCCTCCGACACCCAGGTCGAGTTCGCCATCGAGCAGTTCGCGTGGAACAACATCTATGGCTCGCAAATCCTGGACTGCGTGTCGTTCAACAAGTCGGCCCTCACCGGCGTGTGGAAGATTCGCATCGGCGTCTTCGTCCAGTGCGTGGGCACGACGTGCAACGCCTCGGCGACCGTGGAGAACGCGTCCACGTTCGCACTGCTCGGCTCGGTGTCGGACACCGGCATCCCGCTCGCGAACCCCAACACCGCACGGCGCCCCTGGTACGCGGTGACCAACTTCGCCGCCGAGCCGTACAACTACAGCGCCACCTTCTGGGTGCGCACGGAGATGTACTCGCCCTACTTCTAGGCAGGCGCGGACCGCGCACACCGCGCCCCCGGCGAGGCCCACTGCCTCGCCGGGGCTTCAGACGGTGTCGTGGTTCAAGGCGCGCCTGGCAACCCGCGCCTCAGAGGTGTTTGTAGAAGAAGGTCGTCCCGCAGAACTCGCCGTCAGGCATCAGCGCGTACTTCGGCACGACGCCCACCCGCTGCCAGCCGGCGCGCTCATACAGCCGCTCGGCATCGCCGCCCGTCACCGTGTCGAGCACCAGCACCGTCTTGCCCTCCTCGCGCGCCACCTCGTCGAGGGCCGCCATCAGCCGCTGCGCGACGCCACGGCGACGGGCCCGGCTGTGGACGAGCATCTTCGCGACGTCGGCGCGGTGGGGCTGGTTCTCGGGCAGTGCCGTGAGCAGCTGCACCGTGCCGACAAGCCGGCCCTCGCGGTCCTCGGCGATGAGGAGCACGCGCTCTCCACGCGCGACGCCCTCGGCCACGCCACGCCAGAAGGCCACCGCCTTGTCGCGCGTCATCGGCGGCATGAAGCTCACCGAGGCGCCGCCCTCCACGCAGTCGATGAGCACCTCGGCCAGCGCTTCGACACAGGCCGTGGCCGCGGCGGCATCGGCACGTCGCACCGTCACGTCCTCGGTCATCCGTTCCTCCGGGTGGGCATGAAAGGCAGGGTCGCCAGCGCGACGAGGTAGCGCGCCGGCTTCCGGGTGGGGTTCCGGTAGACGATGGGACGGTCCAGCCGCATGGACAGGCAGTCACCGGCTTCCAGGCGCCAGTGCGCGTCGCCCACCGTCACTTCCATGGTGCCTTCGAGCATCCAGACCTGCTGGTGGGTTTCCACCTCGCGCGCGGCCGTCTCGTAGGCGACACGCTGGCCGGCGGGGAAGCGGACCTCCACGAGTTGGAGGGGCGAGTGCGAGGCTGGCGAGAGGTTGCGCCGGACGTAGCCCGAGGCCGGGTCCGTCCACACCGGCTGCTCCGCCGGACGTGCCAGGGGCGACGGCTCGGCGACGGGCGCCGCGCCGTCCTCGAACAACGAGGCGACCGTGACGCCCAGGCCGGCGGAAAGCTTGTCGAGCACCACGGCCGTGGGACTGCTCTGCCCGCGCTCGATGAGCGAGATGTTGGAGCGACTCACGCCGCTTCGTTCCGCCAGCCCGTCGAGCGACAGGCCCCGCGCGTCGCGGAGCTCCCGGATGCGACGGGCCAGACGGGCGCTGATGTCCATGCCGTCCAGTATACTGGAGGATGCATTCCAGTAAACTGCCCTGAACCACCGTCAGTGTGAACCCACGGCCTCGAGCTGGATTGCCTGCCGTCGCGGCCCCGGGACGCCCCGGGAGTGAAGGTGCCCCACTCACCCTCGCCGGGCGACAGGGCACCCTCACCGCTCCGCGCTACCGGCCGAGCGTGTCCTTCATCACGCTGAAGAAGTCGGCCGGATAGACAAGCTCGTAGCCGTAGAACCCATAGGACTGGGTGCTCGCCCCGACTGTGGTGCCTTGCAGCTCATCGTAGCGACGGGCGGCAATGGTGCCCCACGTGCCCTGGGTGTCATACCAACCCGGATTGGTCAGACGGCCCGCAGCGAGCTCCTGCTTGTACAGGCGGTCCAGGTAGCCCAGCGCATAGATGATGTGGGTGTCTCCCCCGCTGTAGCCGCGAGTCACCTCCGAGTACACGAAGTACTTCTTGCCGCTGTCGTAGCCGTGCTTGACCACGTAGTTCATGCCCTGCAGCAGCATATCGATGAGCAGCGGCTGGCTCACCCCCGAGGCCTTGCCCGCCGCAGCGAACCGCAGGTCGGCTTCGCGGAACTTGATGATGTTCCCCATGAGCGCGCCCGCCATCCAGGGGTTGGTGCCAGTGGCGTTGTACCCGCCGTTGTTGTCCATCTTCGACATGGTCCAGTAGCCCGTCCCCTGGGAGGCATCGTTCACCCCGAGGACGGTGTTGGAGACGCTCCCCGTGGCCGGGCTGTAGCCAACGTGGTTGAGCGGGGTCCTGAACCACTGGATGAGGTAGTTGACCAGGCCGCCCGCCACGTCCTTGTGGTAGGTCGCATCACCCGTCACCCGCACGTACTCGTTCATCACGTAGAGAGGCCAGCCGTAGTCACGCTCGGCCTCGCGGTAGATGTCCGCCGTCTTGAACGGGAGCTTGAAGAAGTAGGGCGAGACGAACTTCCACCAGTTGGCAATCTCCGTGAGCACGTCGAGCGAGCGCTTGTCGCCAGTGAGCAGGTAGTTGTTGCTCAGGCCGCTCACATGCGCGTGGCCCCAATGCAGGTTGCGGACCTGATGGTCCACGTTCTCATGGTTGATGGCGTGCACCTCGCCCGCCGGCTGCGGCGTGCCGCCCGTGGACCAGTAGCCGGCACGAGGACCATGGGACACGTCGACGTCCATGAAGTGACGGGTGCTGATATCGGCCAACTGGAACCAGCGCGGGTCTCCACTGCGCAGGAACTGCGTGAAGAAGTTGTTCGCACCGACGTGGGTGTCATTGTAGAAACTGGGCACTCGCACGTCATTGATTTCAAGCGCCCAGCCTCCCCGCAGCCGGTCGCCGTAGTCGCGCCAGCCGAACATGGTGGCATTGCCATCCGACTTCTCGATGCTCCGCTCGTAGATGTCTTGCATCAGGAAGGCGTCGTAGCCCTTGTTCGCCCCGGTCGGGGTGCCGACATTCAGGTCGCCGAAGACACCCGACGAGACGTACCACTCCGGAGTGGCCATCAGCTCCAGCCGGTGGCGCTGATAGCTGTCGTTCAGCGCATGGAGGGCGCTGGTGGTGGGCGTGCCGGCCCCGAAAGCCAGGCGCAATTGGTAGGTCTTCGCCCCGCCCGGCCGCGTGAAGTACATGCTCTCCGCGCGGCGATAGGTGACGCCTGACAGTACCGGCTGCGTGGTTTCGGCAGTCCCGCCACGCGCCGGGAACAGGGAGGCCGTCAGGGTGTTGCCGTTGACGCTCAGCTCGCTCGGGAACTGCTGCCAGAAGTCCCGGACCATCAGGGCCAGGTGACGGCTGCCGGAATCCAGTGCCACCCAACCGGAGGCCTTGGCCCCCGTGCCCACGCCGCTGTAGCTGAAGGTGTGGCCCTGGTCGAAGCCGTCCTCGAAATGGAACTGGCCCTTCTGCAACAGGTAGTGCTCGCCGGACACCTTCGCGCCATACGCCACGCCGCCTTCACCTCCGAAGCGGTAGTCGGCCGCGCCGTCGGAGAGGTAGCGCCAGCGCATGCCCATGGCCCTGGCCGCAATGGCAAACGACGTGGGTGTGGTCTGGACGTTGGCCTCGAGGCGGTCATCGATGACGGAGACCTCGACGTCGACCTTGTCGGAGCCCTGGTGCGCGTAATAGCGGACCAGGTACTTGATGAGCCGGGCGCCGCTGCCGTTGGTGAGCGAGCCCTGGGCCTTGATGACCGCCCGCAGCGGCCCGCTTTCTTCCACGGTGACGACCGCGTCGGTGGCCGCGGAGGCCGTGTACTCGAGGTTGTCGTAGGCGTTGACCATGAACAGGTCGCCAGCGTCGATGAGCTGCTCACCGGCCTCGAACGTGCCGTTGCCGTTGGCATCTCGCCAGAGCCGGGTGATGACACCCTTGCTGCTGACGGCGAACTTCACCAGGCCGGTATCGACGGTGAGCTCGGTCGACGGGCTGCCACTGAGGGCCACCTCGCGCGGCAGCGCGGCCCGAGCCACGCCGGCGCCATAGGCCACGCGGTAGGACCGGGCGGCGCCGAGGTCGGTCACGAGGTGCGTCAGCGCCACCTTGATGGAGCCGTCGGGCCAGCGCGAGATTGCGTCGAACTGCGCCGGCACTTCCTGGCTGCCATCGCCGGTTTCCAGCCGCAGCGCGGAGAGGTCGGCCAGCGCCCCCATCGGCAGGGGAACCCCCGTGCGCAGCGGGACCTTCTCGGCGGTCGGGCCCGCGGCAAGGCTCAGGGAGATGTACTGGGTACCGGTGACGACCACCGGTGTGAAGCCGGCCTCCACGGTGGTGTCGGCGGTGAGGGTGGTGGTGCAGGCGGCCGTGCCGGTGCAGCCGCCTCCGCTCCAGCCACCGAAGCTGTAGCCCGCCGCGGGCTCCGCGGTCAGGGTGACGGCGGTGCCTCGGGTGAACGAGGCCGAGCAGGTGGTGCCGCACGACACGCCGGTGGGACTGGAGGTGATGGTGCCGGCCCCGGTGCGGGTGAGCGTCAGCTGGAATGAGGCGGGCTCATCAGGCGGTCCTGCGGGAGGTCGGGGAGCGTCGCCGGTGCAGGCGAAAAGGCACACGGCTGCGACTGCCATGGCCAGCCATTTTTCCTGGTGGATGAGAGTTTTCATTGCGACCCGCAGAGCAATCGCGAGACCACCGCCGGAGTGTGTGCTTCGTCCCAGCGAAGACGCGCACTTCGTGACGCGAGCGACACGGTCAACGGGGTGGACAGTACCCCCTGATCTGTGGGGCGATGCCCCCGACGCGCGCAAGCGGAGCCGGCCTCCCCGACTGGACGACGCGGGTGGGGACGCGCTATCGCGCACCCAGGAGAGGTGCCATGCCAGACGAGTGGATGCTGCAGGTCACCCGGATGACTCGCCAGCGAATCATCGAGCTGGCCATGCAGGGCGGATATTTCGACGCCGTCATGCGCTCCGGACACGAGTTGGAGCGGGTGAAGGAGTACCTGCGCATCCTGTCGGGTCAGCAGCCCGCCCCACCTGTGACGCCAGGTCTGGAGCCCACGATTCTTCCTCCATTCCCCGGCCTGGCGCAGCGGCCCTGGTACGAGCCGCCTCCTCCCGCCGCGGCGGCGCTGGAGCGCTGCGCGGACGCGGTGGAGCGGGACCTGGCGCGGCTCGAGAACGCCGAGCTGAGGCACTACGAGGGCCTCATCGTCCAGTCAGGCCGGTGGACCGTGCACTCCGTCTTCTTCGGCGGAGAGCGCTGGGACAGGCTCTTCCGGCCCGAGCTGGCCATGGAGGAGACCGCCGAGGTCGTGCAGTCGATGGATGGTGAGTGTACGGCCTTCCCGCTGAGCGACGTGGTCTTCTCCGCGCACGAGGCGGGCACGCGGTTGACGCCCCACTGCAGCTGGGACGGCTTCCGGCTCCGGCTTCACCTCGGCCTGCGGATTCCGGAGGGCTGCGGCATCCGCGTGGGCCCGGAGTCGCGGCAGTGGGAGCGGGGCCGCGTGCTGGCCTTCCAGGATGCGTTCGAGCACGAGACCTGGAACCGGAGCCAGGAGCGCCGCGTGGTGCTCATCGTCGATTGCTGGCACCCGGACCTGACGCTGCCCGAGCGCGAGGCCCTGCTGGGGCTGACGCGGAAGCTCGAGGTGCGGAGCCTGTTCGTCCCGCTCCGCCTCCCCGAGGAAATGCACCCGACACTCTTTGCCCGCTTCGCGGAGAACGAGCGCACCGACCCGCTCGTGCGGCGCTTCTGGCGCATGTGAGCCGCTCCGAATGAGAAGCCAGCGTGTACCAGGAGCGGCCCTTGACCTGTCCCGGAGTCATCCGGGGGACTTCCGGCCGCTCCGTCCTGGCGTGGGCGGTGCGGGCTTGTCCCCCTCGGCGAGCCAGGACACCCATCGCCGCAGCTCGGCTTCCGTCCGCCGCGTGGGTGCGCCGACCGTCCCGGAGCGGAAGAGCGACAGCCCTTCCAGCAGGGCCACGAGCAGCTCCGCCCGCACGACGGCCTCGGCGCGAGGCAGCTTCGGCGCCGCCTTGAGCAGCAGCTCCGCGACTTCTTCGGTGTAGTGCGCGTAGAAGACCCGAAGCTCCGAGGCGATGGTGGGCTCCCGCGCCGCCAGCGCCCACAAGTCATAGAAGAGCCGGTTGCTGGCGGGGTCGAGCTGGTCTTCCAGCAACAAGGCCAGCGCCTTGTCGAGCGCCCCGGCCGAGTCTCCCGCCGCGCGCATCCGCTCCTCGAGCCGCGCTCTCGCCCGCGCCAGGACGCGCGCGAGCAGGGCCCGCACCAGCTCCTCGCGGGTGGCGAAGTAGTACTGCAGGTTGCCCAGCCGGATGCCCGCCCGCTGGGCGACTCCGCGCAGCGAGAGGGCCGCGTGGCCCTCGTCCACGAGCAGTCGCTCCGCTGCGTCGAGGATGGCTTCGCTCCGCTCCTGCCCCTTGGGAGATGCGCCTCGCGTGCTCATGCCGCCCGCCGCTCCTCCGCGTGCATGGCGGGCTGGAGGTCGAGCTCCACACCCAGCGAGCGCACCGCCGCGAGCCCTCGCTCGGGCGACGGGTGCTGCTCCGGGAAGGCAACGCCGCGAGGCGGGGCGTCTCCATCCAGGCCGAGCGCACGCTCCAGGGCCAGGGTGGCTCCCGCCGCCGTCAGATGGGCCTGCCCCCGCGCATCCACCAGCGTGGCCGTGCGCGACGCTCCGCCGGAGGAGACCTGGATGTGGACCACCGCGCGGCCCCCCTTGCCGGAGCCGCGCAGCAGGGCTCGGCGCAGGCCCCGGAAGCCCTCGCCTCGGAGCAGATGGAAGAGGCCCAGCCCCTGGGCGGCCTGGAGCGCGAGCGTGGCCGACTCGTCCGTGAAGCCGATGCGCGTGGAGACCGTCCGCGCGCCGAGGACCAGGGGGAGCGTGAGCTGCTCGGGCGTGTCGAACCGGACCACCCGGCGGCGACGGCCCGCCAGCTCGACGCGGCGCACTCCGGTCAGCGGCTCCACCACCCGGCGCTGCCCGTCCTCCGTCACCTCGAAGGCCACGTGCATGCGGTCCATGAACTCGATGGAGTCCTCACCCGCGCGGTCCGCCAGGTCGTAGAGGATGGAGGTCTCGACGGAGGCCGCGCCTCCCAGTTCCCGGGCCAGCGCCGCGCTCACCATGGGGACGAGGCCGCCCATCCACCCGGAGGCCATGACGACAGGCGCACGGGGAGGCTCCACCGCCATCAAGGCCAGCGCCTGCTGGACGCGCGCCGTCCAGCGGGTGATGTCCACGAAGGGAATGCCCGCTCGAAGGCAGGCACGCAGCAGCCGGTCCGAGGAGTCGTTCACCAGCGCGACGACGGCCCGCGCGGAGAAGCCGAGCGGCGCCGCCCCGCCGAGGTCCAGCACCTGGAGCGACGCGCCGACCTCCGCCGCCAGGGCCGCGCCCCGGGAGGGCGTCCGCCCGGCCAGCACCAGCGGCAACGCGGGATGACGGGCCCGGAGCATCCGGGAGACCTCTCCGCCAACGACTCCGTATCCCCCGGCGAGGACGACGGCCCCCTCGGCGTCGTACCGGAGTGTGTCCTTCACCAGGGTCTCTTGAGCTTGCATGGGGGAAATATAGGTCGTTCGACCTATTTTGTAAATTGAATCGGATTTCGCGGCCTCGGGCAGATGGCGGAGCCACCCCTGGCCGGTTGCGCGCAAGCCGAGCATCCGTCAGCAGCCCTTCTCGGCCCCGCGGCCTGCCCGCCCCGTCGGCCGGACTCACATCCGCCCCATGCGTTGACAGCTTTCAGGCGGATTCCCAGAATCAGATGCTTCAGCGAACCCTCTCTCCGCACATGAAGCGCAAGGAGCATCGGCATGAAGCCCGTCTGGAGTCTCGTAGCTGCCCTTGTTGTTGGTGCCGTCCTGGGTTGTGGCGCCGGAATCGCCGAGGTTTCGGAGGAAGACTCCCCTGGCGAGGTCGGTGTCTCCTCCGCGGCTATCGGCGTCTGTGGGGACGGCATCTGTACCGTGGGGGAGAGGGTCGGTTGTCCACAGGACTGCCCCCCTGTTTGCGGCGACAACGTTTGTTGCTGGGAGACGCAGGCCGAGTGCCCCACGGACTGCTACCGCGGCGATTCGGAAGATCGGGGCTGCTACAAGACCTCGCCCTGACGGAGGCCGCGCACTGCGTCTCGTGGGCGTGCTTCTCATCGAGAAAGACGAAGGTGAGCCTGCCCGGATTTGACGGGGCAACTCCAGACACACGACTCCCGAGAACGGCGCACACAAGAGACACGTCGTGGCTGGCAGGACACAGCTCCTGGCACCAAAGCAAACCCCGGGCCCAGGGCTCTCGAGAGGACCGAGGCTGCATGGAGACACCCTCGGCCCCTCTCCTGACGGAGGCAATACAGAGAGCGCGAGAGAAGAGTCTTCCGACGAGACGACGGCGAATGCGGTGCGGTCACCGTGACACGATGTGGCCAGGCTGCCACACAAGACATTCCCACATGAAGTCTTCGCCCATATCGAGAGCCTTGAGCATTCATTCATTGAATTCACAAACACTCCCGCCGTCGGTCTCCGCGCAGCGCAAGGAGACAATCACATGAAATGCATTGCGGTATCGAAGTGGAGCGGAGTCCTGACCCTGTTGGTGGGACTCCTTCTGGGCGTGGGTTGTGGTCAGCCCACGTCGCTGGCGGAGACAGAAGGCATCCAGGCATCAGCGGTTGCCCGGATGCGGCCACGGGCGCGCATCGCCACGGGCGCGCAGCACTCCCTGGCCATCCGTTCGGATGGGAAGGTGTGGACCGCGGGGGACAACAGGTACGGGCAGCTCGGCACAGGTGACTTCACCAGCTCCTCGACTCCAGTCCAGGCGCAGGGCCTGGCGGGGGTGACCGCGGTGGCTGGAGGCATGAGCCACTCCGTGGCGCTTCGCTCCAACGGCACGGTCTGGACCTGGGGCGCCAACGGGCGGGGCCAGCTGGGTGACGGCACCCACCACACCCGCACCACGCCGGTCCAGGTCCCAGGGCTCATCGGTGCCACCTCCGTGGCGGCCGGCGGGTACTACACGCTCGTGGCGAAGACCGACGGCACCGTCTGGGCCTGGGGAGACAACAGCTTCGGCCAGCTCGGAGATGGCACGACCACCTCGCGCCCTGCGCCCGTCCAGGTCCAGGGGCTGTCCGGCATCGTGGCCGTTTCGACGAGCGCCGAGACCTCCCTGGCCATCCGCGCGGATGGAACCTTGTGGAGCTGGGGACGGAACTTCGCGGGGCAGCTCGGCAACGGCACGTACGCCGACAGCCCCCTTCCCGTCCAGGTCCAGGGGATGACGGGCGTCGTCGCAGCGTCGGTGGGGCGCATGAGCGCGTTCGCCGTCCGATCGGATGGCTCCCTCTGGGGCTGGGGCTCGGACATCACCCTCGGAGGAATACGGACAACGCCGACCCAACTCGAGAGCCTGACGGGCTGCATCGATGTCGTCGTCGGCAACTCCTCCAGCCGAGTCATCAAGACCGACGGCACGGTGTGGAGCTGGGGCATGAACGAAACGGGCGAGCTGGGCGATGGCACCAAGCAGTCCCGCTCGCTTCCCGTCCAGGTGCCAGGGCTCACGGGCGTCTCGGCGGTCGCGGCGGGTCATGAGCATGTGCTGGCGCTGCGCTCGGATGGCTCCATCTGGGGCTGGGGCAGCAATCGCGATGGCCAGCTCGCGAACGGAGCCGTCACCCGCAATGCCGTTCCCGCGCCCGTGCAGGGCGGACTGACGGGGGCGCTCTCCGCGGCGGCGGGCAACATGCATTCACTGCTTCTCAACCATGATGGAACAGTCTGGGCCTGGGGACAGAACGAGTACGGGCAGTTGGGCGATGGAACGCAGACGCGGCGAACCGAGCCCATCCAGGTGCCCGGGCTCGACGGCGTCGCCGCCATCAGTGCGGGAGGGCACGCCTCGCTCGCATTGCGGCATGACGGCTCGGTCTGGGAATGGGGACAGGGAAGCATGACACCCCACCTGGTTCCAGGCCTGCCCCCCATCGTCGCCATCTCCGTGAGCTGGAGCCATGCCCTGGCGCTCGCCGATGACGGGACTGTCTGGGCCTGGGGACAGAACAACGCCGGCAATCTGGGCGACGGCACGACCCTCATGCGCTGGATTCCCGTCAAGGTCCTGAGCCTGGACAGGGTCGTGAAGGTGGCCGCGGCGAACGAGCTCTCGCTCGCCATCCGGCAGGACGGCACGGCCTGGGCCTGGGGGCAGAACGCCGACGGGCAGCTTGGCGACGGCACGACGGAAAACAGACACACCCCCGTCCGGGTGCAGACACTGACGGATGTCATTGCCATCGCGGGAGGCGACTACCACGCCATGGCCCTGAAGTCCGACGGCAGCGGGTGGTCCTGGGGCCAGGACTACCAGCGCGCGGGGATGCGGAGCCAGGAGAGTGAGGACCTGCTCCCTGTTCCCATGAGCGTCAGCGGACTGCTCGACGTGGTCTCCGGCCCCTCTCTGGCCATGGCGACGACCCTCGACAGCCGCGTGTGGGCCAGCGGCCGCAACCACCGGGGCCAGCTCGGCGACGGCACCACGGCCTCCCGCTTCAACCCCGTCCTCGTCCAGGGAATCACCACGGGTGTGACGGCCCTCGCGGTCGGCGGCGAGCACATGCTGGCCATCCAGCCGGACGGCACCGCGTGGGCCTGGGGCAACAACTCGGATGGACAGCTGGGGTATGGCGAGCCGCTCGACAAGCTCGTCCCCATCCGCACCCAGCTGCCCTGAGCCCTTGAAGGGTACGGAGGCCCGGGCCGCGATTCGCTCGACAGCCAGGCCGTGGTGCACGTCGTGGGGCGTGTGTGACGGGCCGGGCCCTCGTCCGGTGTGACGGGCGCAGCTCCGCGCGTGCGTCCCCGTGTGGACGCCGCCCGGGGACGTGCGGAGCATGGAGGTGAATGGCCGGCCTCAGGGGAATCGCAGGGCCCTGTCGAACACGAACTGGCCGCCGTCGATACGCCAGAGCAGATAGGTACCGCGGAAGGGCTCACCGTTCTCGTCCAGGTCCAGCGGCCCGGAGGCGCCCTCGTAGTTGACCTCCTGCCCCGCGCTCAACAGCTCCAGGGCCGCCGCGAACCCGCCAACGTTGACGGGAATCCCCACCGCGTCCTTCGTGCCCGAGACGGCGATGAGGTTGTCGCGAAGCGCCTCGGTGGTCGCGCCACCTCCCTTCACCATGGCGAGCGCCATGAGGTAGACGGCGTCGTAGGTCCGCTGGAGCCGGCCGGAGTCTTCGATGGCGAAGCTCTCTCCGGTGGCGGCCTCATAGGCCTCCACGAACCGCTGTCTGTTGGGGTCGTCCAGGGCCGCCGTGGGAACCAGGCCCTGCATGCCCTGCGCGACCGTGGCGTCCGCGCTCGTGAGGAACCCCGGACCGAACACCGCCTCCGAGGCGAAGAACCTCACCCCGCTGATGTCGGCGGAAGCCACGAGGTCTCGCGACAGGCCGGCGGCGCCCACGGAGAACCCCATGATGACGATGGCCTGGGGCTTTCCGGCGGCGTAGAGGCGCTGGACCTCGTCCGTGAACCCGGTCGTCTTGCCCGTCGGATGTGCCACCCTCGCAATGATGCGACCGCCGAGCGCGGTGAAGCGCTGCTCGAAGCCGTCCGCGAGGCCGGTGCCATAGATGTCGTCGACGTGGACGATGGCGGCGGAGTCCAGGCCCTGGCGGCGGACCTCCTCGGCCAGGAGCGGCCCCTGGCGCTCGTCGTTGGCAATCGTGCGATAGAAGTTGGGAAGCCCCGTGAGGGTGGACGACGAAGAGGTGGGCGAGACGATGACCACGTTCGCCGCTTCGGGCGCGACGACCTCGAGGTCCGCCCGCGCCGCCGCGCTGCAGGTCGCGGCGACGATGGCCACGACGCCCCGCTCCAGGAGCCCGCGGACGACCCCTGGGGCGTGGTTCTCGTCACACAGCCTGTCCTGCGCCACGATGACCTCGACGCGCCTGCCGAGCACGCCTCCCGCGAGGTTGATTTCCCGGGCGGCCAGGCGCGCCGCGAACCCCGTGTTGCGCGGGATGCGCGTCTCGATGACGCCCAGCGTGATGGAGTCCCCGGCGGGCGTGTACTCCCGTGCGTCGAGCGGCTCACAGGCCCCGCCTCCCAGGAGGACGAGCGCGAGGAGCGCGGCGCGGCCGAACGTGCTCATGGTGTCCATGTGAAGCCCAGCGTGGCCTCGCGCCCGAAGCCGGGCAGATCGACGCCGTTGTAGCCGGGCTCGGCATAGTGGGAGTCCAGCAGGTTGTTGACCTGGAGGTGCACGCGCGCGTGCTTCCACTCGTACATCCAGATGGCGCTGAAGAGCGCGTAGGGGTCGAACAGGTAGGGCGCGTTGGCGAGCAGGACGTTCCCCCTCGAGGCCCGGCGCGCGCCCACATACCGGCCGCGCAGCCCCACGGTTCCCGCGAAGCCGCTGCGCCACGTCCAGGCCAGCTCGGCGAGGAGGCGTGGGTAGGCGGCGGCCGGCTGCGAGAGGGTTCCCAGGAACGGGTCTTCCCTCTCCTCCTCCGTGTCCTGCGCCTCGAATGTCGCGACGACGTGGTGCCCCCCATGGGACCAGCGGGCTTCCGTCTCGAGGCCCAGGGTCCTCGACGTACCGACGTTCACCGGCAGGACGGTCTGCGCGCCCTGGGGAAGCAGATCGATGGTGTCGCTCGTGTCCGTCAGGTACGCGTTCACCGACAGGAGGAGCTTGGGGTACGGCGTCACGAGGACCTGGGCCTCGCTCGTCATGGCCGTCTCGGGGAGGAGCTCGGGGTTGCCGACGACGTCACCCGCGTAGAGCGGCTGGGCATAGAGGTACAGCGGGTTCGGCGCCAGGAACGACGTGCCGGTCCGGAGCTTCAGGGTCAGCTCCGGGGTGAAGGCGTGCGCGAGGCCGACGTGGTAGTTCACGACGCCGCCGTAGATGTTGTGCCGGTCGTACCGCACGTTCGCCGTCAGGCCGAAGCCGGGGAGCGACTCGAAGGGGTGGGCGGTTCCCTGTCCGTACACCCCGAGGTTCTGGAACAGCACCTCCTCCTGGATGCCGAGCGGCGCGGTCTCCGAGCCGTCGGCGTTCGTCACGGTGAAGACGGTGAGCGGCTTCTCCAGGTCGCGGGTGAGGTCGATGCCCACGAGCAGGGAGTACCCGCGCGCCCGCGCGCTCGACTCGAGCACGAGGTCGATGGCGCGATAGCCGAAGTCGCGGCGCGGATGTGTCGCCGTCGAGCCGGCGTTCAGGCGTTCGCGGCTCGACGGGCCGCCCATGGAGAAGCCCGCGGAGGCGCTGGTCTCCAGCCAGTCGGTGGGCCCGAAGTCGAGCTTCGCCCGGCCGGCGAAGTTGTCCACGACGAGGTGGTTGTCATGGCTCAGCGTTCCGAAGTCGAGGAACTCGGCGAACGAGTCCAGGCGGCTGTAGAGGGCCTGGACGTGGAGCGCCGTCTTGTCCGAGGGCTCGAAGTCGAAGGCTCCGAAGGCCGCCATGGGCCGCGCGATGTCCCCCTCGCTCTCGTGGGTGGCGAACGTGTCGTAGTTCGGCGACGCCGCCGGCAGCTCGTAGCCCGAGCGGTCGACGTAGCCGTATCTGAAGGTGCCCAGCGCACCCCACGACTTCCGGGCGTGCTGGAGCAGGGCCTCTCCCCCCACGCCGGTGGGCGGACCGTAGGTCACCCGGGCCGTGAGCTCGCCGAGCTGGTCGGCGGAAGGCTGGCGCGTGATGACGTTCACCACGGCCAGGTAGGCGTTCGCCCCATAGAGCGCGGAGGCAGGCCCGCGGACGACCTCGATGCGCTCGATGGTGCGCATGGGGATGAACTCGAGTCCGAGGAAGTTGGTGCCATCCGCCCGGAAGGTGGTGGGCTGGCCATTGATTAGGACCTTGATGATGCGGTTGTAGGCGCGGTGTCCCGAGCTCAGCCCGCGCACCCCGAGGTTGGGCGTCACGAAGTCACGAATGATGTAGAAGCCGGGGACGTGCTCGAGCGCCTCGGCGACGCTCCGGTAGCCCCACGTCGCGAGCTCCTCTCGCGTGATGACCGAGACGATGGCGGGCGCCTGCTCGAGCTTCTGCGGCTGCTTGGTGGGCGTGACGATTTCCACCTGCATGAGCTCTTCGAGGGGCAGCTCGGAGAGCGACCCTGGCGTCTCTTCGGGAGGCTCGGCGGAGGTGGGGGCCTCCTGTTCCTGGGCGACGGAGGTTCCGCCCAGGAGGGCAAGGAGGGCCATGCCGGAGCGGACCGCGGTCCTGGCCACTGCCTTCATGGTGCGCTCCATGCACCACCCTCGGGGGATGCGCCCTGGCGACGCTCGGAAGATGGGACGGCTCACCGCGCAGTCAAGAGGCCGCGCCGTACAGGGCGGGGCCATCCACCTGGAGCCGTGGCGACCGTGCGGGGCCGGGCAGCGGTGGAAAGCCGCCATTGCGAAGCGGGAGGAAGGGCGCGCTCGTTGGCCATGGACAACCGGAGGGGTCAGTCCCTGGTGAGGCTTTGCATCCTTCCCGAGGATGCGCACCACGAGGTGCTCGGGGGCCGTCGTGGGGGCCGGAGGACGCCGATGAGGTCTCTGTCCATTCTCCGCTTCATGCCGGCCCTCGCGGCCTTCGTCCTCCCTCAGGGAGTGGCGAGTGCGGAGGCTCCCGTCGAGGCGGAGGTGAAGGCCGAGTTCCTGGAGCGGTTCACGCGGTTCATCGACTGGCCGGAAGGTGGGTTCAAGAGTCCGGGGTCCCCCTTCGCCCTCTGCCTGCTGGGGCACACCCCGCTGGAGCCATACCTGGCGAGAATGGCCCGGAGCCGCCGCATCAAGGACCGCCCCATCCAGGTCCGGATGCTGGAAGGGCCGGGCGAGGTGGAGGGCTGCGCGCTGGTCTGGATTCCTCCCGAGGCCGCCGGCTCGCTGGAGCAGGTCCTGGAGCGCACCGCGGGCAAGGCCATCCTCACGGTCGGGGACACCGAGGGCCTGGCCGAGCGCGGAGCGCACATCAACATGAAGCGGGAGGGAAGCCGGCTGACCTTCGACATCAACGTGGCCCAGGCGAAGCGCAGCGGACTGCGTTTCAGCTCCCAGTTATTGCAGCTGGGACACCTGGTGGGAGGGGAGGTGCCCCCGTGAGGTTCTGGGAGGCGCTCTCGCTGCGGAGCAAGCTGACGGTGCTGCTCTTCTTCGGACTGGTCGGCCCGATGGGAACAGGGCTCGGCATCGTCGCCGCGAGGGACATCCGTGCCTTCCGCGAGGACCTCATCTCCACGACGTCGCTGGCCGCGGCCGTCGCCAGCGAGTACAGCGCCGCGGCGCTCGCCTTCCAGGACGAGGTGGCCGCGCGGCAGACCCTCGCGCGGATGGCCTCGCTCCCGGAGCTGGAGTTCGCCGAGATTCAGGACGCGCAGGGCCGCCCACTCGCGTCCTACCAACGTCCGGGTGTTCCCGGAGGAGTCCCGCTGCCCGTCCATCCCGTAGAGGGGCGGTGGGTGCGGCTGGACGACGACCACGTCAACGTGGTCCAGCCCGTCATCCACGGGGGCGTGCGCTACGGCAGCCTGCGCCTGCAGACGTCGACCGTCGCGCTCCAGGCCCGCATCAACGCGTATCTCATTGGAATCCTGCTGGTGGCGGTGGGGGTGGCCGGGCTCGCGCTGGGGCTGGCATTCCTGCTGCAGCGCCTCATCACCTGGCGCGTCCTCGCGCTGGCGGAGGTGGCGCGGGTGGTCGCAGAGAAGGGCGACTACTCCGTCAGGGTCCGGAAGGTGAGCAACGACGAGATTGGCTTCCTGGCCGACACCTTCAACGCCATGCTGGTGGAGGTGGAGCGCCGACAGCGGGAGGCGCAGGAGGCCATCCGGGTGCGGGAGGAGTTCCTCTCCATCGCCTCACACGAGCTGCGGACTCCGCTCACCCCCCTCAAGCTGGAGGTCCAGTCGCTCTCGCGGGCCGCCGCGCGAGGCACCTTGTCGGACCAGGGGACGGGGCTGCTCCAGCGGGACCTCCGGCTCATCGGCAAGCAGCTCCGGCGGCTGGAGACCCTCATCTACAACCTCCTGGATGTCTCCCGCATCACCAGCGGCAAGCTCCAGCTGGACCTGGAGGAGGTCGACCTCGTGGCCCTCCTCCGGGAAGCAGTCCAACGGCTCTCCGAGGAGTGCCGGGCCGCGGGCACCGCCATCAGCCTGGAGGTGGAGCAACCGGTGGTGGGGCGGTGGGACCCGGCGAGGCTGGACCAGGTGTTGAGCAACCTCCTGTCCAATGCCCTCAAGTACGGAGCAGGCAGGCCCATCGAGGTGGAGGCGGGCGAGCGGGAGGGCACCGCATGGTTGAGCGTCAGGGACCATGGGGTGGGCATCGCGAAGGAGGACCAGGCGCGCATCTTCGACCGGTTCGAGCGCGCGGTGTCGGTGCGCCACTACGGCGGCCTGGGGCTGGGGCTCTACATCACCCAGAGCATCGTCGCCAGCCACGGGGGACACATCCGGGTGGAGAGCCAGCAGGGCGCCGGGGCGACCTTCATCGTCGAGCTGCCGGTGGAAGGCCCCCCATGGGAGAGCCCCTGGGGCCTGGAGCCAGCCGCCCCGCCTCCGGCGCACTGAGCCGCGCGGACCGCCTCAGGCCATGAGAGGCCCGGGCCGCGAGGCACTCGACAGACAGGCCGTGGTGCACGTCGTGAGGCGTGTGTGACGGGCCGGGCCCTCGTCCGACTGGATTACCCGACCTGTGACGCGAATCGCTGTCACGCCGAGAGCGGATGGGTGGAACGAAACCCACGGATGGCGTGAGCACCCTGATGAATATTCGCTACCAGCCCCCGCTCCATCAGAGAGCGATGCCCGTGTTGCCGTTGCATCGCTGGTTGCAACTCGACGTCTCTCTCCACAGAAAGTACGAGCCTCATGTCATCAACGGACAACCATGCCGTATCGCCCGGTCGTGCCCTCGCGGCGTCCGCCGCGCTGGCCCTCACCGTCGCTGGATGCGACCCCACTGCCGCCGGAGCGGCCTCGACGCAAGAGGAGCCTCGGACCCAGACCGCCGCGCTCACACCCGCGCTCGTAGCGGTGCTGGAGCCCGAAGCAGACAGCTTCGTCACGACAGGTTTCCAGCGGGAGACCGAGAACTACGGCGGCTGGCACGAGTTCAAGGTCAGCGTCTGGTTCCAGACGCATGCCTTCCTCCGTTTCAACCTGAGCAGCCTGCCCGCCGGCGCGAAGGTCCGCTCGGTGAAGCTGACAGCCATGGCCTTTCAAGGCTACGCCAGTGGCGGCGATGGCAATGTCTACACGTACCTCGTCCAGGACAACGCGTGGGGGGAGTACACCCTCAACTTCAACAACCGGCCGCTGACTTCCGGAGGGCCCCTGGGCGCATGGTTCCTCTGGTACCCGGGTGTCGGCCACTACGAGGACAAGCTCGGCGTGAACGAGGACCCGAGCCTCGTTCCGGTCGTCCAGAGCGCGATGGATGCGACCGACCGGCGCATCTCCTTCCAGCTCAGCAACCTGGGCTACTACGACACCTACTACTACACGCGTGAGGTCGAGGACGCGACGAAGCGTCCCAAGCTGGAGGTCCGCTATGGCGACGTCTGGCAGTCCGTCAGCGCGGCGCACTCGGTCCGCACGAAGCACAGCGCCACGCTGCTGGCGGATGGCCGGGTGCTGGTCGCGGGCGGTGCCAACGACGCGGGCTGGCTGAACAGCGCCGCGCTCTACTCGCCCACCACGGACACCTGGGCGGCCACGGCCTCCATGTCCGTGAAGCGCCATGGGCACGGCTCCACCCTCCTCGGCTCCGGAGAGGTGCTCGTCACGGGGGGACAGGACAACGGCGTCTCCGTTGCCTCCACCGAGCGGTATTCGCCCTCCACGGGGACCTGGAGCGCCGCGGCGCCCATGGCGACGGCCCGCTTCCGCCACACCGTGACGACGCTGAATGATGGGAGGTTGCTCGTCGCCGGCGGCAGCGACGGCTCGCTGGGGCTGACGAGCACGGAGCTGTACGACCCGGCAACGAACACCTGGACGGCCGGGCCCGCCATGTCCTCGCGCCGCTTCGGCCATACGGCCACCCTGCTGCCGGACGGCCGGGTGCTGGTGGCGGGCGGACACACCGGTGGGCAGACACTGGCCACCGCCGAGGTGTACGAGCCGGCGACGAACACCTGGATGACCACCGGCACGATGAGCTCCCGCCACTTCGGGCACGGCGCGGTCCGGTTGCCGGATGGTCGGGTGCTGGTCACGAGCGGGCTCACGCCGAGCGGCGTCGTCACGCCCGTCACCGAGCTGTACTCGCCCGCCACCGGCACGTGGACGACCACGGGCTCGCTGGCCACGGCGCGCAGTGAGTTCAGCCTGGTGGCGCTGCCCTCGGGCCACGTGCTGGCGCTGGGCGGCACTGACGGCACGGCCATCACCCCCACGGTGGAGCGCTACGACGTGGCCACGGGCACGTGGACGCGGACTGCGGCCATGAGCAGCCCACGCCGCAACCTCTCGGCCACGGTGCTGTCGGACGGCCGCGTCCTCGCCAGCGGCGGACAGGCCGGCACCTCCACCGCGTCCCTCGCGTCCTCCGAGCTCTTCACGTCCGTCACGGACATCTGAGGTGGGTTGAATCCGGGGGCACGCCAGGCGCAACCCGCGGACATGAGCATCAACGTGCCCCGCTTCGACATGGACGCCCCCGACCTGGTGGGGGCGTCGCAGTACTTCGAGCGCCGCAGGGCCCTGGACTTCCTGTCTGTCGTGGATTCCCGGGGGATACGCATGACATCATGGGTGACTCCACGGCGGCTCCAGGTGGAGGTACCCGGTGCAACAGCTTCGATTCACGCGCACCCTCGTCGTCGTCGCGGTGGCCCTGCTGGCCGCCTGCAAGGGTGACATCGGGGGGAGTCCCCAGGCGCCACCCGGCGAGAACCCGCCGGTAGCGCCCGAGGAGCTGCCGCTGCGGCGGCTGTCGGCGGTCCAGTTCCAGAACACGCTGCGCGACGTGCTCACCCGGACGCTCGGCACCACGGAGGCAGGCGCGGTGCTGCGGGACGGCTCGGTGGCGGCGCTGCTCCAGAGCTACCCGCAGGACGTGCGGGTGCCCATTCCCTCGGAGTCCCATGGCGGCTTCCTCCGCATGGACCAGGGCGTGCAGCAGCGGCACATCGACAGCTCGTATTCCCTCGGACTGCGCGTGGGCGAGGTGCTGGGGACCAGCGCCACGCGGCGGGGGTTGCTGCTGGGCACCTGCGCCACGGACGCCAGCGCGGCCAATGACGAGGCCTGCCTGAGAGACTTCATCTCCCGCTTCGGGCGGCTGGCCCTGCGGCGGCCCGTGGGCGAGGACGACGTGGCCTTCTACCGCGCGGCGGTGAGCGAGCCCCCCGTCTCCGCGCTCGCCGTGCAGAAGGTGGTGGCGCTGATGCTGACGGCGCCGGAGTTCCTCTACTTCGTCGAGCACGGGCAAGCCGAGGTGGCCGGCACCGTGTCGCTGCTGACGGCGCACGAGCTGGCCGCGCGGCTGTCGTACCACTTCTGGCAGACGATGCCGGACGAGGCGCTCGCCGCGGCGGCGGACTCGGGCGTGCTGCTCACCGAGGCCGGCTACCGCCAGCAGGTGGAGCGCCTGGCGAGTGACTCGCGCGCGCACCTGGCCATGGGCGAGTTCTTCAGTCAGTGGTTCCGCCTGGACGACCTGGAGGAGTTCGATGGGCGCGTGGGGGACCCCGTCTTCGACGCGTTTCGCGGCGGCTTCACCCCGACCCGCGACACCCGCGAGCGCATCAACGCCGAGGTGGCCGACCTGGTCACCTGGCTGGCGGCGCATGACGGCACGCTCCAGGAGGTGCTCACGGACAGGCATGCCTTCGCACGCAACGCCGACCTGGCGGCGCTCTACGGCGTGCCGCAGTGGGATGGAACCTCGGAGCCGCCTACCTTCACCGAGCCCCAGCGCTCCGGCCTGTTGACGCGCATCGCCTTCCTCGCCACCGGCTCCGCCAACACGCGCCCCATCATCAAGGGCTACCGCATCCGCAACGCGCTCCTGTGCCGGCGCATCCCCCCGCCGCCCGCCGAAGCCATGATGACGCGGGTGGACCTGTCGCCCGAGTTCACCACGCGCGAGGTGGTGGAGCGTCTCACGGAGACGCAGGGCTCCTGCCCCGCCTGCCACCGGACGCTCCTCAACCCGCTGGGGTTCGTCACCGAGAACTTCGACGCGCTCGGGCGCTTCCGCTCCACGCAGCGGCTCTTCGACAGCAATGGCCAGCAGGTGGCCGAGCGGGCGGTGCGCACCGACACGGTGCCCGCCCTGATGCCAGGCGACACGCGCGCGGTGTCCTCGGCGGCGGACGTCACCCAGCTCATCCTCGAAAGCGGCCAGTACGAGGACTGCTTCGCCCGGCAGTACTTCCGGTACACCTTTGCTCGCGTCGAGAACGACGAGGCCGACCAGCCCGTGCTGGACGCACTGGGCGATGCGGCAAGAGGCCGCCAGTCGCTGCGCGCGGTGCTGGCCTCCGTCGCGCTGCGCCCCGAGTTCCAGCGGAGGGACTTCCGATGAGCACGTCCACCCTTTCGCGTCGCACGATTCTCCGCCTGGGCGGGACGGGGCTGGTGCTGCCCTTCCTCCCCAGCCTCCTTCCGGCGACGGCGCGCGCCCAGTCGGCGCCGTCCCACCGGTGCTTCGTCATGCTGCGCACGGAGCACGGCGGCATCCTCCAGCGGGACATGTTCCCCGCGGACGCCACGCTGACGGAGTCACTGCCGTACGCGGGCCACACGGTGCGACGGGGAGCGCTGCACGCCACCGTGGCGGAGGGAGAGGCGCGCCTGTCGGCGGTGCTGCGTGCCCCGTCGAGCGAGCTCACCGGTTCGATGGTGGGCAAGATGTGGGTGCTCAACGGCCTGGACATCCCCTTCTACATCGGCCACCACCGGGGCGGGACGCTGGGCAACTTCTCCGCGAGCGACCAGGCGCCGGACGAGGTGAAGCAGAACGGCATCCGGCCGACCATCGACCAGCTCATGGCCTGGTCTCCGTCCTTCTATGGGAACGCGGCGGGCGTGCGCGAGCGCGCCATCATCCAGGGGGAGCTCTCCTATGCGCACTCGGACCCGCGCCTGCGACAGGGACCGGTGGAGCGGGTGGGCAGCACCGTGGATGGCTCCAACCAGATCCTCTTCGACCGCCTGTTCGGGGATGTCACCGGAGGCCAGCCGCTCATCAGCGGCGCGGTGATGGAGAACTACCGGCGCCTGCGCAATGGCAACCGGCGCCTGTCGGCCGCGGACCGCCGCCGGTTGGACGACCACCTCGAGCGGCTGGCCGAGCTGGACCGCAAGCTGAACACGGTGGCGCGCTGCCAGACGCCCGTGCGTCCGGCGACGTCGAGCGGGCAGTACACGAGCCAGCCGACGTATGGGCGCGACCCGGAGGCGCAGTCCCTGTCGCACGTGCTGTGGAACGACGTGTACACGCTGGCGCTGTCGTGCGGCGTGTCGCGCATCGTGGTGGCTGGCGCAACGGACACCTTCAGCACCTACGCGGGGGACTGGCACCAGGAGATTGCCCACCAGGCGGCCAGCAGCGCGCCGGCGTACAGCACGCTGCTGACGTCCCACCAGCTCTTCTTCCGCCGCGTCTTCCTGGACCTGGCGAGCAAGCTGGAGGCAGTGGACATGGGCGACGGCACCCGGCTGCTGGACCACACCCTGCTGGCGTGGGGGCAGGAGTCGGGCAACTACACGCATGACCACACCAGCGCGCCGATTGTCGCCTTCGGCGGGGCGGAGGGCTTCTTCCGCACGGGGCAATACTGCGACTACCGCAATCTGGCGAAGACGACGGGGCAGGGCCCCGCGGGAGAGCCGCGCTGGTTCGGGCTGCTGTGGCACCAATGGCTGGGGACGGTGCTGCAGTCCATGGGCATCCCCCGGTCGGAGTGGGAGGACACCTCGCAGTGCCCGGGCTACCCCAACTACAGGTACGACGACATCCCGGGCTGGGCGGGGCCCCAGGGCTCAACGGGGCCCGTGTATCCGGACTCCGTGTGGAATGCCGCGGGTGAGGTGCTGCCCTTCCTGCGGGTTTGAGCCCCGGAGGAGCCAGCCAGAGGGTTGAGCCCACGATTTGACGGCTCCACGTCAAGGGCGGGCGGCATCATCCGTCCGCTCGGCTGGCGGAGAGGCGGCGCGGTTCCCCGTGGTGCGTGTGATATTCCGCCACTGCATGGAAACCTTCCGACTTGCGGATACGGTCGAGTTGAACAACGCATGGCTCGTCGGCCTGGGCGTGACGGTGCTGCTGCTCGCAGTCTGGGCCGTGCTCGTGGCCTCCTCCGCGCTGCTGTACCAGGGCATCCGGCTGATAGGGGTGAAGGCGCTGGAGCCGGTGGCGGACGGCCTGCGCAAGCGCGCCCGGCTGAGCGCCGCCCTCCTGTCCTTCGTGGTGGTCATCGTCGGCATCGCCGTGCTGGGCTTCTCCCTGTGGGCGAAGAAGGACCTGGAGCCCCACTTCAAGGCCTTGCTGGCGGGGGTGACGGTGGAGGGGCTGGCGGCCCTGGGGCGCGGAGTGGGGCTGCTGCTGCTGCTGCTGGCGGCCTTCCTGGTGCTGGAGCGGACGGCGCGCCAGCTCCTGGTGAAGCTCGAGCGCAGGTTGGACGGGTGGCAGCTGCGCCCGGAGCACAAGGCGCACGCCCAGAAGGCGCTGGAACAGGGGCGCGGCTTCATCAAGCTGGTGCTGGCCTACTTCGCGATGGGCGTGGTCGTCACCTCGCTGCAACCCCCGGCCGCGTTGGAGTGGCTCGTTGCCACCACCATCTTCGTGCTGCTGTCCATCAGCGGCGGGCGCCTGGCGGTGTCCTTGCTGCACCTGATGTCGGGGCGGCTGGTCGAGTCCTGGGAGGCGAAGAGCAAGGACACGAAGTACGAGGAGTACTTCGTGGCCCTCAGCCGGCTGCTGCCGGTGGGGCAGAAGAGCCTGGAGGCCATCGTCTACATCTCGGTGGCGACCCTCATCATCCGCCGGTTCCAGGGCCTGGAGTCCTTTGCTCCGTACGGGCCGGTGCTCATCCGCGTCATCGCCCTGTTCTTCGCCGCCAGCGTCGTCGTGGAGTTCATCCGGCTGCTCATCGCCCGGGCATTCAGGGTGGACGGCCCCGACCTGGATGACGCGGCCCGGCGGCGCAACACCTTCGTCGCCCTCATCCAGAGCGCCTCCAAGTACCTGGTCTACTTCCTGGTGGGGATGATGGTCCTCAGCGACCTTGGCGTGGACCCCACCCCCATCCTCGCGGGCGCCGGCATCGTCGGCCTCACCGTGGGCCTGGGCTCGCAGGCCATCGTCACGGACATGGTCAACGGTATCTTCCTGCTCTTCGAGGACCAGATATTGAACGGCGACTACATCCGCATCAACGAGACCGAGGGCGTGGTGGAGGAGATAACGCCTCGCATCACCCGCATTCGAGACCGCTTCGGGCGCCTTCACATCCTCCGCAATGGCGAAGTCAAGAATGTCATCAACTACAGTCGCGGCTGGACGCTGGCGGTCGTGGACATGGCCGTGGCCTATGAGTGCGACCTGAAGAAGGTGATGGCCGTGATTGGCCAGGTCTGCGAGCAGGTGCCCCTGCTGGCGCAGGGCAAGGTATCCGAGATGCCCAAGCTGCTGGGTATCGAGAGCATGGACGAGAGCTGGATGACCGTGCGCATCGAAGCCAAGGTGCAGCCAGGGACGCACTTCGACGTGAAGCGGCTGCTCAACCGGCTGCTCTTCGAGGCCTTCGTCGCCAACGGCCTGGAAATCCCCTACCCCAAGGGGGTGGAGTACGAGGGGGGCCCGTTGTTTCCCGTCCCCTCCGCCGCGCCGCCGCAGGAGGAGGCGCCCCAGGCCCTCGCCGCCTCGAACCGGTAGGGGCCTCAGCGGGCCAGCGACTCGACCTCGCCGGGGCTCAGCTCGACCTGCGCTTCCGAGCCGGACCACACGAACGGAATGCCGGGCTGGCGGTAGAGCGTGGCGGGAATGTCCCGGGCGAGCTGCGCGTGGAGCGCGGGGAGCTGGGACCAGTGCAGGCCATGCCGCGCGTGGTGCGCGGTGTGGTAGCCCAGGTTGCCCGTCACCAGGTTGTAGCCCCGATGCACGATGTTGTACGAGGCGCGCGTGTGCTCCGTGGCCTCGAGTCCCGCGTGGTGGAAGTACGTGGCCCAGACCGTCACGAAGAGGGACACGCACATGGGCAGCAGGAACACCCAGAGCGCGTTGTACCAGTCGTGCCAGAAGAGCAGGCCGAACAGCGCCACCTGCAGCGCGCCCATCCCCAGGAAGAGGCGGAGGGCCTTCGGGTGCTCCCGTCCCACGCGGAACGCGCGGGGATAGGCGACGAGCGTCGTGACGAGGGAGTACTCCAGCTCGCCCATCGGTGACCCGTCGCGGCGCTTCCAACGGGACTCGTCCTTCTCCTGGTCGAGGTAGTTGCGGTGGTGGCCGACCACATGGTGCAGGAACCAGCCATGTGACGTCGCCCCGGTCTGGAAGCCGAACACCACCTCCAGGAGGCGGTTGGGGAGGGCGTGGCGGAACATCGGCAGGTGCTGGTGATGGTGGTTCCACGCGCAGATCCACCCCTTGGGAATCACCCACAGGACGAGCCACAGGATGGGGAGCCACCAGCTTCGCGCCGTGAAGTACACCGTCAGGTCCAGCGCGAACGCGGTGAAGAACAGCAGGACGGGGATGCGGTCTCGGGGATGTCGGAACAAGGTCATGCGGTTTTCACAGCGGGGGCTGTACGGGCTCCAGAGGCGGGTTGAAGCTTCCCGGTGACGCCCTTGGGAAGGACCACGCCGAAGAAGAAGCCCTCCTCGAAGGGCTCCGTCGAGTCGACGTGGACGCGAACGCGAGAGGCGATGGTCAGCAGCGCCGTCCGCAGGTACACCATCGCGAAGTCCCCGGCCACACAGGCCCGGGGGCCACGTCCGAACGGGAAGAAGTGGCCGCTGCCGAGCGGATTCTTCGCGGCGCCGCCGTCCAGCCAGCGTGCCGGCTCGAAGACCTCCGGATTCGCCCAGTGGGACGGGTCGCGGTGCAGGTGCTGGTTCGAAATCATGAGCGTCGTGCCCGCGGGCCACGTCACGCCCGCCAGCTGCGTCTCGGAGGACGGCGTGCGCAGGAAGATGCGGACGGCGGGCAGGATTCTCAGGGCCTCGTAGGCGACGGCCTCGGACCAGGGGGCGTCGCGCAGGCGCTCGACGGTCAGCGGTGCCTCGGTCAGCGAGGCGGCCTCGGCGGCCAGCCGCGCCTCGGCCTCGGGGTACTTCTGGAGCTGGTGGAAGGCGCCGACCAGGGTGGTGCTCGAGGAGAAGACGCCCCCGAAGAAGAAGCCGCCCAGCAGGTGGGCATGCACCGTGTCGTCGAGCTCCGGCATCTCCCGCAGCGTCCACGACATCAGGTCCACCCGGTGGGGCCCCGGAGCCGCGCGCGCCGCGCGAAGCTTCTCGGCGAACAGCCCGTAGAAGCGCTCCCTGGCTGCCGCGAAGCCCTTGGGCGGGGAGACGAACTTCAGTGGGAGCTTTGCCTGGATGCGCGCGTCGGCGGCCGCGGCCAGGAGCATGAAGTCGTCGTAGACCGAGGTGGGGAGCTTCTCTCCCACGGTGGCCACGCAGAAGGCATCGAAGGTCAGCCGGCGCAGCGCAGGCGTCAAGTCGATGGACGGCTCGCTCCGCAGGACCTCCACCGACTCGGCCACCGCGGCCTGCAGCGGCCCCACCTGGGCGGCCTGCCAGTCGGGAGTCCACGGCTGCGCCAGCGGGTCCATTCCATGCTTGCGAGACCAGTCCTCGCCCTGCTTCGCGATGAAGGGCGTGTCGTCCGTGGTGGAGTGGCGAATCTGCTCGCCGATGTTGCCCTTCTCGAACTCCAGCCGGCGCGTCTCCAGCACCTCCTCGATGAGCGCGGGGTCGTTGAGCACCAGCGCCGGGCTGGGCCCCATCCAGATGAGGGTGCGGCCCCCGTACGTGCGCCCGTAGCGCGCGCAGACGTCCCACGGCGGGGGACCGAGGAAGTCTCCGAGGTTGCCCAGCAGGCCGGGTGGAGGCCCGGGCAGGCTCGCGTAGGGCTTGCGCCGGGCGCCGAAGAACAGGTTGAACAGACCGCGGGAAAGCAGGTTGGGCAAGGGCGTGCGCCTCCGGGGCGCCTCAGACGGTGATGCCGCAGGGAATCCTGTCGGGCCGCAGGACGGTGTAGGGGACCTCGGCCTTCGCGTTGCGAGCCTGCACCACCGCGAGCCGGGCGCGCAGCCGGTCCTGGAACCTGTCGCGGATGGCCGCGAGCTCCGGCTCCTGGAAGTAGTCCTCGCGCCAGCCGCTCTCGTGGAGGAGGAACTCCTCGTCGTCACCGAAGCTGGACAGGGCCCGGCCGATGGCGACCTGCCAGAGCGCCTGGGATTTGGTGGGAATCATCGCCGTGATGTCCTCGGGGCCGATGACGCCCTTCTGCCTCGGCGGCTCCCGGCGCAGGCAGAGCGGTGCGTTGGGCACGAAGGCGTAGTGCTCGTACTGGAGGTAGTTCACCGCGGCGTGATGGACGCTGACCGTGAAGAGGACCGTGGTCAGGATGTCCACGAGGTCCTCGACGCGCCGGAGCTCCCGGCAGGGCAGCTTCTCGACAGGCAGCCCCCGCGCGGTGAGGTCCGCCCACCAGCGCTGCATCTCCACGTCGGCCGTGAGGTCGGCGTCGGACCGATAGAAGTGCCGGAGCACGCCACCGACATACTCCTCGAAGGCATCCCACAACGGCAGGGCGTCGTCCCGGTAGGGGTAATAGGGGAGGACGGCGGGGTCGAGGACACCGCGGCGCTCGAGGTCCAGGCGCGGATTGTTGTCGGACAGCTTCCAGCGCTGGAAGCCCTTCTTGCCCAGCTGCAGGTGCCCCTTGTCGGGACCGCCGGTGGCGATGAAGTCGTCGAAGACGGCACCCTCGGAGAGCAGGCCCTTTCGCGCCCCCTCGTTGATGGCGAGCGTGTAGCGGAAGTGGCGGCGGAGCAGCTTGTAGACGGGGTGCGGGTCCGGGAGGTTTCGCATCGTCGCCATGACGAACGGCTCCGCCACGAAGTGGGTCCGCAGCGCGTGCCCTACCATCTGGTGGGTGTTCCCCTCGCTGCAACGCAAGGAGACCTTCGCCACCAGCCAGTCGTACTCGCCGTCATTGGGCGTGAAGACCGGGGCGGTCTCCGGCTCCCTCCCGAGCTGGATGGCGATGGGCCGCAGCTGGCGCGTGTCGTCCAGGTACAGCAGGCACCGGGACGCAGGCGCCCAGCGCCGCTCCTCGACGCCATCCTCGCCAACCTTCCGGAACATCCGGATGTCCTCGAGGATTTCGAAGTCGAGCAGGAAGACGCGCTTCGCCTCGAAGGCGCGCGCCAGCGTGTCGCCCGGCGCCAGCAGGCCGTGGACGTCCGCGTCCGACAGGGGCATGCCCGCGGGCAGGTGGGCGATGGATTGGATGTGGAGGGGATTGATGCCCTGGACGGCCTGCCGCGCGAACTCCAGGTCGTCCTTCCAGCGCGGGGCGAGCTGGGGCGTCTCGATGGCCTTGAAGAAGTCGAAGATGTCGACGAGCCCGTTCCAGGCGCTGGACAGCAAGGGCAGGTGCAGCTTGATGGCGGCCACCGTCTTGGCGACGACGACCTCGTAGCTGCCCTCGCTCAGGCCCCGGTACAGCTCGTCCTTCGGCAGCGGCCGCTCCTCGCGGATGTCGAGCGCGCCGGGAAGCTCGGCGGTCTCCTCGGCGGGGCGCCAGCCATACATGCGCTGGCGGACCTGGAGCTGCTCGTGGCGGGCCCGGGCCTCGCGCTCGCTCTTCACCTGCTGCGGCAGCCGCGCCGAGCCCTCCAGGACCTCCGTCGTCGAGCCGCCCAGGACCCACCGGTAGAAGGGGAAGAACCAGCTCCTGCCGCCCGACCTGACCCAGACGGTGTCGAGGAGCCAGTCTCCCGCGACGCCTCCGGAGTTGCTGAACCGCAGCAGCACCAGCTCGCCCACGTCCTCCGCCGAGATGGCGTAGACGTCCTCGGCGCCGGCCTCGAAGTCATTGTGGAAGCGCTTGTCCAGCGTGTGCGGACCGCTCTCTCCCCGCGTACCGACCAGCACGACGGAGATGGTGGAATCCGTCCCCGAGCCGAGCCGCGCGTCCGTGCGAATCGTGAGCCTGTACTCGACAGTCATTGCACCCTCAGGTTGACACGGGGCCGGACGGTAGGTCGGGAAAAGAAGACACTGCAAGCCGTGGTACTCTCTACGGAAAATGCTTACAGCGCTGCGACGCCTGATGGTGTCCCTGGGGTTCGAGGGACGGGGGAAGGGCAACGAGGTCCTCGAGCCCGAGGAGCTTGCCCGGTGGTACTCCAGTCTGGCGCTCGAGGAGCGGCTGGCCCTCAGCCGTGAGCTGGCACCCCGCGTCCGCGCGACCCGCACCCCGAGGGAGCCCGCGAGCCTCCCTGCCGTCGCCGTGGGGCGCATCGTCTTCCAGCAGGACGGCCCCCACGGCCCCATTCCCTTGCATCACCTCAAGGTCGAGCTCTGGGACCGGGACTTCGGCGCTCCCGACGACTTCCTGGGCGAGTGCTTCACGGACGCCGAAGGCGGCTTCTCCATCCGTTATGACCCCGCGGATGCAGGCGCTGGAGACCTGCCCGACCTGGAGGTCCGCTTCTTCGAGCCCCAGCACACCTTCCGCGAGGATGGCCGGGTGGTGGAGACCTGGCGGCGCATCGGCTCGGAGCAGGGGCCTGACAACCATGGTGCGCTCCACCACGACTTCGGCACCCTCCGGCTGCCCTACTGGGAATATGAGCCGGGGACACCGCTGGCCCGGTTGCTCGTGACGGAGGAAGGGACGCCGCCGACCGCCTATGCCCCGGGGCGGGCCCTCGCGATGCTGAAGGCCGTCGCCCCCATCGAGCTCATCAAGCGCCAGCACCTGCTCCAGGCCCGCCTGGGACACGCGCCGGACCTGGACCGCATCCAGGCCGACTACCCCGAATCGATGACGGTCCGCATGGAGAGGGAGGCGCCCGGCTCCACCCGGAGTGACGCCTTCTTCGGAGAGCGGCTGCTCAACGGCATGTTCTCCACCCTCCTGGACAGAGACCCCGAGGTCCCCGGGGACGCCCAGGCCTTCCGGCTCTACCTGCCCTGGAACGCGTACGAGCAGGATGGCGTCCACTGCCTGCCCGACGTGGACGTGAGGCTGCGGCTGGTGGAAGGCCGGCTGCTGCCGGTGCGCATCATCCTGGGAATGCGGGAGCCCGGTGCGACGGCGCCCGGCTCGCCCGTGACACGCCGGACCTACACGCCCGCGGATGGCGCGGACTGGGAGGCCGCCAAGCGCCTGGCCCGGGTGGGCGCGACGCTGGACACCGAGCTGGGCAACCACCTGGGGCAGTGCCACTTCAACGTCGAGCAGTACGCCATCGCGGCCCACCGGAACCTGCGGCGCAGTCCCCTGCGCTGGCTGCTGATGCCCCACCTGCGCGAGGTGGTCCTCATCAATCACGCGGCCAGCGGGTTCCTCGTGGGGCCGACGGGCTACATCACCCGGGCCAGCGCGCTGACCGAGGGGGGCATCGAGACGCGGCTGCAGCATCTGCTGGGCAGCTACGACTGGCGGGGCTTCTCGCCCGCGCCACCCGTGTGCGAAGGGCACCGCTACGCGCGGGCCGCGGGGCTGTTCTGGAAGGTGCTCGGCGAGCACGTCGATACCTTCTTCGCGGAGCACGGAGCCGAGGTGGAGGCGCAGTGGCTCGAGGTGCGCCGCTTCTCGGACGACCTCGTGGCCCACTCCGCGCCTGCCTTCGTGTGCCGGTACCTTCGGGCGAAAGTCCCGGGGAAGGACGCTCCCTGGTTCGTGCGCTCGGAGCGCATGAACCTGGATGAGAAGGTGCTGGAGCCGACGCCGAAGGCGGTCAGCGCGGTGAGCCGGACGGACGTGCCCCAGCCGGGAGAGCTGGACGCGCTCAAGCAGCTCTGCCGCTACGTCATCTACTTCGCGACCTTCCGGCATGCGTGGGCCAACAACCTCCAGTGGGAGGACGCTGGCGAGGTGCTGTACACCTGCCTGGGGTTGCGCTGGGGTCAAGGCGGGGCGCTGTCGACCGAGGCGGACCTGGACGTCGCCCCTCCGCCAGACGCGGCCACGGAGATGCTGTGGATTTCCTGGATGCTCTCCAAGACGAACTACGGCCTCCTCCTGTCCAACGAGGAGGCCGACGTGCACCCGCGCTTCGTGGAACTGCTACGCGCCCAGGGCCCGGCGTTCGCGGCGCTCGGCCTGGACATCCGGACGGTCAGCTCCCGCATCAACATCTAGGCAGGGGTTGAGAAAGTCTTTGCGACTCATGGGCCCTTCGTCCGTTGAAAAGACAGCTCGCCACCACGACACCGTGGCCGTCCCCGCCTGTCCGGGGACGCGCGAGCCGAGCTGCTACCGACAACGGGAGACGACATCAATGACTTCTCAGCATGTGGGAATTGCATCCAGGGGCAAGTGGCGGTGGAGCACGTTCCTGTTGGCGGCGATGGTGGGCTGTGGCCCCTCCACGGAAGCGCCGGCCCCTCAGGAGCCGCCGGACTCGATGGAGGCCGTCGAGCAGGATACCGCGCGGCTGTCGCCTCCGGCGGGATGTACCGAAACCACCCTGGGTGAGCTGAAGAACGGCACCGAGCTGACGCCGGTGCTCTGGGGCTCGCAGCCGACGTATCGCGGTGAGTTCACCACCAACCTGGGCGACCCCACCGTCGCGGACACCGCCCGCATCCGGCTGGATGTGAATACGGGGCCGGGCCTGTATGATTTGTCGGCGGGCGGCACCAACCTCTTCAACTGCGAGCAGTGTGTGTGGGGTTTCCAGGACGCCGGCAGGGCCGGGCTGCAGAAGATGTTCGTCGCCGAGTCGGGATTGCTCCTGCTCGCGCTCAAGGTGTCCCCGCAGCAGACGCTTGGCGCGCTGGCGAATGTCGTCCTGCGTGAGGCGGTGACGGCGGCGCCGACGGCGGCGCCGTACACGGGCAGCGCGCCGGTGCCGGGTGGCGAGTGCCGGTGGATTCGCTTCGCGACGTGGAACACGGTCCGCGAGGCCGGGTGTGACCCGCGCGAGGGCTCGCTGACGGCGAACATGCCGGGCACCACCTGCGTCCCCAGCAACTCCGCGGCCGACGATGGCACGCTGGAGCAGTCGCTGGGCACGAAGACGCAGGGCGAGGCCTGCACGTACACGCCGGCCGCAACCGAGCACGCGCTCGCGTCGACGGACTGCGCCCGGGGCCATGCGTGCACCAGCGCCTACTCCGAGGAGCGTCAGTGCCTGGCCACCTGTGACTTCATGGCGCCGAACCCCGGCTGCCCGAGCGGCACCGTGTGCGGCGTCTACGGCCTGTGCATCCAGCAGTCCGTCATGGAGCCCATTGGCTTCGCCTTCAGCCCCGCGCTCATCGGTGAGACGTGCCCCGGCGGCTTCGCCGAGTTCTGCGGCGTGGAGGGCGCGCGGGGCGTCTGCGCGGACGTGACGGGCTCGGGCACCTCCGTGTGCTACCGCTACGCGCGCGCCCGCTCGGAGTGTGGCCCGGGTGAGGAGCTCGGCTACGCCAACTACCCGCTCGCCAGTGGTGGCAGCGACCGGACCTACGGCTTCTGCTACCCGGACGGGCGCTGAGCCGCGGCACTGCCCTGCCCGGGTGCCGGCAAGGCCCGGGCAGTCCCGGGGAGACCGTTCTACCGGGGGCCTCCACCCGCCCTGCGCGCTGGAAGGCCAAGGCGACGATGTGGCGTCCCGGCAGCTCGAGCGCCGAGGCGGCACACCGGCGCTACTTCGCAGCGCGCATCCTCACGGCCCGAGCGGAAGACCTAGCCCGCCGCCCCCACGAAGACCCTCCGCGCTGCGGAGGCAGCCGTGGAGGGGCTCAGCAGGTCAGGGAAGCCCTGAGGGCGCGCGGGTGGAGGGACGCCTGACGCCCGCGAGCCAGTTCAATGTCCGCCCTCCCCTCCGGCCCGAAGCTCGTGGAGTCCCAGGCCGGAAGGGCGGGCCAGTGGGCCCTCATGTCGACGTCACCCGCCGCGTGAGGCTCACCCGTCACACACCTCTTGGCCACTCACGCAGCGGGCGCTGCAGTACGCGTCCGAGTCGCACCAGTTCCCGCCGCAGGGGCCGTCGAGACAGACCTCGAAGTTCTCCTTGCAGTTGTAGCTGATCACAAGGGAGTCCCGGTTGGACCAACTGGTGGTGCTGCGTGCGGGGTCGCACACCTGGCAGGTGTTGCTGGGATTGACGGTGCCAGCGCTATACGTCACGCCGCTGATGGTGCAGCCGGTGGGCGGAGGCGACGTGGAACAGGAACTCGACACTCCGTCACACGTGACGCTGGGAGGGCTCCCGGTTGGCGCGGCGGAACAGGCGCTCGCGCCCGAGCAGGTCCGGCTGGTGCCGTCCGAGCAGTACACCGTGACGTAGCAGCCGCTCGTGGCGGACTGCTCAATGGACTCCATGAAGGGAGCCTGCTCACCTTCTGGCGGGACGCAGCCAGCCGCCACCATCAGCACGGCCAGGACAGACAGCTTCCGCATGTGCACCTCGGGGGGGGTAGGAGGGTACGCAGAATGTCTGAAGCCATTCTTGGAAGTCAATTCTGACCAGGCTCGCGGGGGCACACGAAGATCCCAAGCTGAGGATGGAGGTGGATGAGAAGCTCGCCTGGATACTGCTCAACAACCCTTTTGAGTTGGGAGTGGAAGTTCTAACCGTCCACGGATCTACGAACGCGCGGGTTTCCCAGGTCCTTGAGCGCCTTGGGCCGGGTCAGGGCAGGTCGGGGCCGTATCTTTCATCCAGTTTTCTGGCTCAGCATTGCAAGTGACGCCTCACTTCCACTCACTGGTGCCGGACGGCGTTTTCGTTCCGCAGGAAGGCGGCGTGCGCTTCGCGCCGTTGCCGCCGCCCACGCAAGCAGAGGTGGAGCAATTGCTGAGGGGGTGCGCCACCGGGGGCTGCGGCTGTTGGAGAAAAGAGGAGCCTTGCCCGCACCAGGGCATGAGGACGCGCTGCAGGCGTACCAGGCGCACGCGCTGCAGCAGCGACTGCGCTGGACGGAGGTGGACGTGCGGCCCCTCCCCGAAAGCAACCCCCGGTGCGCCTTGCTGGAGGGCTTCTCTCTGCACGCCAACACGCACCTGCACGCCAAAGACAGGCAGAGACTGGAGCGGCTATGCCGCTACGGGACGCGCGGCGCTCTGGCGATGGAGCGCTTGTCGCGCGCGGAGGACAGCCGCATCGCCTGGCGGATGAAGCGCCCGCTGCCCGACGGCACCACGCACCTCTTCTTCACCGGGCTAAAACTTTTACGGCGTGTGGCGTCGCTGGTGCCTCCGCCTCGGACAAACCTCACGAGGTTCCACGGCGTCTTCGCTCCAGGCGCGAGACTGCGGCCATTTCTGGTCCCCCATGCAGGTGCGGAGGAGGCGAGGGTGGCGCTCCCCCAGGCAGGTGCGGAAGAGGTGAGCGTGGCGCCCCAGGCAGCGGCCAGGAAGGAGCCGCTGAAGGAGAAGACGCCGCGAGTGGACTTTCGCGGAGTTGCTCAGGAGGACGTTCGCGTTCGACGTGTTCGCGTGCGTGAGGTGTGGAGGCAGGCGGCGGGTGCTGGCGTACGTGAAGGAAGCGGGAAGGGTGCGCGCGATTCTGGAGCACCTGGGCTTGCCCACGGCAGGTGCGCGCTTGGCCCCGGCGCTAGAGCCCCCACAGGCCGCGGGTGTTGAGGCTCAAGCCGCCACAGCAAAGAGAGCCAAGCCCCTGCCGCGCACCTCATCGGAGCGTGGCTAGGGCCGGCGTGTACCCAAGGGGGCTCAAGCGGCCTCTCCACCGGCAGCGCTCACTGCTCGGGCGGCCCTCGTCAGCGGCCCTCCTCGGCTCCTCCACTCCAGCCTTCACCCTCAACATGGCTTCTATCCCGCCCATACGCTGCTGGCCACGCAGGTGATGTCGCGGGTGCGGGGCGTGGCGAGCGTGGACCTGCCACTGCGCGAGCTGTTCGGGTCGCCCACGCTGGCCGCGCTCGCCGCCCGCATGGACGCTGTGGCGGGCGCCTTCCCGGGGGCCGCGCTGGCCCCGCCGCAGCGGCCCGTGCCGAGCACCGGACCGCCCCCCTCAACCATGGCCCCCATTCCGTCTATAGTCTACGAACGACGAACTACTCTTATCGATAGGCGCACAATGCTGACCACAACAGATCGGGAAAACGAAAGGAGGCTGAAGGCTATACTCCAAGAAGAAAGCAATGCCTCTAAGCTCGAGAACTTAGCAGCTGCTCTGATCGGCCGACTTCTCGGCGTTACGGTCGCCGTCGCAAAATCAGGCTTCCAGCATGGTGGTGACGCCGGGCCAGCTGGACGACAAGGCAGACGGCTTCGAATCGAGTGCAAGAAATACAGCGACACCACCTCCCTCAGTGAGCGCGAGCTTCTGGGCGAAATCGACCACGCGCTATTCAGGGACGCAGCGTTGGAAGCTTGGATCCTTGTCGCTACGCGTGACGTGTCAGAGCAGCTTGAACAGAGCCTTTTCCATAAGGGCGAGTCGCTCGGTGTTCCTATCATCATCCTAGATTGGAAGCCCGATGGTCTTGCCTCGCTCGCCGCTCTCTGCGCGTCCGATCCCAACCTCGTCGAAGCTGAATTCTCTGCCGATGCAGGCGCACTTGCCCGAGCGCTGCAGCCCGTTTCGGCTGAAGTCGTAAAGCGTCTCTCACGCGACCTCCAGGCATGGAGCTTGGGATTCGAGGCTTTGAGAGCGGAATCGCTCAGAAAATTGGAGAAGATCTGGAGTTCTCAGAGAGCTTCCAACGCTGCCCTCGGACAGGACGTGGCCGGCGGCGCACGGGACCGGAAAGTTCGACGACGCGCTGTCCATGAACGCTTGGTGGCGTGGTGGAAGGATGCAGCCCCAAACGATGCGCCGGCCTCAGTCGTGGGATTTGATGGCGTCGGCAAGACGTGGGCGACGCTTGCGTGGCTGGTAGACCACAAAGACGAACAGCCAATTGTTCTCATTGTGCCGTCTTCAGCGATGGCGGAACTCACCGGCAATTCGGAAACAGCGATCAAGCGTTTTCTCGCAGACCGCCTGCATGAACTGACCAGCATACGAGACCGCGATCACTGGCTGCGGCGTCTGGAACTCCTCCTTAAGCGACCATGTGACGAAGGACCTGTCCTGACCGTCTTCTTCGATGGCTTGAACCAGGAACCATCCGTGCCGTGGTTGCATATACTAAAGATTCTGCAATCTGAAACCTTTGAACGGCGCATCCGGATCATCATCAGTACACGGAACCACCACTTAGACGATCGTCTCCACAAACTGCGCGGCCTCACCGTACCTGCGGTGCTCGTTCAGGTCGATCCGTACGATGTCTCTCTTGGCGGCGAACTCGATCAGATGCTGGCCTTCGAGGGGCTGACGCGAGGCGACCTCCACCCAGAGCTGATTGATCTGGCGCGCACGCCGCGCTTGTTCAAGTTGGTGATCAAGTTTCGAGACCGTTTGGTTGAAGCCGGCCAAGTCACCGTGCACCGCCTGCTTTGGGAGTATGGCCGAGACACGTTCGGCGACCGCGCCGGAAAGTCGTTTAGTGAGGAAGACTGGAGATCTTGGCTGCAGGAGATAGCGCGTCGCTACCGTGACGGCGTCCGGGCTTTCTCATTAAAAACGTTGGGTGAAACCACCGAGCGATTGGACCTGTCCGAACGCGAAGTCTTCGCAAGACTGAGCGACATTATTGATGGCCAGTTCACCGCATCTGGGCCAGCGGGCAGTCTTCAACTTAAGCCCACTGTCGTATCTCATGCACTAGGCGCTGCCTTGCTCTCGCATCTGGATGCCGTGCTAACGCAGACGTTCGCCACCATTGAGGCTGAACTGACTCGATGGCTGGATCCCATTACAGGGCTCGACCAACGGGCGGAGATTCTCCGCGCGGCGGTGTCCATCCTCGTGGAGCGCGGTGGGGCCACTGATACTCCAGTCGCTGGCGCGTTGGTGACAGCTTGGCTACAGACTCAAAACGTGACCGAGGCGCACCGGCGAGAACTGGCGGGATTGGCAGCGAACTTACTTGAAGCACTGCTCGATGCTGTTGAGCATTCGAGCACGCACACCCACGCGTCCGCCCGCCACTGGGCAGTGAACGCCCTTCGCGCGATTCCTCGTCCGAGTCCTTCTGCCCTCTCCGCAATCGTGGAGAGGGCTCGACGCTGGTTCAGCGTCGTTTCTCGCGGCGTCAAGCCCATTGAGCAGTCGCATGAGGAGTCTCGCAGGTACCGGTCTAATCGGTTTCTTACAAGAGTTGGCGTGGACACCTCCGGGCCGCTGAAGGTGCTCGGGCTGGATCTCCAGTTCGTTGATCGTGACGACGGCATACTGAGACAGACGGCGCCATCGATTCTGGAAGGATTCTCACTCGCCAATATCACTGCCGTATTCGAGGCCGCCGCCATAGCCATGGCTGCTGGAGAAGACATCCCGGGCTGGGACGGGCTGAAGTGGCTCTGTCTCCTCAACGAAATTGATCCCGCGCAAACGGCGGACGCTCTGCGGGCATTGTCAGATGCAGTAAAATTGCGCACACCGGAGGCCGGCGTGAATCCGGCGCTGCCCGTTCGTGCGGCGGCGCTGCTGCTGTGGTTGACCGGCGAGGAAAAGGACGACACGGCCGCAGTCGAGATCGATCCTGGTTTAGATCGCAGCAGTACATACGCGAAAGACTATCTGCCGCATCCGAGCAAGAGCTACTTTCCGCTGGAGCGGCGCCATGCCGAGGAAGCACTGAACGACACCACTGTGCGGCTCCCCGTTCGGGTTCAAAGGACGCATGAATTGTGGTTCGATCCAACATTCGTGCCACCGGCAGCTTTCGTGGAAGAGGTTCGCGCCGCTGCAGCTTCAGTTGACGTGGACAAAATTCATCGGCAGAACCATCGCACGTCCGAGGACCACGAATTCGAGGAACTGGAGCTGGTGTTGGCGCGGTGCGCGCCCGACCTCTTTGCTGACCTTGTATGCCGGAAGCTGCGGAGTTTTGCCACCTGCCCACTCGCCTCCCGATACTGGGATGCATTCCATGGCACTGCGCACCTCATCCTTGCCAAGGAGACGGAGGCCATGGCGGCGCAGACATTGCGACTCAGCGGCCGCGAAGAAGAGGGTCTTCACGAGCTTTATGCCGCCAATCAATTGCTGACATTAGAGCTATATCGCCAGAATGCGATTACGCAAGCGGAAACTATTATCAAGGCTGGTCTCAAGGACATCCTTCTAGGCCTCGTTCGAATCCTCCAACGACCTACGCCAGATGAGGTTGACACACTGATTGGCCGTTTTGGCACCGGCTCAGCGGAACAATTGAGCAGCTTCCTCTTACTAATATCCCTTCATCAGATTGCGTTTAGCGACTTTACTTGGTCTTGGCTCATGGGCTTCGCCGAAGGAACCGACGGTGATCTTCGTCGCTTCGCGTACCGAGCACTCGCAGGAGCGGATGCGAGGCGGTTCGGGCGCGCCTTGATGGAACGAGACTGGCACTGGTCCGCCGAGGCGGAACACTGGATCAACCACTTCGGAACTGGCGCTCTGATCGAAGGCACGACCGACCTGCCCTTCGAGCAGCTCGCGCCACGCTTGGCACCGTGGCGCCTCTTAGAAGCTGCGCGGCGGCGAGGAGGCCACCCAGCCGAACTCCGTCTCGCTGGCTGCATCATAGGTAGCTTCCTTGTAGCAGAGAAAGGCCAAGCCCCGGATATTGGCTCTACTCTGTCTGTAGACCTGACGGATAAGGACTCCGGATTGCTCAGGTTCTCTGTGACACCAAGCAGAAACGATGAGGACCCCAAGGTTTCGAATTCCAACTTGCACTCGTCCTCAAATGTCGAGGCCCAACTCAGGGCGCACGAGCGAGCCGTCGAAATAGCGGTCGAGCGAATCAGAGCAGCCAAGAAAGCGGGGGCAGGCCTCTTCTTGGAGAGCATTGACGCCAAAGACTTTGCGCCCGTTCTCCAACACGCACCAGACTTGGTGGAACAATGGCTGGAAGGGATGAACGGTCCCACGAGCGATTTCAAGCGCCGAGTAGGGCTCGCCGAATTTGCCTACCTTGCTCTGTGCGAAGCACTGTTGGGGCATAATGCCAGTGTTGGCGCGACTCTATGGCGAAGTCTTCGAACAGCTCTCAACACACGCATTGTTGGCCTCGCGAATGTGGACGAGATTATCCACATACTCTTCCGAGCGCCTGACACACCGACAACGGAAGAACTCCGCGCAGAGCTAATCGATCTTCGTTACTGCCACACTGACAAGGATTTCTTGAATGTTGCGCTTACCGCCACTATTAATGGGAAGACAGATTGGCTTTCAAGAGTCATCGAAGCGGACAAGGCGTCGTCTTTAGCTTGGCGCCGCAGGCGGGGCGTCGTCTTAGACGGATTCAGAGCAGGCAACAACCTGCCCGTAGTCGACGCTTGGCCGGAGGGCGAAGTTCAGACTGGCCATGAAGCACTGCGACGCAAGTCCGCTCAATGGCGCTACAGAGAGGCCTGTGCGCACCACTGGTGGCGTTCTTACCAAACTGCTACGGACAGCGTTGAGAGCTACGCAGCATGGGTGCTGTTCCAGCATTCGGCTGACCGTCGGGCTTGGGCCTGGATTAACCATAATACCCAATCAATTAGAAATGACGACGCTTTCTTCAGTCTGAAGATGGCTCACGCCCAGGTCAACTGGGACAATCTGAGCGGCGCCATGAAGAAGCGCGAAAAAAAGCTCGACAAACAATTTCTCGGCCGAAGGATATTTGAGGGACTAGGGCCTTGGTGGAATCAGCCCGATTAACATAGGCGGACGTTGAGTCCAGTAAGGCGAAAGTTTGCATTTGGCGTGCACATTGGCCAATTCAGTGCGTCATCCCAATACTGCTCCAGCGCGTCTGCTGAGTTCGCCTAGCCCGGATCGATCACGGGTAGAGGGGACACCGCGTAGCGACCGACCGATAACTGGAGAGTTCTCAAGGCTTTCCACCCATCGACAGGAGCTACGCGGTGAAAACAGAGTGTACCTCGAAGCAGC